>CAJKFC010000093.1 GCA_905199135.1 uncultured Eubacteriales bacterium
AGCTTTGGACAAGTATTCGGAAAAATAACTTCCTCTCCATGACAAAACCGCCTGTATCAGGCGGTTTTATTTTTTGTCTTTTGAACTTTTTGCATGATTTTCTCGGCCAGATATGAGGACAAAAACGCGAGAGCTATTCCGCCGACTATATCTGTGGGATAGTGCACAAACAGATAGAGTCTTGAAAATGCCATAAGCGACGCGAATACCAGAGCTGCTGCGCCGTATCTTTTGTCGGTCTTGTATATCGCCAGAGCCGCCGCAAAGGAGGACAGCGTGTGCCCCGATGGAAATGAATAGTCTGAAAGGGGCGGAATTATTATGTCCACTCCGAACTTATCATAGGGTCTCATTCTTCCGAAAATATTTTTCAGCGCCACATTTCCCATCAAAAAGCCCAGAAGCATACTCAAAAGCACAAAAACTCCGCATATTCTCGTCTTTTTGAAGCACAGAAGAGCTATGCCCAGCACTATCCATATCATCCCGCCGTCTCCCAGCATGGATATAAAGGACATAAAGCCGTCCATAAACTCCGAGGTCATGTTTTCCCTTATAAACATCAAAAAATTATACTCTGCCGTCATGTCTCTCTCCCTGAATAGTGGTAAAGATATTTTAACTCATTCCCTTTTGGAATGCAACATTTTTTTGATATTTTCCCCCTTCACACCTTGCCGTTTCAAATCATAATATGGTTTACGGGAGGTGTTGCATTTGATCGACGAAATTGTGTCGTGCAAAAATATATACATGAAATACCAGTCTAAAAACGGCGAGACCGAGGCGATAAAAGACATATCCTTTGAAATAGCCCCAAAGGAATTTGTAAGCCTTATAGGCCCTTCGGGCTGCGGAAAATCCACTCTGCTCTCGATAATAGCGGGGCTCATTACCCCCACATCGGGCGAAGTGTATGTCAACGGCAAAAATGTAGCTCTTCAGGGGGCCAACATAGGCTATATGCCTCAGAAGGACAGTCTTCTGCCATTCCGAACGATATGGCAAAATGTGCTTTTGGGTCTCGAGATAAAGAAGATAAAAACCATAGACAACATGATATATGCCGATGAGCTTTTGGACACATACGGTCTCAAGCAGTTTAAAAACAAATATCCCAGGCAGCTTTCGGGCGGTATGCGCCAGAGGTGCGCCCTGATACGCACCCTTGTCATAAGACCCGATATTCTGCTTTTGGACGAAGCCTTTTCAGCTCTCGACTATCAGACGAGGCTGGCTGTATCCCAGGACATACACTCGATAATCAAAAGAGAGGGCAAGACGGCTCTCATGGTGACCCACGATATATCGGAATCGGTCAGCATGTCCGACAGGGTCATAGTGCTCACGGGCAGACCGTCCACCATAAAGAGCATACACAAGATGGAATTTGACAAAAACCTCACCCCTCTCGAAAGGCGTGACGACAGACTTTTCGGTGAATACTTCAACAGGATAAGGAGGGATATAGATGTCCACATCTGAAAATGTGTCCAAAGAGCGCAGAGAGTGGCTTAAACAGCAAAAAAGACAGAAGCTGGGGATAAATCTTTCAAAAATCGGAATATTTGTCCTGTTTATAGCCCTCTGGGAGTTTTCCGCCCGTATAGGTCTCATAGACACATTCATCATGTCCTCACCCTCGAAGGTATGGGGTGTCATATGCCGCCTGGCCTCAACGGGAGAGCTCTTCACTCACATAGCAGTCACCTCCGCCGAGGTAGTGGCGGGCTTTGTCATCGGCACTGTTTTAGGGGTGTTCATCGCCTCTCTTCTTTGGTTTTCACCCTTTTGGTGCAAGGTCTTGGAGCCCTATCTTGTGGTTTTCGGCAGCCTGCCCAAAATAGCTTTGGGGCCTATCTTCATAGTATGGGTAGGCGCGGGAGCCGAGGCGATAATCCTCATCACAGTCACCATTTCCCTCGTCGTCACCATAATGGAGGTTTTAAACGGCTTTATGGCCACCGACGAGGACAAGATAAAGCTGGTGCGCTCCTTCGGCGGCAGCAAAATGCAGATTTTCTCCAAAATCGTGCTGCCATCTAATTTTGCCACAGTCATATCTTCATTTAAGGTAAGCGTCAGCATGTCGTGGGTCGGCGTAATCGTCGGCGAATTTCTCGTTTCAAAGGCCGGTCTCGGATATCTGATAGTATACGGCAGCCAGGTATTTCAGCTGGACCTCGTCATGGCGAATGTATTTATTCTCGCCCTGCTTGCAACTTTTATGTATCTTTTCATAGTATGGATAGAAAACATATTCATCAAAAAAGGTCTTACAGACGGAGGTAACAGATGAAAAGAATAGTTTCACTCGCGCTGTGCCTTGCCTTGGGATTTTCTCTTATGGCAGGCTGCACCGTCACCGAAAAGGAAGAGACGACGACTCCTTCCGAAAGCGAGAGCACAACGGCCGCTCTAACCAATGAGGAAAAAGAGCTGACAAAGCTGACCTTGAGCGAGGTCACCCGTTCGGTGTTCTACGCCCCCCAGTATGTGGCTTTAGAGCTTGGATTTTTTGAGGAAGAAGGCCTCGACATCGAGCTCATCAGCGGTCAGGGCGCCGACAAGGTCATGACTTCTGTCGTGGCAGAAGAGGCGGAGATAGGTCTTGCCGGCCCTGAGGCCTGCATCTACCTCTACAACCAGGGCAAGGAAAACTACGCCAAGGTTTTTGCTCAGCTGACAAAGCGCGACGGCTCGTTCCTTGTAGGACGCGAGGACATAGAGGACTTTGAATGGAGTGATGTCATAGGCTCCGACATAATCGGCGGAAGAAAGGGCGGCGTGCCCGAGATGACACTGGAATATGTCCTTTCTCAGAACGGAGTCGACCCCAAGGAAGATGTGGCCATCGACACAAGCGTACAGTTTGCCCTGATGGCGGGCGCCTTTACGGCAGGTCAGGGCGACTATGTTGCTCTGTTTGAGCCGACGGCATCCATCGTCGAACAGGAGGGCAAAGGCTATATTCTGACCTCCATAGGCGAGGACAGCGGCGAAATACCCTATACCGCCTATTTCTGCTCCAAGGAATACATGGAGAAAAACCCCGAGATAATCCAGAGCTTTACCAACGCCGTATACAAGGGACAGAAATGGATAGCAGAAAATGACCCTGCCGAAATCGCCAAATACATGGAGCCCTACTTCCCCGACACAGATATCGCGATTTTGGAAAAGGTGGCCGAGAGATACAAGGAGATCGACGCCTGGAATACTACGCCCGTCATGAAGCAGGAGGCCTTTGACCGCCTTCAGACCGTCATGGAAAACGCAGGCGAGCTCAGTGAGAAAGCCGATTTTGAAAATCTCGTCGACAACAGCTTTGCCCAAAAGGCGGTAGACAGCATAAAATAACCAAAAAGAAAAAGCGGCAAATGCCGCTTTTTCTCTTGACATTTCAGTCTACATGGTGTAGAATATAGTCGTAAAGCAATTCTACATTATGTAGACTGAGGAGGTTAATATTATGAGAGATATATCGATGGGCGCGTCGGAAAGCCGTTTTGCCGAGCTTGTGTGGCAGAGAGAGCCCATAAGCACAAAAGAGCTGACCGAGCTGTGCCTTGAAAAATTCCGGTGGAAAAAATCGACTACATACACCGTTTTAAAAAGACTTTCAGAAAAAGGACTTTTCAAAAATGAGGGGGGCATCGTCACCTCTCTCATGTCGGAGGAAGAATACTATGAAAACCGCAGTACAGGCTTTGTAAAGGAGTCTTTCGGAGGCTCTCTGCCTGCATTTCTGGCCGCCTTTACCTCCCGTCAAAAGCTCTCCAAAGAGGACATCGACGCCCTTAAAAGGCTCATCGAAGAAAGCGAGGGATAAAAATGCTGAAAACTCTTTTAAACATGAGCATAAGCGCCTCATATGTCATATTGTGGGTGCTTGCTCTGAGATTTCTTATGCAAAAGGCACCCAAGAAATTTTCATTTTTTCTTTGGTTCATACCTCTTTTCCGCCTTTTGTGTCCCATATCCTTCACATCTTCCGTTTCGGCCTTCAAGGCGATAGGAGCCACCAGTCAAAAGGGCTTTGTCAGCTATCCGGTGACGGGAGGTACGGCGGTGGTAAATCCCCCCATTTTCCCATCTCAGATTACCCCCACCCCTGTGGATATCCCCGTTTCAGAGACTGCGCAGACCTTCGATTTTTTCTCCGTCCTGCCCTATATTCTGGCGGCGATATGGATTTTAGGAGCGGCAGCAATGCTTTTGCGCCTTGCTGTCTCATACTTCAAGCTCTACCGCTCTGTAAAAGCCTGTTCGAAAAAAATCGGAGACACCCTTATATGCCCCGATCTCTCGGCCGCCTTTGTGATGGGATTTTTCCGCCCCGTCATCTGCCTTCCCGAAGGACTTGAGGGCGACGAAAAGGAATATGTCCTGCTGCACGAACAGACTCACATAAAAAGGTACGACTACATAAGCAAGCTGATTTTCTATTTTGCCCTGTGCATACACTGGTTCAACCCCCTTGTCTGGCTGGCCTACTGTCTCTTTTCGAGAGACATGGAAATGTCCTGTGACGAGGCTGTTATAAGGAAGATGGGCGACGGCATAAAGAAGAGCTATTCTCTTTCGATACTTGCCCTTTCCGCCCCCTCTCCCCTTTCCTTTGGTCAGGCAAGCGCAAAAGAAAGGATAGTAAACATTATGAAGTACAAAAAACCCGCCGTTATATCGGTTATTATAGCTGTGCTGGCCGTTTCGGCAGCCGCAGTCTTTCTTTTGAGCAATCCCACGGCAGATGTGCCCGAAAACTCCCCCTACAAGCACCGCACCGAATATGTTGGAAACAACAGCAAGGTCGGCGGCATCATATACTCCCTCACCTTCCCCGAGGATATGAAATACAAAAACTTTGAGCTTTCGGAAAACGGCGTCACGGTGAATTTCACCTCTGCCGGAGGCTCAAAATACATGGATTACAACACCTCCGTGCCCCTCAGAAAAAACGGAGCGGTTATGCTGTCCCTCATTAAAAATGCCGACTCAGTCATTTTCCGCATAGAGGACGGCTCTGAAACCTGTGATGTGGAATGTACCCGTGAACAGACCGAATCTGTTGTGGGCGCAGACCTGTGGTCGGAGACATCGAGCTATGAAAAGTTCACCGCCCTGTGCTCCCTGATAGACACAAAGTACAGCTCTTCCACCGCAGCAGCAGTGCCCGCCGATTTGTATGACGCCCTTAAAAAGGCTACGCTGGAATACACGGCCGACTATGCCAAAAATCAATCAAAGGTCTTTACCGCAACAGGCGTTCCCACAGTCTCTCACAATGTGCTCGGTACAGAAAAGAAGGATAATCTGCTCACAGTTTACAGCATAGGTATGTGCCAGTATTTCGATGTGGCTTTCAATTCCGGAATCATCGAACGCAACTTCTGCCTTTCGGGTCCCATGGCCATCACCTTTGACACTTCAAAGGGCGGCTACGAGGTTACAGACTACTGGATGGCTCAGAATGCCGAAACCTTCAGCACCGATTTGAATGAGGTTTTCCCGTTGGAAATTCGCAATAAGCTGACTGATTCCTACGCATCAAGCGGTCACCGCAACTATCAGGAGTGCTACGCACAGTTCATATCCCAAAACAATGTGGATTTCCGCCCCACCCTCGACTCCCTCTTGGCGGCGACAAAAATCACCGACCCCGAATCATATCGTTATCCCGGCAGCGAAGAGCCGTATTCCACAGAATATCTCAATATGCTTTACATGGGCGGATACACCGTTCAGTACGCCCGAGAGATGTTTGAAAACAATGCGGTCGAGGAGCCCTACGACTATATTTTAGCCGAGGCTGTGTGTGAAATTTTGGGTATTCCCTACACAGCTGACGACCCGTATGAATGGTATGAACAAAACCGCCCCACACTGGTCTCCTATATTTCCGGTGCAGTATTCGGTGAAACTCCCGCTATTCCCGACGATTTGAACTTAGCCATAAGAGAAGCCGTGCTGAGCCGCAGCAGCGATTATGCCATGGACGGTGAATACAATGCAGAAAGTCATACCGTGCTGCTCACCGACACCGACGGGGACACCGTCACCGCATACGCCATATCTCTCGCTTTAAGCTTTGAGAGAGAAGGAGATAAAATCTCCACCGTCGGCGGATTCCACATGCCGATTGCCCTGACCTTTGACACATCTGAAGGCGGATATAAGCTGACGGAATTCTGGCAGCCCGAAGACGGAAATCATTATACCTCGTCCATTGAAGAAAAGTTTCCCGAAGATATTGCAGAAGAAGCCATGGATCTGCAAAACTATGTGATCTCTCACCATATGAGCTGTTATGCCCAATATATACGCCAGAACAATATAGATTGGGAACCGATAATCGGCGCCCTTATGGAGGAAATATGCGAGCCTGCGCCTGTCAGCTACTATATGCCTTATATAGAGGAACATAAAGACCAGTACCGTGAGCTCATCTATATGGGTACATATACTTTAAAATATGCAGCTGCAGCCTTTGAAAGAGAATCCAATAACTTTTTGGAGCATTATGTTCTGGCAGAAGCTGCCAGCGAAATCACGGGGCTTCCCTACGGCGGCGGCAGTCCCCAGAAATGGTACGAGCAGAACCTGTCCTACATTTTCCCCCTGATTGTCGACATAGAGGTAAGAGCTGCAAATGTCACCGACACATCGATGGACTTTGTAATTGATCTGAGTTATTCCCCCATAGACGGCGAGTTTGTCACCGGCAAAGCCTACACCCTTGAAGTGTATGAGAACGGACAGTATACCGCCGTTCAGCCGGTTATATCGGGCAATATGGCCTTCACATCGGAGGCGATAATAATATCCGAAGGTGAAAACAGTATTCATACCGACTGGGAGACCTTCTACGGCGCTCTCGGCAAAGGCCAATACAGAATGGGAAAAGAGATCGGCGTGTCAAATCCCGATGGCTCCCAAAGAGCGTCCACCATGTTCTATGCGTATTTCACAATATACTAAAATAAAGGCGGAGATGTATGCTCTAAGTGACTTCTTAATCATGGTTTTTGTCATGGTTAGTG
>CAJKFC010000094.1 GCA_905199135.1 uncultured Eubacteriales bacterium
CGCAGCACTTCTTGTATTTGAGACCGCTTCCGCAGGGGCAGGGATCGTTTCTGCCCACCTTGGCACCTTTTTTGACGGGGGTATTTGATACGCTGCCGTCGCCGCCCGAAGTCGTTATGGGGTTCATGAGCTTTTCACGCTTGGGAGCGTCCTTACCGACAACCTCTGCCAAAAGGACGAGGCGGGCGGTGTCTTCGCGGATCTCGGCAACCATCTGGTCGAACATGTCAAAGCCCTGCTGTTTGTATACCATTACAGGGTCTGTCTGGGCATAAGCCGCAAGGCCGACGCCGCGTCTGAGTTCGTGCATGGCGTCGATGTGATCCATCCATTTGGAGTCGACCGTTTTGAGAAGCACGACTCTTTCAAGCTCTCGCATGATGCTGGAACCGATTCTCTGCTCTTTCTGCTCATAGAAGGCAAAAGCCTTTTCCTTGAGCATTTTTATTATGTCATCCTTGGTGTGGGAGTCGAGATATTCTCTTGTAAAGGTGACCTCGCCGGGGGCGATAAAGAGCTTTTCAAACTTCTTGAGCATTTCGGGCACATCGAGAATATCCACATAGTTTTTCTCGCCCGCGAAGGCGTTTACACCGTTTTCAACATATTCGCCTATCATGGTCAGTATGGAGTCCTTGATATCCTTGCCGTTTAAGACATTCTGACGCTGACCGTAGATAATTTCTCTCTGTCTGTTTAATACATTGTCGTATTCAAGGACATATTTTCTCGACTGGAAGTTTCTGCCCTCCACCTTGCTCTGGGCGTTTTCCAAAGCGGTGGAAAGTATTTTCTGATCCAAAGGCATGTCCTCATCTATCTTGAGAGAATCCATCATGTTCATGACGCGCTCGCCGCCGAACAGGCGCATGAGGTCGTCTTCAAGGGAGATGTAGAAAATACTTGTGCCGGGGTCGCCCTGTCTGCCTGAACGGCCTCTCAGCTGATTGTCTATTCGTCTGCTTTCATGGCGCTCGGTGCCTATGACGCAAAGTCCGCCTGCCTGTTTGACTACTTCGGCGTCCTTATCGGTCTGTACCTTGTGCTTGGCAAGAAGGTCGGCAAAGACCTTTCTGGCGTCGATTATCTCCTGATTGTCGGTTTCGGCAAAGCCTGTGGCCTCGTCTATTATCTCCTCAGAATATCCCATCTTTGCCATATCGGCTTTAGCCATATATTCGGCGTTGCCGCCCAGCACTATATCGGTACCGCGTCCTGCCATGTTGGTGGCTATGGTGACGGCGCCTATCTGACCTGCCTGGGCTACTATGAGAGCTTCCTTTTCGTGCTGCTTTGCGTTGAGGACATTGTGCTTTACACCTCTCTTGGAAAGCATAGAGGAGAGAATTTCGCTCTTTTCAATGCTGATTGTGCCGACGAGAACCGGCTGTCCTCTCTTGTGGCATTCTTCAATTCGGTCGATGACCGCCTTGAACTTGGCATTTTCGGTCTTGTATATTGTGTCGGGAAGGTCTTTTCTGATAACGGGTTTGTTGGTGGGAATCTCGATGACATCGAGTTTGTAGATGTGGCGGAATTCCTCTTCCTCTGTTGCGGCGGTACCTGTCATACCCGAAAGCTTGGAGTAGAGGCGGAAGAAGTTCTGGAAGGTGATGGTGGCGAGGGTCTTGCTCTCTCTGTTGACCTTTACATTTTCCTTTGCCTCTATGGCCTGGTGGAGACCTTCGGAGTATCTTCTGCCGTACATGAGACGGCCTGTGAACTCGTCAACTATGATTATCTCATTGTCCTTGACCACATAGTCTATGTCGCGCTTCATAATTCCGCGGGCTTTTATGGCTTGGTTTATGTGGTGGAGCAGGGTGGCGTTGGCGGGGTCGGAAAGGCTGTCCACTCCGAAGTATTCCTCTGCCTTTTTGGCGCCCTTGGGGGTGATAGTGGCGGTACGGGCCTTTTCATCGACGATGTAGTCGGCGTCTATGTCATCCTGTTCCTCTTTTTCATCGACGCTTGTGAACACCTTGGCCTTGAGTCTTGCGGCAAAGGCATCGGCCTTTTTATAGAGGTCTGTCGACTTATCGCCCTGACCCGATATGATAAGGGGAGTTCTCGCCTCATCTATGAGTATCGAGTCGACCTCATCGACGATGGCAAAGTTGTGTCCTCGCTGCACCATGTCCTCTTTGTATATGGCCATGTTGTCTCTCAGATAGTCAAAGCCCAGCTCGTTGTTGGTGGCGTAGGTTATGTCGCAGGCGTAGGCTGCGCGGCGCTCTGAGTCGGTGAGACCGTGGACTATGACGCCTACCGACAGGCCGAGGAAACGGTGTATTTTACCCATCCACTCGCTGTCACGCTTTGCCAAATAATCGTTGGTAGTGACTATGTGTACGCCTTTGCCCGAAAGAGCGTTGAGGTATGAGGGAAGTACGGCTACAAGGGTTTTGCCTTCACCGGTCTTCATCTCGGCGATTCTGCCCTGATGAAGGACGACGCCGCCTATAAGCTGAACGCGGTAGGGGTAAAGGCCGATGACCCTCTTGGCTGCCTCACGGCAGACGGCGAAGGCGTCGGGCAAAATGTCATCCAAAGTTTTACCCGAGGCAAGCTCGCTTTTGAAAAAATCGGTCTTTGCCTTGAGTTCTTCATCGGACATTTTGGCATAGCTTTCGGCATAGCCCTCTATGGCGTTGATGATAGGTTCAAGTTTTTTGATTTCCTTTTCGGAGGTGTCTCCGAAAAGTTTTTTGAGAAAGTTAAGTGCCATCTCTTTATTCTCCTGACTTAAATTGTATTTTCTCTTTATTTGCGGCTCGAATTATATCTGGATATGTAGAAAAAATATGAAACAAGAGTGGCCGCATTGACCCTTGTCCACATTTGAACATTATATCATATTCGGTGGAAAAAATATAGGCATTTTTGTAAAATACCTTTTTATTACTAATGTATCACTTCTGCAAGAAAACAAAACCCCTTCGGAAAAGCCGAAGGGGGGAGAGTTATTTGTTTTTGTTCTTGCTGGCGAGTTTGAGCCTTTCGCTGCCGCTCAGAATCTGCTTTCTCAATCTGAGATTTTTGGGAGTTACCTCCAAAAGCTCATCGGGAGCCATGAACTCGATGCACTGCTCGAGGCTCATTCTCTTGGGGGGCACAAGCCTCAAAGCTTCGTCGGAGCCGCTGGCGCGCATGTTTGTCATCTGCTTTTTGCGGCAGACATTGACAGCCATGTCGTCGCCCTTGGGATTCTGGCCGATTATCATGCCCTCATACACCTCTGTGCCGGGATCGATAAACATGAGACCTCTGTCCTGAGCACCGAAAATGCCGTAGGCAGTGGCGATACCTGCCTCAAAGGCCACAAGAGAACCTGTATTTCTTGTGGGAATGTCTCCCTTGTATTCCTGATACTCGTAGAATACCGTGTTGAGTATTCCTTCGCCCTTGGTGTCGGTCATAAATTCGTTTCTGTATCCGAAAAGACCTCTTGCAGGGATGAAGAACTCAAGTCTCATGCGGCTGCCGTGGGGAGCCATATGGGTCATTATGGCCTTTCTCTCACCGAGCTTGCCCATGACGGCGCCTACATGCTCTTCGGGCACATCTATGAAAAGTCTTTCGACAGGCTCGAGTTTTTTGCCGTCCTTTTCCTTGTAGAGAACTCTTGGGGGGGATACTGAGAATTCAAATCCCTCTCGTCTCATGGTCTCGATGAGAATAGAGAGGTGCATTTCACCTCTGCCGAGGACGCGGAAGGAGTCGGTATTGTCGGTTTCAAATACTTTGAGAGAGAGATCTTTGAGAAGTTCCTTGAAAAGCCTTGTGCGGAGCTGTCTCGAGGTGACAAACTTGCCCTCACGGCCTGCGAGGGGGCTGTCGTTGACAGAGAAGGTCATCTCGACGGTGGGCTCGGATATTTTTACAAAGGGAAGGGGCTCGGGCTGGGCGAGGGATGTAACCGTGTCGCCGATGAATATCTCCTCAATACCCGAGAAGCAGACGATATCTCCCGCATAAGCGATTTCGACGGGAATCCTCTTGAGACCCTCTATCGAGAACAGAGATACTATCTTGCTCTTATACCCCACTTCGTGATCGTTGTAGTTGGATACAAAGACCTCCTGACCAACCTTTATGGAGCCTCTTTCGATACGGCCTATGCCTATTCTGCCTACATAGTCGTTGTAGTCCACCGATGATACAAGGAGCTGAAGCTCACCTTTGTCGTCACATTCCGGAGCGGGGATGTGTTCAAGAATGGTCTCGAAAAGGGGGACGAGGTCGGTGCCCTTGACATTTATGTCCTTAGATGCTGTGCCGTCACGGCCCGAGCAGTAGAGTATGGGGCTGTCGAGCTGCTCGTCGGTGGCGTCCAAATCCATGAGAAGCTCGAGGGCTTCATCGGTGACTTCCTCAAGGCGGGCGTCGGGACGGTCGATTTTATTGACGACGATTATCACTTTGTGTCCCAGCTCCAAAGCCTTTTGGAGTACAAAACGGGTCTGAGGCATGGTGCCCTCAAAGGAGTCCACCAAAAGTATTACGCCGTTGACCATTTTGAGTATTCGCTCGACCTCGCCGGCAAAGTCGGCATGGCCGGGGGTGTCTACAATGTTTATCTTTGTATCCTTGTAGACGATAGATGTGTTTTTTGCCAGAATTGTTATGCCTTTTTCACGCTCAAGGTCATTGCTGTCCATGACTCTGTCGGGGGATGCCTGGTTTTCACGGAAAACTCCGCCCTGTTTGAGCATCTGGTCGACGAGAGTTGTCTTACCGTGGTCGACATGAGCTATAATGGCCACATTTCTTATGTTTTCTGCTTTCATTATATAATCTCCTTATCAAAACAAGGGAATGTCCTTAACTTAAAAATTATATCACACCGAATAAAATAATACAATATTTGTTTGTAATATTTTTAATGCCGGCGAAAAAAGTCGATATGTACAGATTTACATATGATATGTAAAAAATTAAATATCACTTTTCAAAATAAAATTATTCTGCTATAATTGTACCGTGTATAAAAATGTTTTGAAACGGGAGGTAATGCAATGTCAAAAAGAATCGATTTGCTCAGCGGCAGCATAGCGGGACCGCTGACGAAGCTGGCTCTGCCCATAATGGGTACATCTCTTATTCAGATGGCCTATAACATGGTTGATATGATTTGGGTAGGCAGAGTCGGAGCCGACGCAGTGGCGGCCGTGGGAGCGGCGGGAATGTTTATGTGGCTTTCAACAGGTCTTGTCACTCTCGCAAGAATGGGAGGTCAGGTGTATACCGCACAGAAACTCGGCGCGGGAGATGTAAAGGAGGCTGCGAGATATACCAAAGCATCCCTTCAGATGGGCACATTTTTTGCCCTTATATATACTCTGATTATAGTTTGTTTTTCAAAACAGTTAATCGCGTTTTTTCAGCTCAACAGTCAGCAGGTGGTAAACGACGCCGTAACATATCTCTGGATAGTGGGAATCGGCATGTTTTCCTCTTTCATGAATCAGATACTGACATCTATAATAACAACAACAGGAAACAGCAAGACGCCCTTTGTGGCTATGACTACGGGACTTGTGTTCAACATAATTCTTGACCCCGTGCTCATTTTCGGAATAGGTCCGTTCCCTGTAATGGGCGTGGCAGGAGCCGCATGGGCCACGGTTTTAGCACAGGTGGTGGTTACGGTTCTGTTCGGCATATACATGAAGAGGGACGATCACCTATTTAAACACATAAAGCTTTTCGGAAAGCCCGAATGGGGAGTGTGGAAGGCGATAATAAAGCTGGGAATACCTTCGGCTGCGCAGAGCTGTCTTTTTCCCATGATATCCATGATAATAGCCAGACTTATAGCGAGCTGGGGGGACGACGCCGTGGCGGTTCAGAAGGTGGGCAGCCAGATAGAATCGGTGTCGTGGATGATGGCCGACGGCTTTGCCGTAGCGGTAAACAGCTTTATCGCTCAAAACTTCGGAGCAGGCAACTTTAAAAGAGCAAAAAAGGGATATAGAGTGTCCATGCTGATAGCCACGGTTTGGGGAGCTTTCTGCACCATGCTTTTGCTGGTGTTCGGCGGAATGATTTTCAAGTTGTTCATACCCGACTCCGCGATACTGCCCAAAGGAACAGACTATCTGACAATTCTCGCATTTTCACAGCTGTTTATGTGCTGGGAAATCATAACGGCGGGAGCTTATTCAGGCTTTGGTCACACATTGACGCCGTCGGTGATTAGTATAGTGTTTACCGCCATGAGAATCCCTGCCGCCATGCTGCTTTCGGCGACGGCGCTTGGGCTCAACGGAATATGGTGGAGCATATCCATATCCAGTATAATCAAGGGAATTCTCCTTGTGTCGGCTTTTGCTCTGTTTCTAAAGAAAAAGCACAGGAATACATAATTTTAAATCCGGACACCGTCCGGATTTATTTTTTTAATACCTTTGAATTTTAAAATACAGGTTGACAAAACGCCAAATAATTAGTATAATATTTCCTGTCAGTTGACGAAAGGGGAGGCCCAAGGGATGGACAGTGTGAAAAACGGGATGAAGGTTTTGATTCCCAAGCTGTGCAAACTTATACTGGGCTTTTTTATAATTGCCGTCGGTATTGTCACCGTGTATCAGGCCAATATCGGTCTCGGCGCGTGGGAAGTTCTCCACGACGGAATATCCAAGACATTTCCGATAATCTCCTACGGTCAGGCCAGTATAGTGGTCGGACTTCTCGTTCTCTGTGTCGGCGTAGCAGCCAAAGAGAAGATAGGTCTCGGCACACTGCTCAATATATTGGTAATAGGTAATATGGTCGATTTGGTAATGTGGCTCGGCTTTATTCCCGAGGCTCCCAACTATGCCATAGGGCTTATAATGGGAGTGGTCGGTACCGCCATAAACACCTTCGGCATATACTTCTATATTGCGGCGGGTCTCGGAGCG
>CAJKFC010000095.1 GCA_905199135.1 uncultured Eubacteriales bacterium
ATATCCTGATATTCTTCAGTGGTCTGCACCTGACCTATCCTTCGGTAGAGGTCTATTCGCTGACCTGGATCTTTTACATAGAAATCGGGCAAAAGGGCGTTTGTCTCAATATCTATATGAGTCTCGGTTCTCGGCGGTGCGCCGTTTCCAGAAAGCTCATTCACAGCCTCTTCCAGCAGTTTAAGATACATATCGTATCCCACGGACATCATATGTCCCGACTGTTCTCCGCCCAAAAGGTTTCCCGCTCCCCTTATCTCAAGGTCTCTCATGGCTATTTTAAATCCCGCTCCGAACTCGGCAAACTCCTTCATGGCAGAAAGCCTTTTCTGCGACACCTCCGAAAGTACCTTTCCCCTGTGATATGTGAGATAGGCGTAGGCGTGTCTGTGGGAGCGTCCGACTCTGCCTCTTATCTGATGCAGCTGGGCAAGACCCATCATGTCGGCGTTCTCTATTATAATTGTATTTACATTGGCCACATCTATACCGGTCTCTATTATCGTGGTGCAGACGAGAATCTGTATCTCTCCGCTGTAAAGCCTGTTCATAATGTCCGAAAGCGTGCTCTCGTCCATTTTTCCGTGGGCTCCTTCTACGACTGCGTCGGGAAAACGCTTTCTCAGCTTGGAGCACACGCTGTCTATGCTTTCAATGTGATTGTGCAGATAATACACCTGTCCGTTTCTCGAAAGCTCTTTGGAAATTGCGTCGAAAATCACATTGTCGTTGTGTTCGAGGACATAGGTCTGCACGGGCAGCCTGTCTCTCGGTGCTTCCTCCAAGATCGACATATCTCTTATGCCTGAAAGAGCCATGTTTAGGGTTCTCGGAATAGGGGTGGCGCTCAAGGTGAGAACATCTACTCCCGCGCTCATCTCCTTGATTTTCTCTTTGTGGGAAACACCGAAACGCTGTTCCTCGTCGACCACCAAAAGGCCCAAATCTTTAAATTTGACATCTTTCTGAAGCATTCTGTGGGTGCCGATGACAAGGTCTATCTCCCCTGTCTTGAGCTTCATGCATATCTCTTTCTGCTGTTTGGTGCTTCTGAACCTGCTCAAGGTATCAATCGCAACGGGATATGAGGCAAATCGGTTTCTCGCCGTGAAATAGTGCTGTCTGGCAAGCACGGTGGTGGGCACAAGTATCGCCGCCTGCTTTCCCGACAATATACATTTCATTATAGCTCTGAAAGCCACCTCCGTCTTACCGAAGCCGACATCACCGCACAGCAGTCTGTCCATTGGATACGGATTTTCCATATCCCTCTTTATCTCTTCGGCGGCTGTCAGCTGATCGGGGGTCTCCTCATACTCAAAGCTCTCTTCAAAAGCCTTCTGCCAGTCGCTGTCGGGCTCAAAGGCAAAGCCTTTTGTGTTTTTTCTCTTGGCATAGATACCTATGAGATACTGAGCCAAATCCTTGGCGGACTTTTTAGCTCTGCTTCTCGCCTTTTCCCAGCCTGCTCCTCCCAGCTTGGACAGCCTGACATTGCTGTTTTCGCCGGCGCCTATGTATTTTGAGATAAGTCCCAAAGATGTGGCAGGCACATACAGGTTGTCTGTTCCTGCGAAAGAAATCTTCATGTAATCCCTTTCAACTCCGTCGTGGGATATCTTTTCCATGGCGGTAAATCGGCCTATTCCGTGGTGCTCGTGGACTACGAGATCACCGATGTTTAGGTCGGTAAAGGACTGTATCCTGTTTTTGTTGGTTTTAGGCTGGGATTCTGCCTTTTTGGCTCTGCCCGTTTTTGCTATCTGGCCTTCGCTTATCACGGCGAGCTTTATGCTCGGATATTCTATACCGCTGCTGACAGAACTTGGCAGAACATACACCGATCCCTGTTCGGGTACGCCGTCAAGCTTTGATATGGGCACTCCCCTCTCCTCAAGGAGAAGCGACATATTGGCGGCTTTTCTGTCACCGCCTGCAAAGACAAGGGTTATATAATCCCTCGCCATATAGCTCTCAATATCGGAGACGGCGGCATCAAAACTTCCGCCGTAAGCCGGAAGCTGCTTCGCCTGCACCGATATTATCTCTCTCGGCGAAAACATGCTGCCCGACAAAAATGTATCGAACAGCAGAGTCTTATGGGCCGCTATCCTCTCTTTAAAGAGCTGATGGGATATGGCGAAGTCGCATTTTCCGGGGGCCAGCTCTCCCTGCGCCAGCATATCGCTGACGCTCTCGCTCATTCTGAACTCAAAGCCCTTGGCATTGTCCGACACGGCAGGTGTGTCGTACATTATTACAATACTGTCATTTGAGATGTAATCAAGTGGAGTATAGAGTTTATCATATATAAGAGGCAAAATTGTGTCGTTGCCGCTGTAAATATCATTTTCTATGCTTTCGGCCATCGCCTTGAGCTTGGCCGTGAGTTTTTCGTTTTCAGACGACGCCGCCAGGTTTTTTATCTCTTTGACCAGATCGTCCTTTTTAAATATCTTTTGAGATACGTGAATTCCCTCAAACCCATCCAGCCTTTCGGTGCGCCTCTGGCTGGCTATATCGAAGTAATTTATCGTGTCTACCGTATCTCCGAAAAACTCAATTCTGACGGGATTTTGCGCGGACACAGGAAATACATCGAGAATGTCTCCTCTCTGTGCTACCTGACCGGGACCTTCCACAGCTTCAAATCTCTTATATCCCGTTCCTATAAGTATGTCTACAAGCTCCTGTATAGAGTATTCCTGTCCTGTTTTTATCGAGAATGCGCTTTTTTTGAGAATGTGAGGCGGAATACAGAAAGACATCAGAGTTTCGGGGGTGGTCACTACAACAGGTCTCTCGGAACTCAGAATATCCCACAGAGCTTTGGTGCTCTTCTGTTCGTACTCTTTCGAGACATTTTCCACATTGTAAAAGACAAAATCTCTGCCGGGGAGAAAAACAGGCTCTGTGCCCGAAAGCTCCGATATGTCAGCACATATCTTTTTGGCGTACTCTTCGTCCTTTACGATGTACAAAAAAGGACACGGCAAATCGCTCAAAAGCATTGCCGCCAAATGCGCCTTGTGTACGGAGGATACTCCGTACACCGAGACGGGCGACAGCCCTTGAGCGACTGCCGTTTTGATGTTCTGATATTCTGTTAATTTTTTTCCTAAATCCAATAAAACAGACACTGATGTTTCCTTCGTTTTTTATAATGATTTTACCACGGTTTTAATTGAATTTCTGTCGGGCGATGTCGATGCCGTTTGTCAGGATTTCGGCGACGATTTCAGGCGTTTTTAAAATGCTCTCAAAGCTCTCTTTGTCCATTGTGTCAAGAACATAATCTGCCAAATCCTCCCCCGCCTCTTTGTCGGGAGAGCCCACCCCTATCTTTATACGGGGAAATACATTTGTACCGAGACAGTATATTATACTCTTTATGCCGTTGTGTCCTCCGTCGCTGCCCGAAGGTCTTATTCTGATTTTTCCGGGTTTTAACGATATATCGTCGTAGATGACGAGTATGTGCTCGCTGTCTAAGCCGAAAAACTTGGATAAGTCTCTGACAGCCTCGCCCGAAAGATTCATAAAAGTCTGGGGTTTTACCACGGCACAGTTTTTTCCCTCTATGACGCAAAGGCCGTAAAGCGCCTTGCATTTTGTCAGCGTCATGCGTCCGCTGCCGTATTTTTCCCATATGGCGTCGGCCGAGAGAAATCCCACATTGTGCCTGGTTTTCTGATATTTGCTGCCGGGATTTCCGAGACATACTATCATGTATTCTATTTTACCGGAAACTTCCGGCGCTTTGGGTTTTCTTCTGAAAATAAATAACACTCCTTATAAAATCAATAGGCTTCAAAAATCCTCTTGATCTCATCTATATTGTCGGTCTTTGTCAGGGCGAGCTGCAAAAGTATTCTCGCCTTTTGGGGGTTCAATGTACCTGCCGCCACAAACTGCGCAGGCGATGTTGATCTTGTGGAAGTATATCCGTTGCTTATGCGTGTGGAAATGACGATGGGCTTGGACTTATCCTTTTTGCCTTTGAGCTTGTCGCCCCACGCCTTGCTCATGCCTCCGTTGCCTGCTGAAGCTATGACAATTCCGTCGCTGTTTTTATATACGCAGTCAAGAATTTTGGGGTCTGCGTCAAGATGAAAATACGCTATGCCTACCTTCGGCAAAGCCTCAAGATTAGAGACATCAAACTCGCTGTCTGCCGTATGCTTTTTCGAGGACTCATTTATAAAATGCACATTTTCGTCTCTGATATAACCCAAAATTCCGAAATCTCTGCCGTTAAAAGCGTCTGTTCTGAAGCTGTTTACCTTTTGAGCCTCTCGCGCTCCTATTATGGCGTCAGCAAAAGCTATGAGTACTCCCTTGCCGTATGCCTCGTCGCACGAAGCCAAAGCCACAGCCTCATAGAGATTTAATGGGCCGTCTGCGCTCGTTGCCGTAGAGGGTCTCATGGAGCCAACCAAAACCACGGGCTTTTTTGTCTTTACAGTGAGATTGAGAAAATATGCCGTCTCTTCCATGGTGTCTGTGCCGTGAGTTACCACAAAGCCGTCAAAACGGTCTCCCTCTGAAAGCTCATTTATTTTGTTTGCCAAATCTATGAGATTCTTGCCTGTAACATTGTCGCTTGCCGTGTTGAGAAACTGTATTCCCTCTATGTCGGCCAGCTTTTCTATTCCGGGCACAGCCTTTATAAGGTCTGAAATTTCTACTTTGCCCGGTTTGTATTCCGTGGTCTTTCCGGCAGAGCCTTTGCCTGCGATTGTACCGCCTACGGCGAGCATTGCGATATGTTTCATTTTGACCTCCAAGCGTTTTTTTACAGCAACAAACAGGGCAAATTGACATCTGCCCTGTTTGCAAAATTTTCTGTTAATTACTGAAAGAGAGCCGATACCGAGCTTTCCTCGTAAATTCTCTTGATAGCCTCAGTAAACATGTCACCTACCGAAAGCTGTCTTATCTTGCTGCACTTCTTGTGCTCGGGAAGCTCGATTGTGTCGAGGATATATACCTCTTTGATGACGCTCTTCTCAAGTCTCTCAATGGCAGGACCCGAGAGAACACCGTGTGTTGCGCAGGCATATACACCTGTTGCTCCGCCTATCTTGACAAGAGCCTCAGCTGCGTTGCAAAGTGTTCCTGCTGTGTCGATCATATCGTCTATGAGCAGAACTTCCTTGCCCTTTACATCGCCGATGATGTTCATAACTTCGGAGACATTGGCCTTCTGGCGGCGCTTGTCTATTATAGCGATGGGGGTATCGAGTTTCTCGGAGAACTGTCTTACTCTCGAAACCGAGCCGAGATCGGGCGATACGCACACGAGATCGGGATTGGATTTGCCGAACTTTCTGAGGAAGTAAGGAATGAGAACCGATATACCCAAGAGATTGTCAACGGGAATATCAAAGAAGCCCTGAAGCTGTGAAGCATGGAGATCCATTGTAAGAAGTCTGTCTGCGCCTGCGGCTGTTATAATGTCGGCCACCAGCTTTGCGGATATCGGATCACGGGCTTTTGTCTTTCTGTCCTGACGTGCATAGCCGAAATAGGGCATAACGGCTGTGATGCGGCCTGCAGATGCGCGCTTGAGAGCGTCGATCATTATGAGCATTTCCATAAGGTTATTATTTACGGGATCGCTTGTAGACTGAATGACAAACACATCGGCGCCTCTGACCGACTCGTTTATCGATACCGAAATCTCACCGTCGGAAAACTTTGTTACGACGCAGTCTCCCAGAGGGATACCGAGAGTTTTGCATATCTGTTCTGCAAGGGCAGGGTTGGAATTACCCGCGAAAATTTTGATGTTGGTACCGTGTGGAATCATATGGATTACCCCCAATTAAGATTTTTTATTTATTAAAGTTTGCCGTCTTCGCGGCGTTTTTTTGCCCAATCCGCTTTTGTATACTGTCTCGAGCGAGCCACCGTAAGAGCGTCCGGCGGAACATTTTCCGTGACTGTCGAGCCGGCAGCCACAAAGGCTCCGTCTCCTATCTCCACGGGCGCCACAAGGTTGACATTGCAGCCTATAAAGCAGTTGTCGCCCACCTTGGTCTTGGCGTAGCCGATGCCCAGCTCGTCGAAGGCTTTGTACAGGCCGAAGTTGGACATGATGGTGGTGACGACGGTGTTGCCCAGGAGCTTGCCCCGCTCCTTCATGTACTTGCCGTAGATGTACAGGATGTGGTCGCCGGTGACGATATTGCCCTTTTCGTCCACGCACAGGCAGCGGTCGGCATCGCCGTCGTAGGCAAAGCCCACGTCCAGCCCGTTCTCCACCACGTAGCGCTGCAGAACCTCAATGTGGGTCGAACCCGCGTTCTGGTTGATGTTGTAGCCGTCGGGGGCGGCATTGATGACGTAGGTCTTGGCGCCCAGCGCGTCAAAAACGCACTTCGCGATGTTCCAGGAGGAACCGTTGGCGCAGTCCAAGCCAACCTTCACGCCCTTGAAGGAGTACATGCCCAGACTGATGAGATAGCCGATGTAGCGGTTTCGTCCGGCGACGTGGTCGACGGTGCGGCCGATCTGGTCGCGCTTGGCCAGGGGCAGCTCCTCCCATTTCCGGCCGAAGGCCTCCAGATTGCCGTCCAGATACGCCTCCACCAGACGGATGACGCTTTCATCCATCTTCTCACCGAAGTTGTTGATGAGCTTGATGCCGTTGTCGTAGTAGGGGTTGTGGCTGGCGGAGATCATGATGCCGCAGTCGAAGCCCTCGGTGCGGACAACGAAGGCCACGCTGGGGGTGGTGGTAACGTGGAGCAGGTAGGCATCTGCGCCGGAGGCAACCAGACCGCCCACCAGGCTGTACTCGAACATGTAGCTAGACC
>CAJKFC010000096.1 GCA_905199135.1 uncultured Eubacteriales bacterium
TTTTTTTATGTTTTTATATGTATGAATTTTCTGTGGCTTTTTATTGAAATAACGGATTAACATACTTAATGATATGTAAAAAACCTATTTGACTTATAATTTCATGGGTGATAGTATATTGTGTGGCAAATAAATATAAAATATTATAATGTTTTGTTAATAATACAATAATAAATTAAGGAGGTATTATGGGGAAATTTGTAGTTAAAAGATTGCTTCAGTCTATTCCGCTGATTATTTTTGTGACGATATTCGCATTTTTTGTAATACATATAATGCCGGGAGACCCTGTTCGCAATCTTTTGGGGGATAAAGCCACCGAAGAACAGATACTTCAGATGCAGAAAAGTCTGAATCTTGACAAACCGATAACCGAGCAATTTTGGATGTGGATAAAGGGAGTGTTCAGATTTGATTTCGGAAAATCTCTGATATGGAACGAGCCGGCGGCCGAAATAATAATAAAGCGTATAGAGCCAACATTTATTTTGGCGATAATAGGAACATTTATAAGCACTGCGATAGGAATACCTCTCGGAATACTTTCCGCCAAAAAACAGGGAAGATTCACAGAGAAGGCCTTGTCACTGCTGTCGCTCGTGTCAATTTCCCTGCCGACATTTTGGGTGGCCATATTGATGATACAGATGCTCTGTGTAAAGATAAATCTGTTTCCAGTGGCCGGATATCACACAATAGCCGATTCGGGCTTTGCCGTAGCCCTTAAAGATCTGGCACTGCCGGGAATTATTCTCGGAATAATGCACAGCGGTCAGATAGGAAGAATGACAAAAAATTCAATGCAGGAAATAATGCAGCAGGACTATCTGAGAACTGCAAGAGCCTGCGGTATCAGAGAATCCAAGGTTCTCAATTATTACGGTCTGAAAAATGCGCTTTCTTCAGTAATAGTGGTAATCGGTTTCAGTTTTGCGGGCATGCTGGCAGGAGCGGCCGTTATAGAACAGATATTCAATATCCCCGGCATAGGCAGCCTCGCCACAACCTCGATAGCCGGAAGAGATTATCCTCTTATACAGGGCACGCTGTTTGTTATTTCTCTGGTCTTTATATTTGTGAATCTTTTGGTAGACCTTCTGTGCGCCTTTATAAATCCGAAAGTAAGGTATGAAAATGAGTAAATTAAAACTGAAAAAAATACATCCGCGCATGCTTTTGGGGTTAATCCTCATAGCTGTAATGCTTGTAATGAGCTTTGCTGTCGGTATATTCAGCCCCCATGACCCTATGGCCACCGATCCTCTTTTGAGGCTGAACGCTCCGACATTGTCCCATATCTGCGGCACAGATGATGTGGGAAGAGATATATTGACTCGTATGGCTATGGGAATGAGAGTGTCGCTCGGCATAGCCGTAGCTGTCACCTGCGCCAGCGGACTTGTCGGAATTACGGTTGGAGTGATGTCGGCCTATTGGCCGTCGACGGCAAAAATACTTATGAGGATAGTTGACGGAATAATGTCATTCCCGGCCATAATCCTCGCAATACTTTTGGCGGGTATTTTGGGAGCAGGAACATCAAATATTATAATAGCTCTGTCGATATCCTCCTTCCCGAGCATAGCCAGAGTGGCTAAAAGCGCCGCCACCGATGTGCTCAGCAAAGAGTATTTGGAATCGGCGGTTATTTTGGGAAAAAGCGACGGCTACATAATAACCAGATACATATTGCCTAACATAGCGTCGAGGCTTATAGTGCAGATAACATATACCTTTGCAATGGCTATTTTGTATGAATCGGTGCTTAGTTTTTTGGGAGTAGGAATAAAGGTGCCTACACCGAGTTTGGGAGGAATGGTAAGCGACGGCAGAAGCTATATAAGTATAGCGCCGTGGGTGATAACATTTCCGGGTCTTGCCATATCCTGTGTGGTATTCGGACTCAACATGGTAGGTGACGGACTTAAGGATATGTTTGATCCGAGACGAAACAAGAGGGGGTGACGGTATGGAGCTGCTTAGATTGGAAAATATCGGGATATATGCTCATGAAAACGGGGGCAATATTCAGATAACCAATGATGTTTCGTTTTCTCTTGAGAGCGGAAAGACTATGGGAATTATAGGAGAGTCGGGCTGCGGAAAGAGCATAACGGCTTTGAGTATTATGAATCTCACTTCAAAGCATATAAAAATAGATGAAGGGAAGATATATTTTAAAGGAGAATGTATCAGTCAACTGTCTCTGAAAGAGCTCAGAAAACTTTGCGGCAGCAAGATAGGAATGGTTTTTCAAGAGCCTATGACCGCTCTTAATCCCGTATTTACGATAGAGCAGCAGATGGCAGACCCGATACGCCTGCACCTCGGTCTTGCAAAAAATGAGATACACGCTCGGTGCGTCGATCTTTTGACTTCTGTCGGAATAAAAGATCCCGAAGGCACCTTGAAATGCTATCCCCATCAGCTGTCGGGCGGAATGAGACAGCGAGTAGTAATAGCTATGGCCATATCCTGCGGCCCCGAGCTGCTCATAGCAGATGAGCCGACCACCGCTCTCGATGTGACGATACAGCTTCAGATACTGTATATACTTAAAAAACTGATAAGAGAAAACAATATGTCTCTTTTGATAATTTCTCACGATATGGGTGTAATATCCATGCTTTCCGAGACAATAGCCGTCATGTATGCAGGGGAGATAGTGGAGCAGGACACAAGGGAGAATATAATGAGCAGGGCGGTCCATCCCTATACGGCTAAACTTATAAATGCGGCTCGGGAGCTCAATACGGGCTGCGAAGAGCTGACCGTAGTGGAAGGATCGGTGCCTCGTCCCGGAGAAAAGATAAAAGGCTGCAAATTTGCCGAAAGGTGTGAGTTTGCGTGTCAAAAGTGCTTTGAAACCCATCCGTCCTTGGAGAAAAAGCCTGACGGAAAGGGTATGGTACGCTGCTGGAAATATACTGAAAAGCAGGAGGCAGGCTATGTCAGAGCGTGAAGTCGTTTTAGAGGTAAAAGACCTTGTAAAAGAATTCAGGTCAAAAAACAGAAGCGTAAAGGCTGTCGACGGAGTTTCATTTTATTTAAAAAAAGGGGAAACGCTTGCTCTCGTCGGCGAGTCGGGCTGCGGCAAGACTACAACGGGAAGAGCTGTCATAAAGCTTGTCAAGCCGGACGGAGGAGAGATTCGGTTTAAAGGACAGAACATAGGCGAGATGTCAAAAAAGCAGTTTAGGCCGTTGTGCCCCAGACTGCAGATGATATTCCAGGACCCTTACGGTTCTCTCAATCCCCGCATGAAGATAAGAAAACTCCTTGAGGAAGCGGCGGTATACGGAGTTAAACCGGGAGAAAGCCTGGAAAAAACCGTGGAGGAACTCATAAAGAGCGTGGGACTTACCGCCGATGATCTTGACAGATACCCCCATGAATTTTCAGGAGGACAGAGGCAGAGAATATGTATCGCCAGGGCGATAGCTACCCGCCCCGATATAATAATCTGCGACGAGCCTGTTTCGGCTCTCGATCTTCTTGTGCAGGCTCAGATATTAAAGCTTTTGAAGGAGCTTCAGAAAAAATACGGTTTCGCCTATATATTTATATCTCATAACCTGTCGGTTGTCAGATATATGAGCGACAGGATAGCGGTAATGTGTATGGGCAGGATAGTGGAAGAGGGTACGACAGAGGAGATTTTTAATGATCCGCGCCACGATTATACAAAACTTCTTTTGAATTCGGTGCTCGATACCGAGGGCAGGGAGAATTCGGAGAGAGAAAATTACGGTGATAAATATTACGAGGCGGCAGCGAGCGTAAGCGGAAGATCGAACAAAAGAATCGATCTCAGCGAAACTCACTATGTACTCGGCGATATTTAGCATAAAGTATATAAAAACGGAGGAAGAAATGGAAAGCTTTTTTAAAAAATCCATTGCTCTTGTCTTGGCAATGGTGATGATGTTCAGCCTTTTGGCCGGTTGCTCTAACAGCGAGACAGAGACTACGGCCGCATCATCGGACAATGAAAACACAGAGGCAACATCGGAGACGACGGCCGAGGGAGAGCCCAAAATGGGCGGCGAGATCTCGGTGGCGCTTATGAAGGCGCCGTCCAATTTTGATATGGACTGCGGAGCAGGCTGGGAAGGAAGTATAATTCTCAACCATGTATATGAGGGATTGTTTGAATTCAATGCCGAGGACACCCCCATGCCCCATCTTGCGGAATCTTATACTGTGAGCGAGGACGGTAAGATATATAATATTGTTCTCAGACAGGGAGTCAAGTTTTCCGACGGAGAAGAAATGAACGCCGAAGATGTAAAAGCCTCTATGGACAGATGGTTTCAGGCAAATGAGGCGGGAATTAACATAGCATCTTCGCTGGTAGGCGTCGAAATAGTGAACGACTATGAGATAAAGGTGGAGTTCAGTACGCCTTACGCCCCGTTTATAAATATGATAGCTTCGCCTGTATCGGCTCAAAAGCTGACGATAAAAAAGAAAGAGATAGTGGACAAGTTCGGAACAGAGGTTATTACCGAGCATATCGGCACAGGACCTTATGTATTTGACGAGATAGTGATGGGTCAGAAAGTTGTCCTTGTGAGAAACGAAAACTATACACCTGCTTCCGGCGAAGTATCAGGTACCGCAGGTGAGAGAGTTGCATATCTCGACAAGATAACAATAGAGTTTGTACCCGAGGAGAGCGTTCGAGTAGCGGGACTTCAGAGCGGACAGTATGACTTCATTGATGAGGTGTCTACCGAAAGATATGCTGAACTGGAGGCCATGCCGAACACAGATCCTGTAATATGCAAATTCGGTACGATAAATGTCTTGGCTTTCAACTGCGGCGGCGATGTATTTAAAAACAAACTCATCCGTCAGGCGGTGGCTTATGCCGTAGACAATGAGGAACTGGGTGCGGCGCAGATAGGCGACGAGAGATTCTGGTCGGTTACAGACGGCTCCTGGTTTAAAGAGGGCAGCGTTTGGTATGACGGAGAAGCCGGTCAGGGTGTATACAATGCAAAGGATACCGAAAAAGCCAAGGAGCTTTTGGCGGAAGCGGGATATAACGGGGAGACCGTTGTGATACTTGCCACAAAGACAGATACTTTCCAGAGCAACGGAGCACTTGTGCTTCAGACTCAGCTTCAGGAGATCGGCATGAATGTGGAAATAGAGCTTTACGATGCGGCCACTGTCAGCGAAAAGAGGACAAACGGCGATTGGGATATGATGATCAACAGATGGAGCGATATGAATCCCGATCCTCAGGTTTTCGGTCCGTGGACAGGAACAAACGGCTGGATCACAAGATGGGACGATGAGGACTCCAGAAGAATGGACGAGATATTCTCCCGTATGATCGTCGAAATGGATCAGGATAAGAGATACGAGATAGTTCGGGAATTCTATGATGAGTTCTGGGAGAGCGTTCCTTATCTCAAGAGCTTCAACGACAACAGATTCTACGGAAAGAACAGCAGCCTTCAGGGATACCAGGCCTACGGACAGCCCTATTTCTGGAATGTCTGGCTCGATGAATAACAAGCGGGAGACTTTTTATGAAAGAAGCTAATGTAAAGCGTGCCATGGCGGCTTTGGGGCTCGAGCACAGAATAGTCGGGCTTAAGTTTTTGGATTTTAAAGAGGACTATGAGGCAAAAGACCTGCCCGGTCCCGAAAAATTCGGCCCTCTTTGCTATCAGGTCAGAACAGCTATGGACGGCCGCCATTTTAAATGCAAAGAGGAAGATGTCAGCTGTGATTATGCCAGATATGCCATCGGACTGACAAAGCCCGATCCTACGATAGTATGGGGAAGAAGCTATCATCACTGTGGATTATATGAGACCAATGCCATAGCCAGAGAGATAACGGCTGCAATGAAGTTCATAGATCAGGAGATATACGGAATTGAAATAGGTCCTCTTGAGACCATGGATGACGCCGATGTGGTGATAATAGCTGCCTATGCCGAGACGGTCATGCGTATAATGCAGAGCTACGCATATAAATACGGAGAGCCGAAACATCTGTGCTTTTACGGAAATCAGGCAATGTGCTCCGATATGGTGGCAAAGCCCTATACCAACAACGACATAAATGTCTCACTGATGTGCAAAGGCATGCGCAGCCGCGGCAGATTTGATAGGGGAGAGCTTTCAGTGGCGTTCCCGATAAATATGTTTGACAATATTGTAGACGGAATAGTTAAAACCATAAACCCTGTAAACACTCTCGTAGAAAAAAGAGCTATAATCGAGCGCCTTGAAAGCCCTGAGGAGATGGGTATAGAATTTGATATGAATTATGCCTATGGTTTGGGACTTAAAGAGTATGACGGCAGAGTATGTGAGATAAGAGCTAAAAACAAATAAAAAAAGAGCGGCTTTGCCGCTCTTTTTTGCTTAAATTATTTATCGTGGCTGCATCCGTGACAGCCGCCCGATTTTGAGCAGCAGCCGCCCGATGGACAGCCGATGCATTTTACGCCTTTGCGTTTGGCTCTTATGATATACACAAGAGCCGAGCCTATAATTGCGGCTAAAACTGCGAAAAGAATGATGCTTTCCATAAAAAGCTCCTTATGCTTTTACAGAGTTTCCTTTGAGCTCATACTGTGAAACATTGCTGTCTGCCTTTTTGATAAGGGCAATGAGCACTGCCAGCATAACTGCTACGGCAATGGCGCCGTACACAAAACCTGTGCCGAGGGAACCTGTTGTGATGAGTGTGCCTATCTGATATACGAGAAATGCC
>CAJKFC010000097.1 GCA_905199135.1 uncultured Eubacteriales bacterium
TACGGCGAAAACCCAAAGGAACTGCTTTCATCTCAGATATGCAGCCCTGTCAGGTGGGAAAAGATCATCAGGAACATGATAGACTGCGGTGCCGACACTTTTGTGGAAATAGGTCCCGGAAAAACCCTTACGAATATGATAAAAAAGACAGACGGCACCGTCAGAGCCGTCACATTTACAGAATACCTCGAGGAGGCAGATATATGTTAAAAGGAAAGACTGCCGTAATAACGGGAGGCTCCCGCGGCATAGGCGCCGCCATAGCTTTAAAATTCGCCTCTTTGGGGGCAGACATCGCCGTAATATACAGCGGAAACGAGAAGGCGGCAAAAGAAACCTGCCGTCTGTGTCAGACTCACGGCGTAAACGCCATACCCTACCGCTGCGATGTAGCCGATTTTTCCGCCGTCAAGGAGACGGTATCCCTCATCAAAAAAGACTTCGGCTCTGTGCACATCGTGGTAAACAACGCAGGCATCACCCGTGACGGACTTGTTGCCATGATGAAAGAAGAGGACTATGACGCCGTCCTCGATACCAATCTCAAGGGTGCGTTCAACATGATACGCCACTGCTCTCCCCTGCTCATCAGAGCAAAAGAGGGCTGTATAATAAACATCACCTCGGTGGCAGGCCTTATGGGCAACGCAGGTCAGTGCAACTACTCGGCATCAAAGGCAGGACTTATAGGTCTTACAAAATCTGCCGCCAAAGAGCTTGCATCCAAAGGCATAAGATGCAACGCCATCGCCCCGGGCTTTATCGCCACAGACATGACAGAGGATCAGATGGAAAATCCCCTTGTCAAAATGATTCCCCTCAGCAGAATGGGAAAACCCGAGGACATAGCCGAAGCGGCGGCTTATCTTGCCGCAGCCCCTTATGTCACCGGTGAAATACTCCGCGTCGACGGCGGAATAGCCATATAAGGAGATAAAATTATGAGTGAAAACAGAAGAGTGGTGGTGACGGGTCTCGGAGCTGTAACCCCTTTGGGTCTCGATGTAAAGACCACATGGGAAGGACTTAAAAACGGCGCAAACGGCATAGGCCCCATAACTCTTTTCAATACAGAAAACTTCAAAGCTACCCTTGCGGCCGAGGTAAAGGATTTTGACCCCAAGGAATATCTGGAAGTCAACGAAATACTTCGCACCGACCGCTACGCCCAGTTTGCCGTTGCCGCCGCAAAGCAGGCTGCCGACGACAGCAAAATCGAAGGAAATGTAGCCCCTGAGCGATTCGCCGTCCTCTTCGGCACGGGAATCGGCGGAATAAACACATTTGAAACCGAGCACGCAAAGCTTTTGGATAAGGGCCCCAGAAGGGTATCTCCCCTCTTTGTGCCCATGATGATAGCCAACATGGCATCTGGAATCATAGCCATAAAGCACGGCTGCAAAGGCTCTGCCATGCCCTGTGTCACGGCCTGTGCCTCGGGCTCCAATGCCATAGGCGAGGCGGCAAGGCTGATACGCCACGGTTATGCCGACGCCGTGATAACAGGCGGCGCCGAAGCTGCCATAACCCCTTCGGCTGTGGCAGGATTTGTCAATATGCACGCCCTTTCGGTGTCCTCCGACCCCGACGCAGCATCTCTTCCCTTTGACAGCCGCAGAGGCGGATTTGTCATGGGTGAGGGCGCTGTCGCTCTGATTTTGGAGGAATACGAGCACGCCAAAGCGAGGGGCGCCGAGATATACGGCGAAGTTTGCGGCTACGGCTCCACCTGCGACGCATACCACATCACAGCTCCCCACCCCGAAGCAGAGGGCGGAGCTCAGGCAATGAAAAACGCCATGGCAGAGGCAGGCTATTCGGAAAATGACACGGTATATATCAATGCCCACGGCACAGGCACTCCAATGAACGACGCCATCGAAACAATCGCCATAAAAAAGGCCCTCGGCGAGGAAAACGCCAGAAAGGCCTATGTCAGCTCGACAAAGTCCATGACAGGACACATGCTCGGAGCGGCAGGCGCCGTCGAGGCTCTCGCCTGCATCATGGCTATTAAAGAGGGAATAATTCCCCCCACCATCAATCTCAAAGAGCAGGACGAAGCCTGTGACTTAAACTGCGTTCCGCGCAAAGCCGTAAAGGCCGACATAACTCTTGCCCTTTCCAATTCTCTTGGATTCGGCGGACACAACGCCTGTCTTGCTTTCAGAAAGGTGAACATATGAACGAAATTGACATAAGAAAATACGCAAATCTCATGTCCGAGCTCGGTCTCTCGGGTCTTGAGATAACCGAAGGGGTAAAGACTGTGCGCTTGGAGCGCTCTGCCGCTCCTCAAAGGGAAATCGTATCCCACAGCGTACCTTCTCCCGCTCCGGCTGCAGCAATAAGTCAAAACGACGGTCTTTCCGCCGTAAAATCTCCCATAGTAGGTGTATTTTACGCCGCGCCCACCGAAAACGCCGAGCCTTATGTGACCATAGGTCAGCAGGTGAAAAAGGGTCAGACCCTCTGCATCATAGAGGCAATGAAACTCATGAACGAGATTTCCGCCGAGGAAGACGGAGTAATCGAAAAGATATGCGTCGCCAACGGACAGGTGGTGGAATACGGCACAGAGCTTTTCCGCATAAAGAGGCTGTCATGACGAGAGAAGAAATAATGGGCATAATCCCCCACAGAGACGGTATGCTGCTTTTGGACAGCGCCGATGTCTCCCCTGAAAATGAGGGCATAGGTCGCTATACCGTAAGGGGCGACGAATTCTTTTTAAAGGGACATTTCCCCGAAAATCCCATTGTGCCTGGAGTCATACTGTGTGAAATTCTTGCGCAGTCGGCCTGTGTCCTTCTTCAGGACGCCCTCAAAGGCGGAAAACTTCCGGTTTACACGGGGCTCAACAATGTAAAATTCCGCTCTCCCGTAAAGCCGGGCGACACAGTTGAAACCCGATGCAGAGTCAAAAGAGCAAAGCCCCCATTCTATTTTTGCGAAGGCACCGTGTCGGTAGGAGACAGACTTTGCGTCTCGGCGGAGTTTTCCTTTGCGGTTACAGGAGATTAAGCTATGTTTTCAAAAATACTCATCGCCAACCGCGGCGAGATAGCTGTCAGAATAATAAGAGCCTGCAAAGAGATGGGTGTTTCCACGGTGGCTGTCTATTCGGAAGCCGACAAAAACGCCCTTCATGTGGCTCTCGCCGATCAGAGCTACTGCATAGGCACATCCGAGGCGTCGGAAAGCTATCTGAATGAAAATCAGATAATAAGCGCCGCTTTGCTGTCGGGAGCTCAGGCAATACATCCGGGCTATGGCTTTCTTTCGGAAAACGCACATTTTGCCCGTCTGTGCCGAAAAAACGGCATTGTATTCATAGGTCCCGACCCTTCGGATATGGAGAGACTGAGCGACAAGGCGGTTTTAAAAGAACTTATCAGTGAAACAGGTCTCTCGGTAATTCCCGGCACAAAGGCTCTTTCAAGTCCCGAAGAGGCGGCGAAAAAGGCCGAGGAAATAGGCTACCCTGTCATGCTCAAGGCCTGCTCGGGCGGCGGCGGACGAGGCATAAGGCTGATACAGACTCAGGAAGAGCTTTACAGCGCCTATTCACAGGCCTCTGCCGAGGCTCTCGGCGCTTTCGGAGACGGCAGCCTTTATCTGGAAAAATACATCTTCCCTGCAAGGCATGTGGAGCTTCAGATCCTTGCCGACGAGCACGGCAACGCCGTATGCCTGGGTGACAGAGACTGCTCTCTCCAAAGGCGCAATCAAAAGCTCATAGAGGAGACCCCCTCCCCTGCCGTAAACTCCGTTCAGCGTAAAAAAATAATGGAGCTGGCGGTAGACGCCGTAAAAAAACTTGGATATGTGGGAGCAGGCACAATGGAATTTCTGCTGGACAGCCAGGGAAATTTCTGGTTCATGGAGATGAATGTGCGCCTTCAGGTAGAGCACTGCGTCACCGAGATGCTGACCGGAATAGACCTTGTAAAGTGGCAGATACGCATAGCGGCAGGAATACCTTTGGCTTTTGATCAAGGCGATGTACGCCTTGAAGGCTCGGCCATAGAGTGCCGAATAAACGCCGCCGACTGCGGAACTTTAAAGATGATGCATGTACCGGGCGGTCCGTCTGTGAGATTTGACACATATTTAATCGCGGGGGCGTCTGTGTCCCCCTACTACGACTCTCTTTTGGGCAAACTTATCGTCTTTGCCAAAACCAGAGAGGAAACTCTGCGCAAAATGCGCGCCGCCCTCTGTGAGCTTGTAATCGACGGCATAGCTACCAATATCGAGGAACAGCTCGGCATTGTAGAGGACGAGAGATTTACATCGGGAAACTACGACCTTACTTTTATGGGCAGGTGAAATTATGGCAATACTTAGTTTTTTAAAACCTAAAAACAAGCTGGAGGAGGGCGGACGCACCGCCGCTCCCGTACAGAGCGACGCCGGCGAACCCGAAAAGAACTGTCCCAACTGTCATAAGGACATACCCATAAGCAGGCTCCTTGCAAACAATTCGGTCTGTCCCTGCGGACATCATTTCAGAATGAAGGCTCGTCAGAGGATAAGAATGATAGCCGACAAGGACAGTTTCAAAGAGCTTTTTTCCGAGATAGGCTCGGGCAATCCCCTTTCCTTCCCAGGATATATGGATAAGCTTGAAACCGTTCGCACCGACAGCGGCGAAAACGAAGCTGTCATATGCGGCGAGGCTTTGATAGACGGTGCGAAGTGCTGTATTTTCGTCATGGAGCCCGGCTTTATGATGGGCAGCATGGGCAGCGCCGTAGGCGAAAGGATAACATCTCTTTTTGAATATGCCCTTGCTTCAAGACTTCCTGTCATAGGTTTTACCGTTTCGGGCGGAGCCCGAATGCAGGAAGGTCTTTTGTCTCTCATGCAGATGGCAAAGACCAGCGCCGCCGTAAAGCGCCACAGCGACGCAGGTCTTCTCTATGTGGCTGTCCTCACAGACCCCACCACAGGAGGCGTCACCGCCAGCTTTGCCATGGAAGCCGACATAATTCTCGCAGAGCCCGAGGCTACGGTGGGCTTTGCCGGCGCAAGAGTAATAGAACAGACGACAAAAAAATCCCTGCCGAAGGGATTCCAAAAGGCGGAGTTTGTTCTCAGTCACGGCTTTGTCGACGCAATAGTGCCGAGAAGCAGACAAAAATCAACTTTAAAACAGCTTATCACCATTCACAGCGGAGGAACAACTGCATGAGCGGACCGATACACACGGCTTACGGCAGGGTTAAGCTTGCACGAAGCAGCTCAAGACCCACGGGGCTTGACTATATACAGAATATTTTTACCGATTTCATAGAGCTGCACGGTGACCGCCGCTACGGCGACGACAGGGCGATTGTCGGCGGCATAGCCACTCTCGACGGCATGCCCGTCACGGTGATAGCCATAGAAAAAGGTCATACCGCCAAGGAGCGCACCCTTCGCAACTTCGGCGCCCCTCACCCCGAGGGATACCGCAAGGCTCTCCGCCTTATGAAGCAGGCCGAAAAATTCGGCAGACCCGTGGTGTGCTTTGTGGACACCTCGGGAGCCTACTGCGGCATAGGCGCCGAAGAGAGAGGTCAGGGTCAGGCAATAGCCGAAAATCTTTTGGAGATGTCGACGCTGTGCGTGCCGATAATTTCAGTCCTCATCGGAGAGGGCGGCAGCGGCGGAGCTTTGGCTTTGGCAGTTGCCGACAGGGTATGGATGCTCAAAAACGCCGTATACTCAGTCATCTCCCCCGAGGGCTGCGCAAGCATACTTTGGAAAGATTCCTCAAAGGCAGAGCAGGCCGCCGAAAGCCTGAAACTGACATCGGAAGATGCCAAAAGTCTCGGTGTTATAGACCGAATACTTTCGGAAAACGACATGGGCAGAGAGAGCTTTTACACTCCCATAAAACAGCTTCTCAAAGAGGAGATTTCCGAGCTTTCGAGCGATATGGATCTTGTGACAAAGCGATATGACAGATTCCGCCGTATAGGCGCCGTTTCTGTTTCAAAGGAGCGAATATGAGCATATATCATAAATACTGCCGGGAAGAAACAGACAGCAGCGGTCGTCTTGTGAGCTTTTCGGTGCAGTATCCCGAAAACTTCAACTTTGCCTACGATGTGGTGGATGAGATAGCCGAAAGCGACCCCAATAATACCGCCATAGTATGGTGCAACGACGAGGGCGAAGAGAGAATATTCACCTTCGGCGATGTCAGGGAGCAGAGCTGCCGCATGGCCAATGTCTTTAAAGCCGCCGGTATAGGCAGAGGCGACAGGGTTATGCTGGTTTTGAAGAGACATTTTGAATACTGGTTTGCCGCCGTCGCCCTCCACAGGCTTGGAGCAGTAATGATTCCCGCCACCCACATGCTGACCGAGGACGACTACATATACCGTCTCAAAGCGGCAAAAGTAAAGGGAATTGTCTGCACCGTGCAGGACGATGTACCCCAAAAGATATCCCATGCCCTCAAGGCGGCAGGCATTGAAGCAAAGCTGTGGTGTGTCAAAGGTGAGCACGAAGGCTTTGAAAATCTGACAAAGGCAACACTTGCGGCAGATACCCATTTTGAAAGAGCCGAAACTCTGGCAACAGACCCCATGATGCTCTATTTTACTTCGGGTACAACAGGCTATCCCAAAGGAGTGATACACGATCACACCTATCCTCTTGCCCATATAGTGACCGCCAAATACTGGCAGCAGGCAGAGGAAGGCGGACTTCACTTTACCGTTGCAGAGA
>CAJKFC010000098.1 GCA_905199135.1 uncultured Eubacteriales bacterium
CTGGACCTGCGCAACCCGGAGGTAAAGAACAACATCATCCTCCGGTGCAGCGTGGTGGCCGCCCTGCGGCAGGCCATGCTGGGCGAGACCGAAAAAATCTCCCGGACCTCTTATCTTTAAATCCTCCTGGGCTATCTCAAAGCCGTTGTCGGTTTTTTCCATGATTTTCAGTCTCGGAGTTTTGCTGTGACTGACCAGTATGCAGTAGGACTGTCTCGGACCTCTGCCTACTCTGCCTCGCAGCTGATGAAGCTGAGAGAGACCGAAGCGCTCGGCGTTGCGCACTATCATAAGAGTAGCGTTTGGCACATCAACGCCGACTTCTATTACGGTGGTGGAAACCAGAATATCGGTTTCGCCCGATTTGAATGAGGACATGATGGCCTGTTTTTCGGCCGCCTTGAGCTTTCCGTGAAGCATTGCGACCTTGAGGTCGGGAAATACCTTTCTGAGCTTTTCAGAATATGCTTCGGCGCTCAAAAGATCCGATTCCTCATTTTCGAGGGCGAGAGGACAGACGATATACACCTGCCCTTTTTGGTCGGCCTGCTTGCGGATAAAGGCGAAAAGACGCTGATCGTAGCTTTCGTCGACGGCATAGGTCTCGATTTTCTGTCTGCCGGGAGGCAGCTCGTCTATGAGAGAGACATCGAGCTCTCCGTAAATTATGAGGTTAAGTGTGCGGGGGATAGGGGTTGCCGACATGACGAGTGTATGGCTTTCGGTACCTCTTTTGCCGAACTTTTCCCTCTGAGCCACACCGAAACGGTGCTGTTCGTCGACTACGAAAAGGGCGGCGTTTTTAAACTCCACATCGTCCTGCAAAAGGGTATGGGTACCTATGAGGACATCTATCTCACCCGATTTGAGAGCCTGTTTTATGCGCTCTTTTTCTTTTTTGGTGGTGCTGCCCACCAAAAGCTCTATTTTAGCTCCGAAATGGGAGAGCAGCTTTGACATATATCCGAAATGCTGGGTGGCGAGAAGCTCTGTGGGTGCGATGACCGACGACTGATAGCCGTTTAAAAAGGACAGATACACAGCGGCGGCAGCTACGACGGTCTTGCCCGAGCCGACATCGCCCTGCACGAGACGGTTCATGGGAATACCGCTGTACATATCGCCGAAAATTTCGTTTATCGTGCGCTTTTGAGCTCCTGTCAGCTCAAAGGGCAGCTTTTCAAGAAAGGGATTTAAGGATATGACCTTCATTTTCGGGGCGCTGCCAGCTTTGAGATTGGATTTTATCTGAGACAGAGCGGCGGAGTAGACCGTCAGCTCATTAAAAGAAAGACGGGCGGAAGCTTTTTTGGCGTCTTCCGCACTTTGAGGAAAATGGACTGATCTCACTGCGCTGTCCAAAGAGATGAGGTCATAGTGCTTTAGGACATCGGACGGCATGAAATCCTCTATAAAACTCTCCCTGTCCAGGGCTTTTGCCACGATATCTGCCATAAAATTTCGGCTTATACCCTCGGTAAGATGGTATACGGGGAGGATTTTTCCGCTTATTTTGCCCTTACCGACCGCTTCAAATTCGGGATTTACAAGCTGATAGGACGAGCCGAAAACCGTGACTCTGCCGAAAAAGACATATTCCTTGCCCATTTCAAGCTGCCTATCTACATACGGTCTGTTGAAAAAGACCAGCTCCGCTCCGTCCCAGTCGTCAAAGATACGGCATTTGGTAACATGTCTTCTGCCCGGCAGAATGGCCTTTTTCGGCCTTGTGCCGACGGTGGCTCTTATGCATACCGAGTAGGGCAGGGAAAAGGCTTCGGCTATGCCGAAAAGCTTTGTCCTGTCCTCATAGGCTCTCGGCACGGTGAACAAAAGGTTGCCGACGGTGTCTATGCCCATGGAAGACAGGGCTTTGCGCTTTACTTCGCCCACGCCTTTCAAAACTCCTACACTGTCTGAAAGCATAATTTCCTCCTCTCCTTAAATTCAGAAAAAGGGCATCTTGCGACGCCCTTCTTCAAAGCATTTCACTAATATGCAATACCGTAGACCACCATGTACTTGGCAGGCTTTCCGCAGACAGGGCAGACATCGGAGATGTGCTCCTGTTCAAAGGGCATACATCTTGAGGGCATGCCTGTAACTTCCTTTACCTTCTCCTCGCAGGCCTCGTCGCCGCACCACATAGCCTTGACAAAACGGGGCTTTTCGGAGATATCCTGCTTCATCTCCTCGAGAGTTGTGGCGCTCACTGTGTTGGCCTCCATGTTGGCCTTGGCCTTTTCGAAGATCGCCTTGGCGAAATCGTCGAGCATTGTCTTTATGCTGTCTGTGAGGTTGTCGAGAGAAACAACTGTCTTTTCACGGTTGTCGCGTCTTACCAGTACACAGGCGTTGTTCTCTATGTCTCTCGGGCCGATCTCGAGACGGACGGGAACGCCTTTCATCTCATATTCGGCATATTTCCAGCCGACAGTGTTGTCGGTTGTATCGACCTTTACTCTTATGCCGGCCTTTTTGAGGACATCGGCAACTTCCATAGCCTTTTCGGTTACGCCGGGCTTGTGAGCCGCGACGGGAATTATGACAACCTGAATGGGAGCTATGGCGGGGGGAAGAACAAGACCGCTGTCGTCTCCGTGAGTCCGATGAGACGGGTGGAAATGCCCCACGAAGTCTCGTGGGCGTAAGATGTTCCGCCCTCGCGGTTGGCAAAGGTGATGTCAAAGGCCTTGGCAAAACCGTCGCCGAAATAGTGGGAGGTACCGCTCTGAAGAGCCTTGCCGTCGTGCATCATGGCCTCGATAGTATAGGTCTCCATGGCACCTGCGAACTTTTCGCGGTCGGTCTTTCTGCCCTTGATGACAGGCATGCAGAGGTATTTTTCAGCAAGCTCGGCGTAAAAGTCGAGAATACGGAGTGTTTCCTCTCTGGCTTCCTGCTCTGTCTCGTGGACAGTGTGACCTTCCTGCCACCAGAACTCACGGGTTCTGAGGAAGGGTCTTGTGGATTTTTCCCATCTTACAACCGAGCACCACTGATTGTAGAGCTTGGGTAGATCTCTCCAGGAGTGAACTATGTGGGAGAAATGCTCACAGAAAAGGGTCTCGGAAGTGGGGCGGACGCAAAGTCTCTCCTCGAGCTTTTCGCTGCCGCCGTGGGTGACCCATGCGACTTCGGGAGCAAAACCTTCGACATGGTCTTTTTCTCTCTGCAGAAGGCTTTCGGGAATGAATATGGGCATGGCCACATTTTCGTGGCCGCACTCTTTGATCATACCGTCGAATATCTTCTGTATATTTTCCCATATGGCCTGGGCGTAGGGGCGGAGGATTACGCAGCCCTTCATGGAAGAGTAGTCGCAAAGCTCGGCCTTTTTAACGATGTCGGTGTACCACTGGGCAAAGTCCTCGTCTCTCGAGGTGATCGCCGTGACTAATTTTTTCTCCTGTGCCATTAGTTTATCTTCTCCTTGATTTCTCTGTCAATTTTATTTAAGAATTCGCCGATGGACATATTTGTCGTCTCACCTGTCTTTCTGTCTCTGACGGCAAGAGTATTAGCTTCTGCTTCCTTGTCGCCGAGAACCAGCATGTAGGGAACCTTTTCAAGCTGAGCCTGACGGATCTTGTAGCCGACCTTTTCACTTCTCGAGTCGAGCTCGCATCTTACGTCCATGTTCTGAAGCTTTTTCATGATCTCCTTGGAGTAGTCCAAAGTTCTGTCTGTGATGGGAAGTATACGAACCTGCTCTGGAGCCATCCATACGGGCAGCGCGCCTGCGTATTTCTCAAGAAGCAGGGCGAGAGTACGCTCGTAGCAGCCTATCGATGTGCGGTGGAGAACATAGGGATACTTCTTGGAGCCGTCCTTGTCGATATATTCCATGCCGAATTTTTCGGCGAGAGTAAAGTCAATCTGAACAGTTATGAGAGTATCCTCCTTGCCGTGGACATTCTTTATCTGAATGTCGAGCTTGGGGCCGTAGAAGGCGGCGTCGCCGTCAACTTCCTTGTACTTGATTCCGAGAGAATCGAGTATGCTCTTCATCTCGGACTGAACTGCATCCCACTGTTCCTTTGTACCGATGTATTTTTCCTTGTCGTTTTCGTCCCACTTGGAGAACTGATAGGAGACATCGTCGGCAAGACCGACAGTTTCGAGCATATATTTGGCGAGAGATACACAGCCCTCAAACTCGTCCTTGAGCTGGTCGGGGCGGCAGGCAATGTGACCTTCGGAAATCGTGAACTGGCGGACGCGGATAAGACCGTGCATTTCACCGCTGTCCTCGTTTCTGAAGAGGGTGGATGTCTCATTGTATCTCAGGGGCAGATCTCTGTAAGAGCGCATCTCGTTGAGGTAAGCCTGGAACTGGAAGGGGCATGTCATGGGACGAAGGGCGAAAACTTCGGCGTTTTCGTCGTCGGGGTCACCCAGAACAAACATGCCGTCGCGGTAGTGATCCCAGTGTCCGGAGATCTTGTAGAGATCGCGTTTTGCCATGTAGGGAGTCTTTGTCAAGAGATAGCCTCTCTTCTGCTCCTCGTCCTCGACGAAACGCTGGAGAATCTGGACAACTCTTGCACCCTTGGGCAGGAGTATCGGCAGACCCTGACCGATTACATCGACGGTTGTGAAGTATTTGAGCTCACGGCCTATCTTGTTGTGGTCGCGCTTTTTGGCCTCTTCCATGGCCTCAATATAGGCGTCGAGGTCGGCTTTCTTCATAAATGCCGTGCCGTATATTCTCTGGAGCATCTTTCTGCTGCTGTCGCCGCGCCAGTATGCGCCTGTGGCGGAGAGAAGCTTGAATGCTTTGATCCTGCCTGTGTCGGGAAGGTGGGGACCTGCGCAGAGGTCTGTGAACTCGCCCTGAGTATAGAAGGAGATTTCCTCACCCTCGGGGAGATCCTCGATGAGCTCTACCTTATAGGGTTCGTTTTTCTCTTTCATAAAGGCGATGGCGTCTTCTCTGGGAAGAGTGGAGCGGACTATGGGGAGAGCTTCCTTGATGATCTTCTTCATCTCGGCCTCGATTTTCTCAAGGTGCTCGGGAGTGAAAGTGATATCGCTGTCAAAGTCGTAGTAGAAGCCGTTTTCAATGGCGGGGCCTATGGCAAAATGAGTGTTGGGGTAAAGTCTCTTTACAGCCTGAGCCATGACATGAGCTGCCGAGTGACGGAGAGTCCATCTGCCGCCTTCGCTGTCAAATGTCAGTATGTTGAGATCGTCGCCGTCTTTGAGAACGGTTGTCAGATCGGAAAGATTGCCGTTTATCTCGCAGGCGAGAGCCGCTCTTGCAAGACCTTCCGAAAGCTGTTTTGCGGCGTCGAGAGCCGTCGATCCCTCTGGGACGGAAAGGCTCGAGCCGTCTTTTAATTTGATGTTGAGCATAGCTGCTTTCTCCTTTATATGATGATATTTTTTGATAATAAAAAAACGCCCCTGTAAATACAGAGGCGAATAAAAATCCGTGGTCCCACTCTGATTGCATGTCGAAAGACATACCGCTCAGTACCATATAACGGTGGAAACCGTCGCCGTTTGTTACCACAGCGATTCTCGGAGATCGGTAAGAATCTTCAAAAACAGGCAGCGCTCTCAGCAAATACGCCGCTTCTCTGGTGTTTCTGTCGCAAGATTCCCATGTTCTCGTCACAGAATTTCAATATAAACCTATTTGAGACAATGATATCACAATTAAATGATATTGTCAAGCACCAAAAATTGTGATATTATTGTTTTGACTTATTTTGATGAAAAGAGGACTTATGATATGATACATGTTCCGAGAGTCTGCGCCTTTCATGATATGGCGGGATACGGCAAATGCGCCCTCACTGTGGTAATTCCCGTAATGTCCGCCTGCGGCGTCGAGGTGTGTCCCGTGCCGACGGCAAATCTTTCGACAAACACCAGTATAAAAGGGTTTCAGATGACCGATTTTACCGAAAACATACCGCAGTATCTCAAACACTGGGCCGATATAGGGGTCAAGCTCGACGGAATTTACAGCGGCTTTTTAGGCTCTGCCGAGCAGATAGACATGGTGGCAGAGATGAAGAAAACATTCAATCCGCCGCTTTTTGTAATAGATCCTGTCATGGGAGACAACGGCAAGAGATATAAGACATTTGACGATTTTATGTGCGGCAAGATGAAGGAGATAGCCAAAAGCGCCGATGTCATAACCCCCAATCTCACAGAGGCCATGATACTTACAGACGGAGATTACGGTTCTTTTGTCGTCACCGAGGAAAATCTCAAAGATGTGTGTCTCAAAATACAAGAACTCGGAGCGAAGAGCGTCGTGCTTACGGGAGCGCCATACGGAGATGAGCTTTGGACGGCAGTCCTCGATAAAAACGGCTTATTTGATATTGTAAGACAGAAAAAACTGCCGATAAATATGCACGGCACAGGCGATACCTTTACAAGCGTGCTGTGCGGAAAGATGCTGACAGGCAAAAGCCTTTTGGAATCGGCGCAGATTGCCGCCGACTTTGTGTCATATGCCATGGAGTATTCCTACGGTGTGGAGGACTATATAGTAAGGGGCGTGGTCTTTGAGCCTCTTCTCCATAAATTGAGATAGTGAGGTCTTTATGGATAACAATAAAGTATATCAGATGGACTTCTTTAAGGTCTATTCTCTGCTTGTAAACAAAGCTATCAAAAAGGGCAGGACAAAGCAGGAGGCCGACGAGGTCATATGCTGGCTTACAGGCTACACTTC
>CAJKFC010000099.1 GCA_905199135.1 uncultured Eubacteriales bacterium
GGCTTTATGCACGCCTGCGGCCACGACGGTCATATGGCCATGCTTCTGGCCCTGTCCGACTATCTGGCAGAAAATTATAAAAAATACAAGTTCAATATAGTTCTCATATTCCAGCCTGCCGAGGAGAGTGTCGGCGGCGCAAAGCCGATAATCGAAAGCGGCGAGCTTGACAAGCTCAATATCACCAAGATCTTCGGCTACCATGTATGGCCCGAAGAGGAGATAGGCGTCATCACCACAAAGGCAGGTCCTCTTATGGCGAGAACCTCCGAGCTGACCGTCACTGTCAACGGCAAGAGCTCCCATGTGGCAAGCGCCGACATGGGCGTCGACGCCAACGAGGTTTTGGCTCACATCATCTGCGACGCCTATAAGATGAGACAGGAAGAGCTTCCCGAAGGCACTTTAAGCCTTCTCCGCTTCGGCACGGTAAACGGCGGTGTTGTACGCAACATTATTGCCGATAAGGCTGTCGCCGCAGGATCTCTCAGAACCTTTGACGACGGTGTATTCGATTTCCTTCTCAGAAGGCTCAAGGAGATATGCGCCGAAAACGACAAGAAGTTCGGCAGCACTACTGTAATCGAAGCCACCGAAGGCTATCCCGCAGTCATGAACGATCCCGAGCTCTATGAGGATTACAAGGAGATCGTCAAAAGATCGGGCGCCGTATTCAAAGAGCGCGAGATGCCTCACATGACCGGCGAGGACTTCGCCTTCTATCAGAAGAAATGGCCGGGAGTTTTCGCATTTTTGGGCGTCGGTCTTGTGCCCGCTCTCCACAACAACCGTTTTGACTTTGACGAAAAGGCCCTCAAGTACGGCATAGACAACTTTGTTGCCCTTCTCGACTACTACAACGAGAAATAAACTGCTCATATGGATATTGCGTCATTTATAATCTCCGCGATAGAGATTTTGGGCACTATCGCCTTTTCTCTTTCGGGCACCCTTGTGGGAATAGACCGCGGACTGGACTTTTTCGGAGTTATAGTTCTCGGCTGCGCCACATCGGTAGGCGGAGGAATACTAAGGGACATTCTTTTGGGTAAAACCCCTCCCACCGCCTTTATGGACCCCAAATATGTGGCCATCGCTTTTGTGGCGTCCTTTATCGCGATACTCATATCCAAGCATTACATAAAATATGTAACTCCCGAAAAGCTCAAGGCATTTATGGTGGCCATCGGCGTATTCGACGCCATGGGACTGGGTATGTTCACCGTCATCGGAATGAACGCCGCCATCTCCATGGGCTACACAGATAACCTCTTTCTGCTCATCTTCATCGGCGTCATGACGGGAGTGGGCGGAGGAGTCATGCGCGATGTATTTGTCCACAAGACCCCGATAATCTTCAAAAAGGACATTTACGCCACCGCCGCCATAATAGGAGGTCTGTGCTATTACTATTCCTTGAAGCTCGGCTTTTTGCAGATAACCTCCATGATGATAGGAGCGGGCGTAATAATCGCCATAAGATTTGTGTCGATGTACTACGACCTCAATCTGCCGAAATTTGAGCAGGGACATTTTGATTAAAAAGAAAAGGCAGAGGGATTTACCCTCTGCCTGTTACCTTTAAAGGAGCATAAAATGATAGGAACTTTTACAAACTGCGCCACCATAATAATCGGCAGCTTTATAGGCAGCCGACTTAAAAACGGTCTGCCCGCAAAATACAAGGATATCATGATGACCAGCATGGGTCTTGCCGCCTCTATGCTCGGCATAAACGCCGTGGCGGGAAACATGCCGAACAGCACCTTTCCCGTGCTTTTCATAATAAGCCTCGCCATAGGCGGACTCATCGGTCAGAAACTTGAAATCGACGACAAATTTCAGTCTGTCGCCAACAAATTCGGCAAAGACGGCCTTGCCCGCGGCCTTTCGACGGCGGTACTGCTCTTTTGCATAGGCACTCTCTCGATTCTCGGCCCCATTCAGAGCGCCCTCTACGGCGACCACACATATCTCTTCACCAACGCCACCTTGGATCTCGTCACCAGCATGGTTCTGGCTGCAAACTTCGGCTTCGGCATAGCCCTCGCCGCGGTTGTGCTCTTTTTCTGGCAGGGCTCAATTTACCTTCTGGCAGGGCTGCTCTCCCCTTTTCTCACTCCCGAGCTCATGTGCGAGATCTCGATAATCGGCGGCATACTGATTTTCTCCTCGGGCATATCCATTCTGGAGATAAAAAAGATTCCCACGATAAATCTTTTGCCCGCTCTGCTTGTGCCCCCCGTGTTCTTCATAATAAAGAACCTTATAGTCTGATTATTTGGACACGGCGAACTCGTATGCCTCGTCTATCAAACTCAAAAGCTCCTCATCTATGTCCTCCTCTTTTGTGACGAGGACATGATGGGTCCAGCGGTTCGGATAAGCCTCCACCGCCATGGCAACTCTTTCCGACTGTTTTCTGTATCCGAGTCCCAAAGACAGCAGAAGATATTCCTTCGGCCAGTCTTTATCCCTCCTGTAAGGCAGAGATACCGACATAAATACATACCTGTTCCGAAAAGATATCTGAATCTTTGCAGCCTTTATCTCCGTGGCAGGATATCTGCCCTCAAGCTTCTCTTTCAAAACCAGATAAAGCGGCAGCATGTTCGGCATTTTGTCAAAGTACATAAGTTCTTCGTTTTCCATGCTCTCCGCCCCCTTTAAAAATATCATTTCAGCGTAATAAAGGCCCCATGGACTCCTCTTTTGAGTCCGTTTCTCCTGTGAGACCAGTAAAGCTCACTGTCTTTACAGTATGTGCATATGCGGCTCACATCTATATTTTCCGCCCTTACGCCCCGCTCTTTCAGCCTGTATTCTGTTATTGCATTGATGTCGGGGTGATATTTTTTGCCCTTTATCTTGAAAAATCTCTCTATGTCCTGCCCGTAGGCGTTTACAAAGGCGTCGAATACATCTCTGTCGCACTCAAAACAGTCCTGACAGATGCTGGGGCCTATGGTCACAATGAGGTTTTCCGCCTTTGTGCCATATTCTTTTTCCATAAGATCTATCGTCTTTTTTGAAATATCAAGGACTGTGCCCCTCCATCCCGAGTGGCAAAGACCTATCGCCTCATTTTCCCTGTCGTAAAGCAACAGAACTTGACAGTCGGCATAAAATCCCGACAGAACCACACCTTTTACATTGGTGACAAGGCCGTCGTTATCAAGGGCGGCTATTCTGTAACCGTGTCCGCCCTCCACCTTGCACACCTTGTCTCTGTGAACCTGCTGTGTTCTGACCACATCGTCAAAATCTCTGCCTATTCCCCTTGCCGCTATGGCAAAGTTCTGATGTACGCTGTCTGCGGTGTTGTCGGTATAGCGAAAGCTGAGGCTTTCATGGTCGCCTGTGCTTGTTCCGCCCTTTTGGGTGGAATAGAAATGATCCACCCCTTTTTCTCTCTCCAAAAGCGAGGATTTGAGCATCAAAAGCCCGTTCTCGCCTGTTCTGTATTCAAAACTCATATTATCTTTCCTGTATCCTCAAAACATCTGTGCATTTTCCGTTTTCGTCCAGAGTAAACACTATTCCGCACAAAAACGGAGCTTCCTTTGATTCTTTATGTCTGCCGACTATGTCGCCTCTGAAACGGGCCACCGCCTGCTCCCTGTCGACGCCTATCACCGAATGATACGCTCCGCACATTCCCACATCGGTTATATATCCCGTGCCGAGAGGCAGTATCTGCTCATCGGCCGTCTGAACATGGGTATGGGTGCCGAAAACGGCCGAAACTCTTCCGTCGAGAAAGTATCCCATGGCCTTTTTTTCGCTGGTGGTCTCGGCGTGAAAGTCGACAATATATATGTCACTGTCGTCCTTTTTCAGAAATTCATCTATTATTCTGAAGGGGTTTTCATAGTCAAACCTTCCCATGTGCGCCCTGCCCAAAAGGGGAATGACGCACACCGTTTTACCGCAGACCTCCATTTTGCTGTATCCGAATCCCGGCTGCTGAGGCGGCAGGTTCATGGGTCTCGCCATGTATCGGCACTCATCTGCGTAGTCGTGTATCTGATGCATGTCGAGAGCGTGGTTTCCCAAAGTTATGATGTCGGCTCCCGCGGCGAATATCTCGTCTGCATGGGAGGGCACAAGGCCGTTTCCGCCGCTGTTTTCGCCGTTTACTATGACCATATCGGCGCCGTGCTGTTTTTTGAGTTTTCTCAGCATTTTTGCGAGAAAATCCAGCCCTACTCTGCCGTATACATCCCCTACGACAAGTATTTTCATTATATTTCACCGTCTCTCTCTTGACAAAATTACATAAATATTGTATCATATTTATTGTCACATATCAACCGTAGTTTTAAAAGGCACGCCTCCTTAGTTAAATGGATATAATAAACCCCTCCTAAGAGAACTAACTACGGTTCACTAAAGGAGGCGGCGTGGGATAACTTTGTTAAGTTCAAAATTTAATATGTGCCAGTAGCTCAGTTGGATAGAGCACCGCCCTCCTAAGGCGGGTGTCGGGGGTTCAAGTCCCTTCTGGCACGCCAGACAATCATTGTCGGATAAGGGTTTCCGGCGTTTTTGCTTGCTTACAAGTTGCGATTGTAGGCAAGCAATTTTTTTACCTTTCATTTATGTTCCCCATCCTTTTTTCGGGCTAACACAGCTAAGGTTTTTGCTCATACAGGAAGGCTGTTTTTGAGGTGAAAATCACCCCTGCTAAGGTTTTTGAAGCCTTCTGCGGAAATTTGCGCTAAGGTTTTATGGCCGCCAGCAATTTAGTTAACAGCTCTGGATTATCCTGAATGATACGAAGTAGTTCTTCTGCGTCCTGCTGTGGTTTGGCATCTCCGCCCTTGTGATAATCCTCTTCCATCTTTTGCGCGATTTTTACTTGATCGTCGTCATAAGCTTTTGAATAGCGGATTACCATATCAGGTTCTGCCCACCCGCCTGCTCGCATCACCGCTTTCAGATTGCCGTTAGAAACTTGCATTTTCTTTGTGGCGCTGGCAGCACGGACACTATGGAAAACAACATCGTCCAGTTTGTCTTCTGGGACGCTGGTAAACTTATAACCATTTTCACGCATTTCCACAATAATATCTTTAAACTTCCGGTTCAACTGCTCCTGCATGATAGGGCGTCCATTGGGCTGGCAGATAATTAACTGATTGTCTTGATAATCGTCGCCGAAGATATTGGCAATCATTTCTTCCTGCATTTTCTTCAGCTGATCAAGCTTTTCAATCATAAGGTTGTTCAATTTGCTAAACCTCTCCGTAGCTTCTGTCTTGGGAGCTTTCAGAACGACCACCGTTTTGTTGTATGCGTTCATAATTGGAAAAGTATAGTAAATGATGAGTTTCGGCAAGTTGAGATTCTTTTTCGCCACCCTATCAAGTGCTTTGTAAATGTGCAAGGTTTTCTCAGTCCGGTTGTAATCCGGCCATTGAAGCCCACCTACTTCTCCACCACGAGTTGTGCAGTAATACTGAATGGCAAGAGCAACATGTATCGTGTATCGCTCATAGTCACTTGGATCGTCAGTGTAATCCAGTATCCATTCAAATTCATCGGGTGAAAAGGCTGGACGCTCTTCCTCCTTATGTTCGGGAAGATCCGCGTCATTAAATGGGTTTTGCCGAATGTACTTCCACTTTCGAGCTTGATTAAAAGCAGTCCGGAGTACCTTATGGATGTCACGCACAATAGCAGAGGTAACATGCCCGCCTTCATCACTACCCTTTTGTTTCCCTCTGTTTGCCACGAGAGGGCACTCTTTGATCAGAAAATCATAGTAAGTATCGATCATTTGTGTAGTAATATCGACAATCTTGTGCTGACCAAAATGGGGGTAAACATAGTTAATCATTCTGGAGCGGGAGCTGGTATAGTACGAATCACCCCAATGCTTTGTTCCATATTTCTCAATGAATTCTTCCATGTATTCTTCGAGAGTCGCATCGGTAGGGTTATCGCCAGCATTGTTGGAAACAGCTTTGACTACTTGCTTCTTCGCTTTTTCACGCGCCTTTTTTCTCTGTTCACGCCACTTTTTTTCTTCAGCATTTTTCTTGTCACGCAATTTCTCTGCCTGAGATGCCGTCAGTCCCGATTTCATAACAGGATGCCTGTCGTCACCTTCGTAGTATGTGACAGCGTATTTCCCATTTCGTTTGCTAATGCTTGCCATTACACTTCACCTCCCCAAAGAGAGATGGTGCAGTTCTTTTTATAGACTAAAGATTCCATATTCGATTATTCCTCCATTTGAGACGATTGGTTATCCAACCATGCATCAAAAGAGGCCTTAGAAACCCGTATGCTTCTGCCAATGTGGACAATCTTAAAGCTACCGGAATTGCACAGTTCGTATGCTTTTTTCCTGCTGACACCAAGAATATCCATTACTTCTGCAACAGTATAGGTCCTCTTTGCAACAGTTGGATTGGTGAAATTTTCTGTGCGTCCGATCGTCATTACCTCCCTTCTTACAATCGGACGGATTGAGGAATCCATAGTCTGTAATAGCACCTTAATTATATAATAATAGGACCCTCAATTCAATCCGATTATTTATTTCTGGATGGTCAAAATCACTTTCCAAAGGCCATTTCCTGCGCCGGGGCTTTCCGCCGCGTATTGCCAGGGCCCGC
>CAJKFC010000100.1 GCA_905199135.1 uncultured Eubacteriales bacterium
GTGTAGGCGGCATTTTTTTAAAATAAAATATAATATGTTATATTTATTTGAGGAGGAACTGTATGAAAGACAACCGAAGACAGGAGATATTTGAAAAAATGGCGGTGCCAAAATCGACAGCGGTCATGGCGCTGCCCACCATGCTCAGCATGCTGGTTATGATAATTTACAATATGGCTGACACATTTTTTCGTAGGCCAAACGGGGGACGAATATCAGGTGGCCGCAGTGTCGCTGACAATGCCGATATTTCTGCTCTTTAACGCCCTCGGTTCCCTTTTTGGAGCGGGAGGCAGCTCGTATATATCGAGACTTTTGGGTCTTAACGAGATCGAAAAGATAAAAAAGGTGTCGGCCTTTTCCTACTACGGCAGTATAGCGGCGGGAGTTGTAATGCCCGCAATACTTATGGTGTTCATGGACCCGATACTGAAAATTTCGGGAGCTACCGAAAATACATATGAGCTTGCGAGGCAGTATCTCATTATAGTAGCGGCGGGCGGTTTCGCCATGGTAATACAGACATCTTTCGCTCAGGTAGTGCGCGCCGAGGGAGCCGCGAAAGAGGCTATGACGGGAATTATATTGGGCAGCGTAGTGAATATAATACTTGACCCTGTGATGATACTTGCCATGAATATGGGTGTAGAGGGCGCGGCCTGGGCCACCGTCATAGGAAATGTTTCGGCGATGGTATATTATACCGTTTGGCGCGCAAATAAGAAAAGCATTTTCACTGTCTCCCTATCCCATTTTAAATGGGATAGGGAGACAGTGAAAGAAGTGTTTTCAATAGGAGTGCCACAGGCTCTTATGAATATACTCATGAGCGTTTCAACGGTTATGCTCAACTTTTTTGCCTCAAGATGCCCTGAGGGAGATGAGATAATAGCGGGCTTCGGAGTGGCCAACCGTATAAATACCGTAGTAGTCATGCTGCTCATAAGCCTCGGACAGGGAATACAGCCGCTCGTCGGATACAGTTTTTCTTCGGGCAATTATCAGCGGGTAAATAGCGTGATAAGATGGTCGGTGATTTTCAGCGTATCCCTCGGTACTGTTCTCATGCTGTGCTTCCTGTATTTCCCGGAGACAATAGTTCGGGCGTTTATAGACAATGAAGCGGTAGTCGGATACGGAGTGGGACTTTTAAAGGCGCTGGCTTGTGTAGCTCCGATTTTTGGAATACAGTTCATATTTCTCAATACATTTCAGGCTATGGGAAAGGTATTTCCGTCTTCTGTAATATCGGTTTCCCGTCAGGGAGTGTTTTTTATAGCTGCGCTGCTGATAGGATTCCGTCTCGCGGGAGTTACCGGACTTATGTGGGCGCAGCCCGCTGCCGACGCCGGCTGTGTGATACTCTCGTCGATCTTGTATTTTACAACGGTCGGGAAGGAACTGAAAGAATAAAAAACATTAAGCCTGTTGACATTTGCCCTGTCTGAGTTTAAAATCTTTGTATAAGCGTTTTTATAAAGGTGACAATATGAATGTATATGATTTTGACAAAACCATATTCAATCCGGACAGCTCGGCAAAGTTCATAGCCTACTGCATAAAGAAAAAACCCTATACGGCCTATGTTCTGCCGTCGGCGATGTTCGGATATATAAAATATAAAATGGGATTCCAGGTTAAAGACAGGGCAAAGGAAAAGATATTCAGACTGATAAGACATTTTCAGCCTCTCGATAAATATGTTGAAGATTTTTGGAACAAAAATAAAAAAGGCATATCTAAATACTATATAAACCAACAAAAGAGCGACGATGTTGTCATTTCCGCAAGCCCCTCTTTTCTGTTGAGAGGAATATGCAAGGAGCTGGGAGTAGGCACTCTCATAGCTTCGGAATGTGACGAAAAGACCGGTAAATGGCTCAGACCAAACTGCTACGGAGAGGAAAAGGTCAGAAGATTCAGGGAAGTTTTCGGCGATGCCGAGATAGATGAGTTCTATTCCGACTCCTTTTCTGATGAGCCCCTGGCGAAAATCGCAAAAAAGGCTTACATAGTCGACAGAGAGAATCTCACGCCCTGGGAAGAGGCGAGAAGGCAGGCAAAAAATTGCTGAAAAAAACAGGCACTGTATTTCAAAGACTGAAGAAATCCAAAAACAGGTATCTGATGCTCTCATTCGCGATACCTTTTTTCACCATGTTCATATCCTTCGTGATATACGGTGTACATCCGTTTGGTGACAGGCAGATAATGATAAGCGATTTCTGGCATCAGTACTATCCCTTTATAGCCGAGCTTCAGAGAAAGCTTCAGGCAGGGGAGAGCCTTACATACTCGATGCACGGCGCTATGGGTACAAACTTTGTGGCTCTTGCCTCGTATTATTTAATGAGCCCTCTCAATCTGCTGACGGTTTTGGTGCCCCGGCAGTTCCTGCGTGAGGCTGTCACGGTTTTGGTGCTTTTGAAACTGGGCACGGCAGGGCTTTCCATGGGACTTTTCCTGAAACACACGGTAAAGAGAAAAGAGGATTTGTCCCTTCCGATCTTCGCATCGATGTACGCACTTTCCACCTATGCCATAGGTTTTTACTGGAACATAATGTGGATGGACACTTTTGCGCTGGCTCCCCTTGTCATGCTGGGTCTTTACAGGCTCATAAAGGAGGGCAGGACGGGGCTTTATATGCTGTCTCTGTTCTTTGCCGTCATGTCCAACTATTATATAGGATATATAGTGTGCGTCTTTACCTTTATCGCCTTTTTCGCAGGGTGCTTTATGGCAAAGACAGGCTTTAAAGGATTTATAAAGCGACTTTTCAAAATAGCTTTCTGCTCTCTTGCGGCTCTTGCCGCCACCGCCGTGGTGACCTTGCCCGCATATCTGGCTTTGGGGCACACATACAGCGCGGGGACGAGCTTTCCCACCGAGTTTAAGTTTTATGAGCCCTTTACCGATATAATAGGTCAGTTTGCCTATGTGTCGGTGCCTGCCGTTTTAGAGGGACTTCCCAACATATACGCAGGTATGTTTTCGGCAATGCTGATACCGGCATATGCGTTTTCAAGGAGAATCGGCACAAGGGAAAAGGTAGTCTCGGTCTCTGTGCTTGCATTTTTGATATTCAGCATGAATTTCAATGTGCTCAACTATATATGGCACGCCTTCCATTTTGTAAATATGATACCTTACAGGTTCTCCTTGTTCGCCGTATTTATAGTGGTGATAATGGCCTATAAGGTATATCCCGAAGTAAAGGATTTCGGAATGGGCAAAGCTGCCGTAACTCTTCTCACGGGAGCGGTATTTCTCATATGTGCCTATATGGGACAGCAGGAGAGACTGGCTGTTTTAGGCGGCTGCATAATGTTTTTGCTCTACGCCGCTCTTGTCATATTCATGGTGAAAAGACCTCAGAAGAGGGGAATTACGGCTTATCTCATATTGCTTCTGATGTTTGCCGAAATAGTTTCCAATGCCATGATAACCACGGGCAACACGGGTACATCGGGTTACAGTGATTATCCAGACAGATATGAAGATGTAAAAGAACTGCTCATGTACGCCGAAAAGCGTGACGACACATTTTCAAGAGTGGAGATGCACGACTGGTACACCACCAACGACCCCATGTTATACGGATATCGCGGCGTTTCTCAGTTCTCCTCCATGATAAATGAGAGCGTGACAGAGATAATGCGCAAGCTCGGCATAAGCGCCGAGGAGAGGCAGAACAGATATGTCTACAATGAGACTTCGCCTTTTACCAACGGGCTTTTGGGCATCAGATATCTGGTGTCGAGGACAGGTGAATTGGCGTCGTCGCAGTTCTTCAAAGAGCTGGGACAGGTTGGCGACAGCAGACTTTTTGAAAATCTCTACCCCCTGACATTGGGCTTTATGTCTGAAGATGACATACCCGAATACGCCATGTCGGAGGATATGCCCTTTGAGTTTCAAAACATGCTCTTTAAAGAGATGACGGGAGTGGAAGAGGACATCTTCGACTACGGCGAAAAACTCGAGTTTCAGTGCAAAGACACATTCGAGTGGACTTATACCATGCCTGAGGACGGAACGCTTTTCGCCTACACCGACGGTTCTCTGACCAGCAATCTGACCATTTCGGGAGGAGAGCAGGAGTACAGATACAACAACACCTATGCCGCCATTGTGTGTGCGGGATACTATAAAAAAGGCGATACCGTCACCTTTGAGTTTGAGCTAAGAGAGTCCGAGGAGGAGAAAAAGCTTGAGATAAGGACGGCAATGATGAATGTCGAGGCCTTTGAAAAGGGATATTCCGCCCTGGCTGACGAGCAGCTCGAGATAGAGAGCATGGAAAGCGACAGGATAAAAGGCTCGGTAAATGCCCTCGGCAGCGGCGATATGTTCATCTCTCTGCCCTATGACGGCGGCTGGACGGGTGCGGTAGACGGAAAGCCTGTCGAAGTAGAGAGAGCACTTTCGGGATTTTGCAAAATAGAACTGGACGCAGGATACCACGAAATAGAGCTTAGGTATGAGCCCGAGGGTCTGCTTGCGGGCAAGATAATCTCGGCAATAGCCATGTGGACTGTGGCGGTATGTATTTTGAGAAAACGAAAATAGAAACAAGGCTGTGCCTCGGGCACAGTCTTTTTTTATGTTTTCAAAATAGTTACATGTATTTAAAACATATAATGCGGATTTAAGACACTATATTTATTGACCGAGAGGTCAATAATTTTTCGGAGGCGCGGATTTGAAGAGAGAAGACAAAAACAAATTGTGCAGAGAGAAGATAATAAACGGAGCCCTTGAGGAATTTGCCGTAAAAAGCTATGCCGAAGCTTCCATGAATTCGGTTGCAGAGCGGGGAGGCATATCAAAGGGTATCATATATCACTATTTTAAAAATAAAGACGAGCTGTATCTGGCGTGTCTGAAAATATGCTTTGACAGCCTTGCCGAGAAAATCAGGAGAGAATGCGGTGAGGAAGGGGACTACGATGAGAGAATGGCCAGGTATATGAACTGCCGAAACAACTTTTTCAGCTCCGACAGCCGATTTTACAATCTGTTTTACTTAGGAGTGCTGGAGCCCCCGGAGCATTTGAAGGACAGAGTGGATGAAATCAAAAAGCCTTTGGACGAAAGCAATAAAAAGGTGATAAGCGACTTTTTGAAAAGCACGGAGATAAAGGATAATGTATCCATAGAAGAGGCGCTGGAATACTGCACCGTTTTTCAGCAGGCTATGGACACATGTATGAGGAAAAAGCTAAAAGACGGCGAAGATATCTCCGATGTGGTCAGGGAGCGAGAAGGTAAGCTGCTTAAAATGATGAGGTTTATGATGTACGGTATAGTCAAGGAGGATAGATAATGGATCTTTTAAAACTTCTGTTGGCTTTGGCGCTGGCATACGCGGCCGGAACGCTGATGTCAAAAATAAAAATGCCCGCCATTTTGGGCTGGCTTATAGCGGGAATGATTCTCGGCCCCATGCGTTTTCACTTATAGACGAAGGGATTATGTCGTCGGGTTGGTTTACTACGGAGCTTCATATTATGGAATGTGCCGTGGGCTTTATGCTCGGCACAGAGCTTGTGGTTTCAAAGCTGAAAAAATCGGGAAAGCAGATAGTCATAGCCACACTTTTCCAGTCCCTCGGCACCTTCTTGGTGGTTACACTGGGCTTTGCCTTAATATTTGCCGTAATGGATATGCCGATCTATCTGTCGGCAGTGTTCGGAGGAATTGCTTTGGCGACGGCACCCGCTCCCGCTCTTTCGATAGTCAATGAGTCCAGAACCGACGGCCCTGTCACGCAGACCCTTATACCCATGGCCGTTCTCGATGATATAGTGGGCATAGTGGTGTTTTTCAGCGTCATATCGGCGGTGATGTCTCAAATAGGAGGAGAGGGAATACCCGCATCTACAGTTATATTCGTTATGATTGTCGTGCCGATAGCGGCGGGCGCGGCGGCAGGCGCGGTGAGCGGCCCGGTGCTGAAAAAGAGCAGGGGAGACAGGGCGACATTTTTTCAGCTGTGCGCAGTGTCTGTGATTACAGCGGTTTTGGGATTTGCCGCCGAAAGCTTACTGCCTGAGGGAATGAGCTTCAACTTTATGCTGGCAGGCATAAGCCTTTCCGCCGTGATTTCGAATATGGTGTCACAGGAAAGGGTGTCGCAGATCATAAAGGTTTTCAGCCCGGTCATTTCCTTCGGTCTGCTTATGGTAATTCTGAATCTCGGCGCTCCTATCGACTATCATCTTATTTTGGGCGCTGGAGTGTTTACGGCGGTATATATTGTGACGAGAGCTTTGGGAAAGTATTTCGGAGCCTATTTCGGTGCGAAATGCACAGGGCTTCCCGACACGGTAAAGAAGTATTTGGGATTTACTCTGCTTCCCCATTCGGGAGTGTCGCTTATATTTACGGGCATATCGGCGTCGTCCATAATGGCCTTTGACCCCGGATTGGCGGCGGTGCTTCAGGGCACGATAGCGGCGGCAGCCGTCATCAATGAGATTATCGCAGTGATTATAGCAAAAAAGGCCTTTGAATGGTCGGGCGAGATGGGAAAGCTCCACAGATAATCATAACTACCGGCCGTGCCGGTAGTATGCACTGCCCCCTTAGGGCATAAGAC
>CAJKFC010000101.1 GCA_905199135.1 uncultured Eubacteriales bacterium
GGGAGCTCTCCCCAGGCCTTTCGGAATGACAGACGCGCCATTGTGAAAAAGGATCCCAGGTATGCTCCCTATCGTGCCACGTAGGCTGTGCGGCGTTCCCAGTTTCTGAGCTCGTCAGTTACCCAGCAGAAGCGCTGCGTTTCAAAATCAGGCAGGAAGGAACAATCCGCGCCCAGCATCAGGCCGTTTATGCAGAACACGAACGGCACTATCAGGTAATCGAAAGAAAATGTTCTTATGTAGGCTACACCCTGCTCAATCATTACAGGATCCTTGTCAAAAAGTGCGAGAATTGCCTCGGGGAATGTCTGTACTACCGCAAATATTGCATAACTTATTACAATTCCTATTCCGAGACCGATATGAGCCGCCTTTTCTGCCCTATCCCATTGCTTCGCTCCTATATTTTGAGCTGACATTGTGGAAACTGCGGCACCCATGGCTATGGCGGGCATCAGCGCAAATCCGTTGACTTTACCCACAACTCCGACTGCGGCCGAAGCGGCGACACCGCCCACGACATTGACCATAGTAGTTATAAGCAGGAAAGATATGCTGGAAACACTGTTCTGAACGGCCGTAGGCAGTCCTATCTTTATGATAAGCTTGAGTTTTTCACCATGAATTTTGAAAGATTTCAGCTTAAAGTCAAATGGAAAATCCGATTTTGCAAGATATGCAACGCAGAGTACAACGCTGAGAGCCTGAGATATAACTGTGGCTATGGCTGCGCCTTTAGCTCCCATATTGAAACCGCCGACAAACAGAATATCGAGCACAACATTGGTTACACATGCTATACACACAAAATAAAACGGTCTTTTGCTGTCTCCCATACCTCTCTGAATAGCGCTGAAAGCATTATAGGCAAATATAAATACAACGCCCAGCATAGTGTATGTGAGGTAATCGCTGGCTTCGCTGAAAGATTCGGCCGGCGTCTGTATAAGCTGAAGGATATTATCCTTGAACATCAGCATTACAACTGTAATGACCACTCCCGAAAGAACGAGCCCCGTGACCATAGTGGCGATAGTATCCGACACCGATTCCTTATTTTTGGCACCTATCGCCTGGGCTACAAGCACCGTGCCGCCGGTACAAAGACCCATGATGAGATTTGTAAGAATAAATGTCACCTGTCCGCCTATGTTTACTCCGGACATACTTACCGTTCCGCTGAAGTTTCCGACAATGAGCATATCAGCTACATTGTAAAAGGACTGAACAATGTTGGAAGCCAGAAACGGCAGAGCGAAGAGTATAAGGTTTTTAGCGACGCTTCCCTCTAAAAGGTTGTGTTTGTTTTTGGACATTATTTACCCCCAATCAAATTTTGTTTTTTATATTTTTCAGCAAGATCTATGATTTCACCTGCGCTCAGCAGAGTAGTGTCGGTTATGTCTCTGCCTCCCGTAAGTCTTGCTATCTCAGCGATTTTGCCTTTTGAGTCCAAAAGCTCCACCCTTGTGTGGGTGGCGTTTCCTTCGACACTCTTTGACACCTTATAATGCCTGTCGGCCAAAGCCGCTATCTGCGGCAGATGGGTCACACAAAGCACCTGTTTTTCACGGCTTATACTCCAAAGCTTTTCTCCTACTTTGTTAGCGGCTCTGCCGCTCACTCCCGTGTCGACCTCGTCAAATATCATAGTCTCCACAAGATCCCCTTTTGATATGACATTTCTTATGGCTAGCATTATTCTCGAAAGCTCACCGCCCGACGCCACCTTTGAAAGTGCTTTAAAACCCTCTCCTGCGTTAGCCGCCAAAAGGAACCTCACATTATCTATACCTTTTTTAGTAAATTTTATCTGTTTTCCGTCGCCCTGAGGCAAAAACTCAACCTCTAAGCGGGCATTTTTCATATCGAGATATTCCAGCTCCTTTTCCACCGTCTCCTTGAGACGGATAGCCGCTTTTTCCCTGCTCTCACGCAATGCGTGAGCCTTTTCCAGGGTTTTCTTTCTCTGTATGCTGTATTTTCCCTTGAGCTCGTCTATATTTTCCTCGGAAACTCCTGTAAGCTCGACATACTCTTTTTTTATATTTTCATATACCTCGTGGAGCCTGTCCTCGCTCACCGAAAATCTTCTTGCACCGTTTTCATAAAGATCAAGCCTTTTCTCAACATCTTCATAGGATATATTGTAATCGTCCTCGGATTTTCTGACGGTATTTATCACCTCACGGGCACTCTCCAAAACATCTATCGCCTCGGTCATTTTCTCGGCAAGCTGCAAAACCATGGTATTGTATTTTGCCGCTTTGGAGGCTCTTTGCGATATGTCATGGAGGCAGGAAATTATTCCTCCCTCATCGTTTTCAAAGGCGTTTTCTGCAAAATTCAAGGCGTCGTCTATGGTCTGCTGACCTAAAAGAACACTTCTCGTCTGCAAAAGATTTTCATACTCTCCCTCAATGGGTTCAAGATTTGAGAGATATGTCAAATCATAGGACAGCTTTTCCAATCTCTCCTCTCTCTGCTTGATCGACATTGAAAGGCTTTTGATCATCCTGTTGAGGCTCAAAAGCTTTTCATATTCTTCGGAATATTCCGATAGCTCTCTGTGATTTCCGGCGAAGCTGTCGAGATAATCGAGATGTGTCTCTTCGTCCAAAAGCAGAGTTCCGTCATGCTGACCGTGTATCGTGATGAGATATTTTGAAATGTCTTTCAAAGTCTGCGTTGTACACGGTCTGCCGTTTACCTTGCAGTTGTTTTTTCCGTCGGCCAATATGTCCCTTTGAACAGAGAGCTGTCCGTCCTGAACATCTATGCCCATCTGCTCCAGCACTTTGGAAATTCTGCCGTCATCTATGTCGAAAAGAGCCGAAACAGAGGCTTTCTTCGTACCTGTTCTTATTAACTCTCTGCTGGTGCGTCCTCCCATTATGCCGTTTATGGCGTCTATAATTATCGATTTTCCCGCTCCTGTCTCTCCGGACAGCACACTGAAGCCCCTGTCGAAATCGATTGAGGCTTTTTCTATTATGGCGATATTTTCGATATATAGACTTTTAAGCATTTATTTCAAAACATCCTCTACAAAGGTTTTAAATTCCGCCGCCTTTTCATTGTCCCTCAAAAGGACAAAAATAGTATCATCACCCGCTATTGTTCCCACTATTCCCTCGTCTTTTATGGCATCAAGTCCGTAAGCTGCGGCATTGGCCATGCCGTTCAAAGTCTTGATGACAACGATATTCTGGGCGATATCTATTCTTTTCACGCACTCTCTGAAAATCATTTTGAGCTTTGGAGTGAATCCCATTTCCTCCGTTGCAATCGGCAGAGCGTATTTGCTGTCTCCCGACACGGCGGGCATTTTGACAAGGCTCAATTCCTTTATGTCTCGGGATACCGTAGCCTGGGTTGTGTTGACTCCCAGCTCATTTAGTTTTTCGGTCAGCTCCTCCTGGGTCTTTATCTCGTAGGCCTCTATGAGATGACATATCAAATTCTGTCTGTGTTTTTTCATCTTCAAAGTACCTCTTTTACAAGTTTTCCGTTTATTCTGTCGTAAAATCCCTGTTTGGTTATTCTTATCATGGCAAGGGTTTTTTCCGATTTTTTTATGACGACTTTGCCGCCCTTTGCCAGCTCTATGTGATCGTTTCCGTCGATTGAAATATATCCGCTCTCGCTCTTCTCTCCCGTCTCGATTACTATTTCACGGCCCGAATCGAGAACAAAGGATTTTATGGAAAGAGCGTGAGGACATATGGGAGTGACAGCGATGCATTTGGCTTTTGGCTCGATTATGGGGCCGCCTGCCGAAAGAGAATATCCTGTGGAGCCTGTGGGAGTAGATACGATTATTCCGTCTCCTCTGAAAGACATGGTTGTCTGACCGTCGACATATACGCTTATGTCGACTATTCTTGAAATGGCTCCCTTTGTGACCACCACATCGTTGAGCAATGTCTCGCTGACAGTCTGTGCTCCGTCGGCGTCTATCACCGACACATCCAGAAGCATGCGCTCTTCGATGAAATATGTACCGTCCTTTATGGCCGAAAGCACATGCAGCTCATCCGCCGCCGAAAGCTCGGTCATAAATCCCAGTTTTCCGTTGTTTATTCCTATTATCGGTTTTTTGCATTCGGCCGCTTTAGGCGCCGCATGAAGCAGAGTGCCGTCTCCCCCTATGGCCGCGATAAAATCGCATTTCTCATAGCAGGAATCCTCGTCGAGATATTCTACGCTTTGAGGAAGGGCGTGAGCCAGCTCATCTTTGAGCTCCTTGTCTATGCAGACCTCATATCCGTTTGCACAAAAATATCCGCACACCTTTTTCGCGGCTGACAATGCTCCGTCCTTAATCATATTCGGTATGACATGTACCTTATTCATTCTTACTCTCTCCTTTGTGCGCCTCTTCTACCGTCTCCTCTGCCGAGAAATGCTTTTCCTCGGCGTCGGCGTCTAAAGTGAGATGAGCAAGAAACTCTATATTGCCTTCAGGGCCTTTTATGGGTGAATATGTTATGTCTATGACTTTAAAGCCCAGCTCTCTAGCCATGTTTATAACATTTTCGATTACCTCTATATGGGTGCTTTTTTCACGGACAACGCCTTTTTTGCCCACCTTTTCCCTGCCAGCCTCAAACTGAGGCTTAATCAGAGTTGCTATCTCACCTTCCTCGGTTAGCAGCGCCTTTACGGCAGGCAGAACGAGTTTAAGGGAGATAAAGGAGACATCTATGACCGCCAGGTCTATTTTGTCGGCTATGTCCTCTGGTTTGACATGTCTTATGTTTGTGCGCTCCATACATACGACGCGATCGTCATTTCTCAGCTCCCACGCAAGCTGACCGTAGCCCACATCCACCGAATAGACCTTTTTTGCACCGCGCATCAAAAGACAGTGTGTGAATCCGCCTGTGGAAGCTCCCACATCCATGGCAATCTTGTCCTTTGGATCAACTTTAAAATAATCGAGAGCTTTTTCTATTTTAAGCCCTCCGCGGCTGACATATTGCAGAGTGCTTCCCCTGACTTCTATGTTGTCATCTTCGCTGTAAAGCTGTCCGGCTTTATCGGCCTTCTGGTTATTTACATAGACTATACCGCTCATGATTATGCTTTTTGCCCTCTCGCGGGAGCTCTCAAGTCCCTTTTCCACCAGCAGTATATCAAGCCTTTTTTTAGACATTTTTAACCCCTATCTCGATCTCACGGGCGACGCTTTCGCCGTCAAGCCCGAGATCGCGCAGTATTTCGTCGACCTTTCCGTGGTGGACAAATTTTTTGCCCACATTGAAAAGTCTTGTGAATTTCACCGATTTATTTCTCTTAAAGAACTCAGATGCAATCTTTTCGCCCAAAGATCCCGATTCGACGCACTCTTCCAAAACGGCTATTCTGCCTGTTTTTTCCACGGATTCCAAAACGGCAGGCATATATCCGTCCGTAAGGCAATTCAGCTTTACAATCTCTGTTTCTATGCCCTTTTGTGCCAATATATCGGCACATTTCAACGCCTCGTTCACCATAATTCCGTAGGTGACGAGAGTTATATCCTTTCCCTCTCTGAGAATATACGGAGAAAGGGAAAAATGATTCTCTTTATACGCCTTCTGGACCCCTCTCGGATATCTTATGGCTACGGGAGAATTGAAGTCTCTTACAGCTATATCTATTGCCTCGTCCAGTTCGTCATATGTGGAGGGCGAAAGCAGAGTTATATTCGGCACAGCCAGTATCTCGGGCACATCAAAAACACCCTGATGCGTCTCTCCGTCTTCTCCCGTTATGCCTGCCCTGTCGATTCCGAATATGACATGCATTCCGTCTATGGCAACATCGTGTATGAGCTGATCAAATCCTCTTTGCAAAAATGTGGCATATACAGCGAAAAACGGTATCATTCCGGTCTTTGCGAGAGCCGCCGCCATGGTAACTCCGTGCTCCTCGGCAATGCCCACATCGAAAAATCTGTCGGGAAATTCCTCAGAAAAGCGCACAAGACCCGTTCCCTCCGGCATTGCAGCGGTTATGGCGCATATTCTCTTGTCCTCGGCGGCAAGGCCTGCCAGTTTATTGCCAAAGGCTATCGAAAAGTTGTGATTTTTATATTTGAGTACTTTTCCGGTGCTCTTATCAAAGGGAGAAATACCGTGGTATTTCTCGGGCTTTTCTTCAGAAGGCTTATATCCTCTGCCCTTCTGTGTCTTGAAATGCACCACTATCGGCACATTTTTTCTCTTTGCTTCACTGAGCACATTCACGACGGTGTCAATATTATTTCCGTCACAGGGACCCAAATATGCAAAGCCCATTATTTCAAATATGCTCTCTTTAAGCAGAACCTTTTTGAGAAAACTCTTTATATCCCTTAAAAAATCCACTATGTTTTCTCCGAAAGGCAGCTTATAAGCTATGCTTTTGAGGGTTCTTTTTATTTTAAAATACCTCGGTTTAAGCCTAAGGCTTCCCATTTTCTTTGAAATAGCTCCGACATTTCGGCTGATAGCCATCTCATTGTCGTTGAGAATGACGATGAGCCGTCTGCCC
>CAJKFC010000102.1 GCA_905199135.1 uncultured Eubacteriales bacterium
GCTAAAGCTTTTTGGAACTACCGGCACTGCCGGTAGTTTTCGTTACACAATAAAAAAACAGGCACGCCTATGCGTGCCTGCTTTTTATCTCAGGTTGATTATAATTCTGTCGTTCTCAAACTCAATAAACGGAAGTCTCTCACTCATCTGTCTCTTTTCAGCCTTTCTTACAGTGAACAGTTCTCCGTTTCTCGCAGCCGATGCCGCACATCCCATCATAAGTCCGCACACCGCAAAACTTCCCTTGCCTCCTGTCATAAAAGGCAGGAATGTCTGACCCGATATCCAATATCCCGTGTTGACGGCGATACTGTCTGCAATCAGGATTAGAAATGTAAAAAACACCGAGGATATGACGGCTTTTGCCAGATGACTCTTCTGTTTTTTAACGGCAAAAATCCATGTCCCTATACATAAAGCCGCTTCGGCTACGGCGATTCCAAACACGGCAAATCCTTTTTCGGCGGCAGCCTGTATCAGCCACAGCTCATCGCCTCTGAACTCTTTGAGAATAAAATCAGGATACCCATTGAAGGCTCCCAGATGTCCCAAAGCCTCTCTTATCTGCACCTGTATAAATCCCATTCCCATTGGGTCAGACTGAGGATTTAAAGCTACCATAAGCCTGTTTAGTCGGTAATCGTCGGCCGCAAGCATCATCACGAAACATACGATAACGGCGGCAAAAACCACCGCCAGATATATCCACGGGCTGCCGAAATTCCTTTTGGCTACGGCATATAACAGCATTAGACCGCATACTGCCATCGCTATTATTCCGCTCATACCAAACGAGAGAAAAGCGGCGGCTCCGGCAAATACCAAGACAACTGCACTGACAGCAAAGCCCTTGAAGCCTTTCCCCTCCTCTTTACAGAGCAGCACGGCATAAATTACAGGCAAAAGGTATACAACCTGCCTAAGTTCAAAAATATCTTCTATGCCGATCACAAAAATCAGGACTATATATGCTGCCGTTACAGCATATATGTATTTATAAACAAGCGATATATCGGTGAAATACACAGCGGCAAAGCACAGTGGAGCTATTATGAAGGCTGAAGCATAGTATTCCGTGCCCACCTCCATATTTCCCCAAAAGCCCAAAACCGCGATTGACATGACCGATATGCCCACCATAACAGCAAGAAGCCACAGGTTGTTTTTAGGTCTCATTACTCTGTCGTACTGTCTGCCTGTCTCGACAGGGTCGCCCATTTCCTCAACGGCCTTTTTCTCGGCTGTCTCCTCATCGCAGCCGCCTTTCATAAAGGTCTCCTTTTGGTCGTCGATGTGACACATGAGCTCCTCCTCAATGATGCCGTGGGCTCTTTTCCACCTGACCTCTCCCGTGAGTTTTTTGATGTATATCTCCCTGTCACCCATTGACAAACACCCCCTTCAAAAGAACATTGTTTACGGCGTCGCAGTAAACAGTCCACTCCTTTTCCTTATCCCTCAGGGTCTTTATGCCCTTGGGGGTTATAGAATAGTATTTTCTCATCTTCGAGTTTTCGGCCGTCTTTTCATAGCTCTCAATAAGCCCCTTTGCCTCCAAGTTGTGAAGCAGAGGATAGAGTGTCCCCGCCTTAAGGCTGAATGTATCACAGGACAGCACGGCAAGCCTCTCTATCATCTTGTAGCCATATAGATCTTCCCTTTCCAAAAGCTTTAAAATCAGCATGGAAGAACTGCCGGCAAAAAGCGTTTTGTCGATGTTCATTTTTCCTCCTTATGTAGATAGTCTATATATGGATTATATATCGGATATCTACATATGTCAAGCCTTTTCGTAAAATAAAAAACGGCTATTCAGAATATTTCTCACCAAACAAAAAAGACGGCCGAAACCGACCGTCTTTTATTATTTGATTTTAAGCCTTTTCCCTGTCGTTTTTATAATAGTAGACAGAACATATGAGAGCTATCAAAAATGCCGCGAAACCAAAGATAAAGGGGAACTTGGGATTGAATGTGTAGAGGAAGCCCGAGAGCAGGGCGCCAACGATTCCGCCGAGAGATTTCATGGCGTTATAGAAGCCCATGATCAGGTTGCTGTTGCCCTCTTTCGATTTATTGGCCACCATATTCTGCAAAAGCGGTATGCTTATGCCGTTGAAGGCGTAGAATATGACATTAGAAGCCACAAAAGGCACCACGCTGTCAAACAGCACGGCGATAAGCATTGTGGAAGAACACAGAACGAAAACGCCGATTATTGACTTGTTGACATTTGTCCTGTTGATGAGCCACATACATATCGTGCTGTTGGCGATGAGGGTTATAAGACCCATTATGCCTTTGAGCGCTCCGTTATATGTGGAGGGGAAATCAAAGATGTCCTTTATGTAATAGTTAAAAGTCTGGTCGAAGGCATTCATGCCGAGGTTCTGAAGCACGCACATGGCAAAAAGCACAGCCAAAAGAGATGTCATGAAAAGCTTGCTGTCGGCAAAGGCCTTAAAGGGGTTGGCCTCTTTAATAAATGCCTTTCTGTCCATAAGCTTTATGCTTATCTTTGTGTCGTCATCACAGAAAATTCTGAAGCCGATTCCACAGGCAGCCAGCACTATTACCTGTGCCGTAACCGACACATAGGGAGATTTTACTCCCAAAAATCCGCCTACAAAATATCCGAACGCACCGCACACCGACTGTATCGTGGCGTAGAGAGTGAGATATTTTCCGCGGATTTTTTCATTTTCAGAAAAATTGACTATGTATGTCAGCATGCTGACGAAAGCTCCGCCTGTGAAAAGACCGGCGAACATTCTCGCCCCTATAACCTGTGCCTCTGTCTGGGCAAGACCGAACATCACCTGACCCAAAGCATAGCCTATTGAGCTTATCATCATGGAATTTCGGCTGGAAATATAGGTGTTGATCTTTCCCCAAAAAGGTGAAAAAAGAAAATTGACGGTCATCATGGCTGCAAGCGCCACTCCGAACATATAGCTTCCGAGATTCAGGTTAGTGAAAATCGTAGGCGTGACAGGGTGCGCAAAGCTTGCCGCCAGCTGAAAGGCCGCCATAACTGCAAAAAAAGGAACCATACTTTTTTTGGCTTTCATATTTACCTCCAAATTTTTTCATTGGTATAATTATACAACTTTTTAACTCACAAGTCAAACATACAGAAAGCACAATCTCTTTTTTCTCCCTTTTCACATATTTTTACTTCATTTTTTATGAATATTATCTTATTACTTTTTTAAAAAAGGCATATGCCGCGTATCCAATAATTCCGCCTGCCGTGTTGAGTATCAGATCGTCTATATCGGTACTTCTCCCGACAAAAAGCTGCAAAATCTCTATCGACAGAGAAAGAGAAGCTGCACAGGCCGTGACTTTCCAAAGCCTGTTTATTTTTCGGGAAATGATAGGCAACATAAAACCAAGGGGAGAAAATATGAGTACATTCCCCAAAATATTTATAGAAAACAGTTCTCCTGCCGCGTCAAAATATGCCTTTATCGTTCTGAATGGTACAAGGTTTATCATCATTCCGCTCTCTATACGGTAAAGAGCCTGTTCTATAACACTTTTCCCCGGCAAGGGCTGCGTCCCATTTTGAAGCAGGGTAAAGCTTAACAAAAATGAAATATATGCCCCGAACAGTCCTACAATCCAATGATATGATTTTTTTCTCTCTTTCCTGCATATTTTTGCATATACAAGGCTTGCCAAGGCAAAGATAGGGGTGAGCGCCGCCATGTATATCGCAAGCATTGTCACATATTCTCTCATTTTTCCTCCCAAAGAAAAAGGCGGAGCATATGCTCCGCCTTTTATCACAGGTGATTATTTGTTCTTGCAGTATTTATCAAACCATGCGCCTATCTCTTCCATACGGGAAAGTCTGTTCTGAGGCTTGCCGGAGCGGGAAAGCTCGTGGTTCTCACCGTGGAACAGGCACATCTTTGCAGGAACGCCCTTGCGCTTGAGAGCGTTGAACATCTGAATGGGTTCGCTCATCCAGCAGCGATAGTCTTCATCGGACTGAATAAAGATAGTCGGTGTTGTGGCGTTAAAGACATATTTGAGAGGAGACTGTCCCCACATCTTGTCAAAGCTGTTCCACGGATCACTCATGAGCTGAGTCATGTTGTGGGTATAACCGATATCTGTCGAAAGACCCTTGGACATATAGTTGGAAATCGAGCGCTGCGGAGCTGCCGCTGCGAAACGATTTGTATGACCTATCATCCAGTTGATCATGAAGCCTGCATAAGAGCCGCCGCAGATTGCGATTCTGTCGGGATCGATGTCAGGATATGCTTCGATGGCGTGATCTGTAAAGGCCATAAGATCCTGATAGTCGGGACCGCCCATATCGCCTATGAGAGCATTTGCGAAGTCATCGCCGCGTCCGTCAGCTCCTCTGGGGTTGGTGTAGATTACAAAGTAACCCTCATTGGCCTGAGCCTGCATCTCGTGGTGATAGATGCCGCCGAAGATGGCCTTGGGTCCGCCGTGCATCGACAGGACGCAGGGATACTTGTGACCCTCTTTGTAGCCTGCAGGCTTGATGACGAAGCAGTCGAGATCAACGCCGTAGGAAGTTGTAAATGTTGTATACTCAACGGGAGAAATTGTCTTTGTGTTGTAGAACTCCTCGTTGAATGTGGAAACCTGTGTCTCCTCACCGTTTGTAAGATCCATCTCATAGATCTCGTTGAGGCGCATGCCGCGGAAGGCGATGATGAGAGCCTTGTTTCCGAAAATGCTCATGCAGTTGATACCGCCGCCTACCTTGGAGAGAACCTTTATGTCGTTGCCCTCAAAGGTGCAAAGCTCGGAGTTTACTCTGTTGGCTCTGAGGAAGTAGAACTTGCCGTCTACATACTGATGAGAGCTGCCTCCGCCGTAGGAGCTGTCGTTGCCGATGCCGCCGCCTATGTTGTGATCGAAGAAACCGATCTCACGGCGAGTGCCTGTCTTGACATCATATGCGTAGAAGGTGGGGTTGTGCCATACGCCCTTCTCATTCTTCTTGCAGGCTGCGAAGAATATCTCGCTGCCCATCCATGCGCACATGTAGATGTTTTCATCTGCCTGGGGAACGAGAGTTACGAGCTTATCTTCCTCAACATTGTAGAGGTTGAGAGATGTAGCACCGCCCATGACATCCTTGAACTCATTGCCAACAAAGGCTATGCCCTTCTTGCAGGCGCTGACGCATACGCTGTCGGCGTGCATAAACTCGGGAGAAACCTGCTTGCCTTCGCCCTTGTTCATATCGTAGATGACGAGAGCACGGCGTGTGCGGTTTACAACGCCCTTGCCGTTGAACCAGTGGGGAAGCTCCTCAAAGACCAGATAGTCCTTGCCTTCAACTGCCTTGTTGGGCTCTTCTTTGACTTCTTCCAGCTTCTTGTTGATGGAGAGAGCAAGCTTGCCGTCGTTTAAGAACTCAAGCTTTGTAACTGTATAGGGAAGCGTAAAGGCCTTCTGTGCCTCGCCGCCGTGGATATTGATGCGGTAGAAAGCTGTCTGGCCCTTCTTGGCGCCGTCTCTTGCCGAAGCAAAGAGGATTGTGTCGTTGTCCTCCCAGTTGAACATGCGCTCTGTGTTTGTGGCTGTCAGCTTTTTGATCTCCTTTGTCTCGGTGTCCATGACATAGAGGTTAGAGAGGTATTTGTTTCCGTCATAGTCGACATCGTGGCCTACAAAAGCGGCGTGCTTGCCGTCGGGGCTGTGTGCTATTCCCGAAAGAAATTTAAACTGGGTAAAATCTTTATATTCAACTTTTGTTCTCATCGTTTTACTCCTCCTATTAAGCCTTGAGATGTGCATCGTACCAAGCGAGAATCTCTTCCATTCTCTTTACGCGGTTTCTGGGCTGACCGGAACGGGAAAGCTCGTGGTTGTCGCCCTTGAAGACCACCATCTTTGCCTCAACTCCGTGCATCTTGAGGGCCTGGAACATTGTGATGCCCTCTACAAGCCAGCATCTGTAATCCTCTTCGGAGTGGATTACAAGGGTCGGAGTCTTTGCGTTGGGGACATATTTGAGAGGCGAGAAGTCCCAAAGCTTGTGAACATCTTCCTCTGTGCGCACCTTGTGCTGATCCTTTGTAAAGTGATGTCCGATATCGGATGTGAACTCAAATGTAGTCCAGTTGGAGATAGATCTCTGTGTGACAGCTGCTGCGAAACGGTCTGTATGGCCGATGATCCAGTTTGTCATGAATCCGCCGTAAGAACCGCCGCCTACGCCGACCTTGGATGCGTCGATGTCGGGATATCTCTTGAGGCACTCGTCTGTGAAGTCCATAATGTTCTGATAGTCGACAGAG
>CAJKFC010000103.1 GCA_905199135.1 uncultured Eubacteriales bacterium
CGAATGGGGACCCCGGAGAATTGAACAGGGCACGCCGACACCCGTCGGCGGTCGAGCCCCGGCTCTCCGTTTTCCCCACTCGTAGGGAACGACCTTTGTGTCGTTCCGAACGGCGATGAGTATCGCCGTCCGAGCAGAGCGAGTATTAAATACTGTGGGGTCCCCATTGTGCCTGAACAATGGGGTGAAATAACGACCTTTGTGTCGTTCCGAACGGCGATGAGTATCGCCGTTTGAACAAAGCAGATATCGAATACGGCCGTAGTTTCCGTTGTGTCTGAACAATGGGAAGAAAGACCACCGCGTGGCATTCCGTTGGGCTCAAATCAAGGAGCAGCCCCGTGGAAAGGAGCAGCCAGACCGCCGATAAGTGCGCTTTTTAATCTTTCGGGGTGTGATGGTATTTGCCGCCGGCGGAACGGCCTTTTTGCCGTTCCCTACGGGGTGCAAAACAACAGACTGCGCCTGTTTCTCCCCTGCCGAAAAATTTTTTCAAAAAATCCCACCCGTAGGGTGGGAAAACAAAACCTCGAAACTTTTTTCATTTTTCCCCTTGACATCGGGGGAAAATGAGTATATAATCTGCCCATAACCGAAAACGACAAAAGCTGAGAAGAGAAGAGTAAGCTCTTGAGCGTCGTACAGAGAGCCCGGCAAGGTGAGAGCGGGAGGACAGCGACAGAGCCGAACATGGTCTCGGAGCTTCGTACCGAGCAGTGCGCACTGTGAGATTACGACGGGTTTGCCCGTTACAGCAATAGGGTATAAGCATTTTTGCCGTACCCGACGAGGTCTTTTTCGTGAGGAAAAGGCGAAAAAAGGTGGTAACACGGAGCTTTGCCCCGTCCTTTGCACAAAGCAGAGGACGGGGTTTTTTGTTGTTCTTTCGGAGAAAAGAGGTACTATGATAGAGATAAGCAATCTGAAAAAGAGCTTTTACGGCTCGAACGAAGTGAAAGCTTTGGACGGCGTAAGCCTCCGTGTGGAAAAAGGCGAGATTTTCGGCATCATGGGACGCTCGGGCGCAGGCAAAACCACCCTTTTGCGTATCCTCTCCCTTTTGGAGAGGGCAGACGAGGGAGAAATCTCCATCTGCGGCGAAAAATGCGCCGATTGTTCCCCAAAACAGGCGGAAAAAATACGCAAAAGCATAGGTGTGGCAGGTCAGAGCTGTCAGCTTTTTATGCAGAAAACAATCGAGAAAAATGTGGCGTTTCCCCTGGAAATTGCCAAAATCCCCAAAAACAGACGGGCGGAGATAACCGAAAATCTTTTGAAAAGCGTCGGTCTTTGGGAAAAACGAAAGGACTACCCTGCGTCTCTCTCGGGCGGTCAGAGACAGAGGGCGGCGCTGGCAAGGGCTTTGGCTCTCTCACCCGAAGTCCTGCTTTTGGATGAGCCCACATCGGCTCTCGACAGAGACACCGCCTTTGAGATGGTGGAGCTTTTGAAGAGCATAAACCGCGAGAAAAATGTCACCATGGTGGTCATAAGCCACGACGAAAATGTAGTCAGGAACCTCTGCGGACGGGTGGTTTTCATGGAAAAAGGAAAGATACGGGAAAGGAGAGCTGTGTGATGGAGTACGGGGCGATTTTGCTCAAAGGTCTTTGGGAGACCGTCTATATGACGGCGCTCTCCGCCCTTTTGGCCTACGCTTTGGGGCTGCCCATAGGGGTGCTGCTCTACACCTCCGGAGAAAAGGGTCTCGCTCCCCGTCCGATTTTACACGGCGTACTGGATAAAACTGTAAACATAATAAGGGCTGTGCCCTTCACCATTCTCATGCTGCTGCTCATGCCTGTATCGAGCTTTGTGACGGGCAGCTCCATAGGCCCTTCGTCGGCGGTGCTGTCGCTGGTCATCGGCTCTGCCCCCCTTGTGGGACGAATGTGCGAGAGCTCCTTTGACGAGCTGGACAAAGGCGTCATCGAGACGGCGGTGCTGTCGTCGGCAACCCCCTTTCAGGTGGTGACAAAGGTGCTCATCTCCGAGAGCCTGCCCTCTTTGGTCAGGGGATTTTCGGTGATAAGCGTCACCCTTTTGGGATACTCCGCCATGGCGGGCGCCCTGGGCGCAGGAGGTCTGGGTGACATCGCCGTGAGATACGGAATGCACAGATACAACTACCCCGTCATGCTGGCGACCGTGGCTGTAATCGTGGTGTTGGTTCAGCTGATACAAAAATACCTCTCTCTTCTTGCCGAAAAAATCGACAAAAGAAAGATTTAAAATAAACTAATTGTATAATTACTTTAAAATAATACTAAACGGAGAATAAAAACATGAAAAAGATACTTACTTTTGCCCTTGTGCTTGCCCTTGCATTTTGCCTTACGGCCTGCGATAAAAAAGACGAAACGGTAAAAATCGGCGCCTCCCCCGCTCCCCATGCCGAGATTTTGGAAGTGATAAAGCCCCTTTTGGAAAAAGAGGGAGTGGGCATCGAGATAGTTGAGTTCACCGACTACACTGTGCAGAACAAGGCCCTTTCCTCGGGGGATGTATATGCCAACTTTTTCCAGCACACACCCTATCTTGAAAGCTACAACGAGAACAGCGGCGACGACCTTGTGGCTGCCGTAAAGGTGCATTTTGAGCCCATGGGCGTGTATTCCGAAAGCGTGGACAGCATAGAAAATCTCCCCGAAAACGCCAAGGTGGCAATTCCCAACGACGAGACCAACGAGAGAAGAGCTCTGGAGCTTTTGGAAAGCCTGGGACTCATCACCCTTAAAAACGACAAGTCCGACCTTACAGCCGTAGGCGAAAACTACAAGAACATCGAGATAGTTGAGCTTGCCGCCGAGCAGATACCGAGAGGTCTTGCCGATGTGGACATAGCTGTGGTAAACGGCAACTACGCCGTGTCGGCAGGTATTCTGGATAATGCTCTGACCTATGAGAGCGCAGACTCCAAGGCCGCCGACACCTTCGCAAATGTCCTGGCCGTGAGAAACGAGGACAAGGACAGCGAAATCACCGCCAAAATAGCCGAGGCGCTCACCTCAAAAGAGGTCAAGGACTTTTTGGAGGAAAAGTACGCAGGCCAGTGCATAGCTGTATTTGAATAAAAAATAAAAGCGGCGAAAGCCGCTTTTATGTCTAATACTCTCTTTTTTTGATAATGAACCTTATAAATGATACGGCGGCGGTAAACAGGGAGATAAACAGGGCGGAAAACAGCACCGCCCCCGAAAAGGCTTCTCCTGAAAGTGAATGCTTTTCGATGTATATTACCGAAAGACCGAATACAAGGCGGCAGGCGAGATAGAGCGTCACTCCTGCAAGGGCGCACAAAAGGGGCGTTTTGTAAGATGAAAAATCCCTTTTAAGGGAGGTGTTCATGGCTGCGAGTGACAGAAAGAGCAGGATATAGTTTGCCCCGTCATAGGGTGTGTTCAGTTCCCTTGAAAACAGGGTGAACAGGGCGAAAGCGGCGGCGAGAGCCGTGATAAGAACGGCGAATAGCTTTATAAAAATATGAAGATCAAGTCTTTTTTCCATGTCTGTTCTCCTTTCGTTTCTTGGTGCAAATATATCATCAAAAGGGAAAACTGTCAACAGCCTGTGGAAACTTTTGTAAGGCTCGGAAACAGAAGGAAAAATATTTTATGCAAAACTGATGATTTTTGAGGAAATAAAACGGAACGGAATTTCAGTCGTTTTAGCCCCGCCGGTCAAGCCACGACGCTCCGTTTTCCTCACTTGTAGGGAACGACCGTGTGTCGTTCCGTCTGGATTGTGGGTTGATTGAGTTCTGCGGAACGGCATGACAGCCGTTCCCTACGGGTGCGTGGTGCAATTTTAAATCAGATGTTGAGGAACTCAAATTCTTCCTTGGTATCAAGGGCGAGAATGAACTCCTTGAGGAGATTCTTTGCCCCCTCCAGCTCGGTAAGGTCGATAACTTCAACGGGGGAATGGGCGTAACGGGACGGCACCGAGATAACCCCCGACGGGATACCTGCCTGACCGAATGCGCCCGCATCTGTGCCTATACCCGGGAAAACCTCGGGCTGATACTGTATGCCTGCCTTTTCGGCGCACTTTATCAGCTTGTTGCGCACAGGTACGCTGGCGATAAGGCTGAAGTCCATTATCTTTATGCCGACACCCTTGCCGAGGAAGAGGGATTTGTCCATGACATTTTCCGTGGTGTCGCTGACGGCAGTTGTGTCGACGGCAAGAGCGACATCGGGATTGACTGCGGAGATAGCCACCTTTGCACCCCTGAGGCCGACTTCTTCCTGTGTGGAGAAGATGAAGTAGACATCGCCGTGAACCTTGGAGAAATCTGTCTCCGTAAGGGCCTTGATGAGAACGGCGCAGCCTGCCTTGTCGTCAAACGCCTTGCCCATCAGCTTGTTTACGCCGAACTGCTCGACCTCCGTTGCATATGTGACATAGTCGCCGACCGAAATACCGAGCTCTGCCACATCTTCGGCGCTGTTTGCGCCGCAGTCGATGTAGAGCTCCGTGCCTCTGCGTACCTTATTGGGGTCGTCATATTTTCTCATATGGGCAGAGATATTGCCGATAACTCCTCTCAGGCACTTGCCGCTCTTTGTTCTGATGGTGACGCGCTGGCTCTTGAGAGTTCTGTCATCGTGGCCGCCGAGAAATTCAAATTTGAGAAGACCGTTGGGTTCGATTTTCTTTATAATGAAGCCGACTTCGTCGACATGGGCGGAGACAGCCATCTTGGGGCCTTCGAACGCGCCCTTTTTGTGGGCGATAACATTGCCGATGCCGTCTATACGGACATCGTCACACAGAGGTTTTATAAGTTCATAGATGTACTTTATTGCGTCGTGCTCAAAGCCGCAGGGACTTGGGCGAGAAGTGAGTTCTTTCAGCAATTCAATCATAGTTACCTCCCGAAAATATATTATTATATCATGTATTGTACATCAACTTGGGTGTAATTGCAATATTATATTGTGTGGCAGAGGGGCTGCGGAATATGAAAACACTCGCCGCTGGTAAGGTCAGAAACAAAAAGACCTGCTCAGGCAGGTCTTTTGTACATATCCGTAAGTTTTTCGAAAAAATCCGCCGGAACGGTTCCGCGGCTTGCCCATTTACGCTCATAGGCACCATTCTTCCCGGTGTATTTTGTCACTATCACCGTCTTGAAATCGGTCTCGCCGGCGATCTCGGCGTCGGCCACATAATACCTGCTGTCTCCGTATACGATGATGATGAAAGGGTGTCCCAAAGCCCTGTCGCTTTTAAGTAAGAGACCTTGGCTGCGGTAGTTTTTCATCATCTCCATCGCCGTCTCCTTAGAGGGGATCTCGGAGAGAGTGGGCTCTTTGAGAGGGGGCGCCGTGTTGAAATAGTACCCGCCCTTTTCCAGTGCGGAATCGGGTATCTCCCCGCCATCAAAGGAGATGGGATAGAAGCAATAGCAGACAAAGCCGCATATGACAAGGGCGAACAGAAGGTGTTTTACAAGGAGTTTTGTGAAATGCTTTTTCACAAGCTTAATCATCTCCTTTCAAAACCGATATTACAATTAAAGTATATCATGTAAACTGCGCAGCATCAAGCAAATTGCAGATAACATGGGGAAAAGCGCAGCGGAGATATAAGGAAATAGTGTAAAAGTTTGAAGAGATATACCATATATGGTGTTACAGAGGGCAAAAGGGAGCTGAAAGTAATAAAATGGTGAAAAATGCAAAAAAATAAGGGAAAAAGTATTGACAAAGCGCCCGTCGGTGTGGTAATATAGACAAGCTATCACGGAGTGAGCAGAAAGTTAAGAGAAAGAAAAAGTACTTGACAGGAAGGCTCGGATGTGATAGAATACAAAAGATACCGAAACGCGAAAGCAGCTTGAAAAGATCTTGAAAAAAGATGTTGACAAGAGCTTCCGGGTGTGGTATAATAATCAGGCTGTCGAGGTGAGTGAAGCGCTTGAAAAAAGTGCTTGACAAAGTGAAGACAGTGTGATATAATAAAGTTCCTGCCAATGAGGCAGCGACAAAGTACCTTGTAAATTAAACAACACAACTATGAAAGACCCTGAAATGAAATTGAGTTTCAAGTGGAAACACTTGAGTACACAAAGAAAATTGTCAGATAACTGACAGCTAAGAATCAACTCTAGGTTTGAAGCCGTTAAGGCTTTAGATACAATAAGCTAGAGAGTTTGATCCTGGCTCAGGATGAACGCTGGCGGCGTGCTTAACACATGCA
>CAJKFC010000104.1 GCA_905199135.1 uncultured Eubacteriales bacterium
ATGTCAAACAGGAGGGGAAATATAATGATATATTTGCTCGAAGATGATGAAAGCATAAGAAATTTTGTGGAATATGCTCTTAATAACTCCGGACTGGAGTCCAGAGGCTTTGAAAAACCGTCGGATTTTTGGAAAGGCGTTGACGAAAGTATACCCGCTCTTGTAATACTGGACGTTATGCTGCCTGAGGAGGACGGACTTGAGGTTTTAAAGAAAATAAGGAACAGAAGCGATATAAAAAACGTACCTGTTATAATGCTGACGGCAAAGGATACAGAATATGACAAAGTTATCGGACTTGATACAGGCGCCGACGATTATGTTGCAAAGCCTTTCGGCATGATGGAGCTGATTTCCAGGATAAAGGCTCTCATGAGAAGAACGGCGGCTAACGGTAAAAACGATGAATATACAGCGGATGGATTATATGTATGCCCATCAAAGCATATTGTAAAGGCAAACGGAAAAGAAGTAGTTTTGACGTATAAGGAATTTGAACTTCTGTGCCTGTTAATATCCAACAAGGGAACTGTATTTAACAGAGATCAGATATTACAAAGAATATGGGGATTTGAGTTTGACGGTGAGAACAGAACAGTTGACGTTCACATCCGTACATTGAGAACAAAGCTTGGCGAGTGCGGAGCTCTTATAGAAACGGTAAGGGGCATAGGATATAAAATAGGAGCTGACGAATATGAATAAAAAAATATTCCGTTCCACCTGCCTTGTGGCATTCTTCGTCTTTCTTTTGAGCCTTGTCATGATATTCGGCATACTCTTCGGCCATTTCGAGAGCATGCTGACAAAGGAGCTCAAAAGCGAGGCCGAATATATAGCCAAAGCGGTAGACCAGGCGGGGGAAGACTATCTTTCGGCAATAAATTCTTACGACGCGAGAATAACCCTCATCTCGCCCGACGGCACGGTGCTCTTTGACTCGGTCGCCGACCCATCTTCAATGGGAAATCACCTGGGTCGTGAAGAGGTGCAGAAGGCCCTCAAATACGGTGCGGGCGAAAGCAGCAGAATTTCCAATACTTTCACCGAAAAGACCTATTACTACGCCGTAAAAACGGCAAACGGAGACATTTTAAGGCTTTCCAACACCCAGTTTTCCATATTCCAGCTTCTTTTGAGCCTGCTTCAGCCCATGGCCTTTGTGTGCGCAGCCGCTCTTATCATAGCGGCGGTGCTTTCCTCCAAGGTGTCCAAGAGCATAGTGGCTCCCATAAACTCCATAGATCTGGAAAACCCCGAAAACAGCGAGGTGTATGACGAGCTCTCCCCTCTTCTCACCAAGATAGCCAACCAGAAAAAGGCCATCGACCGCCAGATAAAGGAGGCCATGAAAAATCAGGAGAGATTCCGCATCATCTCTGAAAACATGAGCGAGGGCTTTGCCGTCACCGACAGCGAGGGACACCTTCTGACCTACAACAAGGTGCTTCTCAATATCCTCGGCATGGAGGAAAAGGACACCTCCAACATTCTCAAGTACAACCGCTCCAATGAGTTCATAAAGTGCATGGAGGAGGTTCTGGACGGACGCCACAGCGAATGTACGATAAATGTGGGCCAGAGCATTTACAGCGTCATGGCAAACCCCGTCTTTGACGGCACCAGCGTCATCGGCTCTGTCATAGTTCTCTTCGACATCACCTCCAAAATCGAGGGCGAAAAGATGCGCAGGGAGTTTACCGCCAATGTGTCCCACGAGCTCAAAACTCCCCTTACCTCCATCTCGGGCTTTGCCGAAATAATCAAAAACGGCGGACTTCCCAGAGAGGTGGTCGAGGACTTCTCGGTTTCGATATACGAGGAGGCCCAGAGGCTCATAACCCTTGTAAACGACATAATAAAGCTCTCAAAGCTCGACGAGGAATCCTCCCTTTACAGCTTTGAGCAGGTTGATCTCCACGATGTGGCAAACAGAGTTGTTTCGAGGCTCAAAAACGACGCCGAGGGCAGAAATCTCACCGTCTCGGTGATAGGCGGCTCTGCCACCGTCCCCGCGGTTTTGCAGATAACCGAGGAGATGATATACAATCTTGTGGACAACGCCATAAAATACAACAAAGAGGGCGGAAACATCGACATTCTCATAAACGACAGCCAGTCCTCGGCCTCGATAATAGTCCGCGACACGGGAATCGGTATTCCCCTTTCTCACCAGAGCAGAGTGTTCGAGAGATTTTACAGGGTCGACAAGAGCCACTCCAAGGAGATAGGCGGCACAGGCCTGGGTCTTTCCATCGTCAAGCACGGAGCCATGTATATGGGCGCCTCGGTAAAGCTTGAAAGCGAAGAGGGCAAGGGCACCAGCGTCTGCATAACCTTTAAAAAATAGCTTTTAACCCTTTGAAAAAGCCTTTTGCAAAAGGCTTTTTCTTTTTTATGTTGCAAAAAAGGGCAAAGTATGCTATAATTTTTCCGTGACGGATCTGCCGCGTTTTTTTCGCGTGCAGTTTTTCAAAATCGACAAAGCTTTCAATACATATCAGAAAGGGGTATATCCATGCCTTCAAAAGTAGTAGTCGGCGCCCAGTGGGGCGACGAGGGAAAGGGTAAGATAATAGACATCCTGGCGGGCCGCGCTCAGGTGGTCGTCCGTTCCCAGGGCGGCAACAACGCAGGCCATACAGTCAAGGTCGGCGACGAGGTCTATAAGCTCCACCTTATCCCTTCGGGAATTCTCTATAAAGATACAGTATGCGTCATCGGCAACGGCGTTGTCGTAGACCCCAAGGTAGTTCTCGCAGAGCTCGATGAGCTCACAAGCCGCGGCGTTTCCGACGCCAACCTCAAAATCGACAAGCGCGCCCACATCATCATGCCCTATCACATCGAGCTGGACGGTCTTTCCGAAAAGGCCAGAGGCAAGGACGACATAGGCACCACAAAGAGAGGCATCGGCCCCTGCTACATGGACAAGGCCGAGAGATCGGGCATACGCATGTGCGACCTCATAGACCCCGAAGTTTTCCCCAATAAGGTAAGGGAAAATGTCGAAATCAAGAACAAGATAATCTCCCTTGTCTACGGCGGCACTCCCGTCGATGCCGAGAAGATCATCGAGGAGTATACAGAGTACGCAAAAAGACTTTCCAAATATGTCTGCGACACAAGCGTAATAGTCTATGACGCCATAAAAGAGGGCAAAGAGGTTCTCTTTGAGGGCGCTCAGGGCACCCTTTTGGACCTCGACATGGGCACATACCCCTATGTCACATCGTCTCATCCCCTCACCGCAGGCGCCTGCATAGGCTCGGGCGTCGGCCCCACCTTTATTGACGAGTGCGTAGGCGTCGCTAAAGCCTACATCACCCGCGTCGGCAAGGGCCCCTTCCCCACCGAGCTTTTTGACGAGACAGGCGACCTCATAAGAGAGCGCGGAGCCGAGTTCGGCGTAACGACAGGCAGAGCGAGAAGATGCGGCTGGTTTGACGCCGTTATTTTGAAGTACGCCGTACGCGTCAACGGTCTCACATCCCTTTCGATAAACAAGCTGGACACTCTTGCAGGCTTTGACAAACTCAAAATCTGCGTCGCATATGAGAAGAACGGCGAGAGAATCGAAGAGTTCCCCGCCTCCCTCAAGGAGCTTGACGGCTGCAAGCCGGTATACATCGAGATGGACGGATTTGAGTCCCTTGACGGTGTAAAGAGCTACGACGAGCTGCCCGTAAACGCCAAAAAGTACATCGAAAAGATCGAAGAGCTTTGCGGCTGCCCCGTAAAGATGGTCGGCGTAGGCCCCGGCAGAGAGCAGAACCTCGAAAGATAATGTGTAAATACAAAAAGCATGGCTTTTGCCCTGCTTTTTCAAAATCATCTGACTATGAAAAACAAAGAGATACGCAAAATCAAAATCATAAACCTCGCCGTCTTCCTTTTCTTTGCGCTGCTCGCTGCCGCCGCCTTTATCCATGTGCAAAGCAAAACCTTTTCCGAAGAAAAATGGCGTGAAGCTCCCGACGAAAGGGTAAATATAGTGGACAGCCTTCTTTCAAAGCACGACCTTATCGGCATGACGGAAAAGGAAGTCACCGCCCTTTTGGGAGAAAACGACAACGATTCGGGATACTTTTCAAAGGACGGACGATATGTGTATTACCTCGGTCCCGAAAGAGGGTTTTTTTCGATAGACAGCGAATGGCTCCTCATCGATTTTTCAGACGGCGCAGTATCGGATTTCTCTCTCACGACAGATTAAAAAAGCAGGGCTTTTGCCCTGCTTTTTTACATATATCTTTCCGCCCTTTTGAGAAGCTTTTTTCGGTATTCCTCCCTGACATCTTCGGGATAGACTATCTCCGCCTGCTCGCCTTTGCCGAAAAGCCAGCTGTAAAAATAGTCGCTGATCGCCACATCTACCGTTACGGTAAAAAATCCCCCTTCTTCTTTTATAAGGGTTGCGTCTCTGCCGAATCTGTCCAAGACTATGCCCGCCATATTGTCGGGAAAGCGCAGCTTTACCTTGCGCTCCGTGCCGCTGAACATGGAGAACATCTTTTTGGCATACTGCCCGGGGCGAAGGTTTTTATATTCCTCCACACCGTCTCGCTTTTCCTCAAGCAGCTCTATTCGCTCCATTTTGTCCACTCGGTAATGCTTGATTTTGGCGGCAGTGCCGTCATAGCCCAGCAGATAGTAGTTTTCCTCCTGCCACAGGAGAGCCACCGGGCTTATGACATACCTCTCACCCTCTCTGCGGTAGACCTTTTTCTTTTCCACATTGTAGTCAAAATACAAAAAGGATATCTGCCTGTCGCCTTCGACAGCCATATGAATCTTGTCTATGTTGTAGTATATGCTCTCGTTGGGATTTTTCACCCTGTCGTAGTATATCTGCCGTCTTATGGATTTTTCCTGATGCACGCTGGCGAGAGTGCCGAGCTTTTTCAAAAGCTCCTGCGATTTTCTGTCGGTTATAAATCTCGACGCCTGGACAACATCGGTAAGTATTTTTACCTCGGGCAGCTCGAAAAGACGGTCTCCCACATAGTATCCGCCCCCTCTGCCCTTTTTTATATGGATATCCAGACCGTAGCTTCTCAAAGCCTCTATGTCGTCGTACACGCTCTTTCTCTCGGCCTCTATCCCGAGATATGACAGCTCCTTGATGATGCTTTCGGTGCTTACGGGGTGATCGTCGTCGGAGCAGCGCAGCAAATAATCCATAATATAGATCAGCTTGCATTTCTGATTGGAATGTCTCGACATTACTTTCCCCCTTCCCTACTCAGTCAAATGCCGCGACACATCGGATATATTGTTTATATTATAGCATATTAACTGTCCGATAGACAGTACACTTTAGAAATTCTGTTTATAATATATATTTTTCCGCTGTCCGCCCATAAAAAATACGCCCTTAAAGGCGTATTCTTTATGGATGATGTACATATTCCTTTTCAGTAACCTCGCGGCCTAAAATCTCTGTCTTTTGCCGTCCGCTCTCTGCAAAGCCCTGACTTATATAAAAACCCTCGGCTCTTTCGTTGCCTTCGAGCACCCAAAGGGAAAGGCTTTTAAATCCCATGACAATTAGCTCGGCTTCCGCCGCCGCCAAAAGACGCTTTCCCGCAGAAAACCCCTGATATTTTTTAAGAACATATATGCCGTATATCTCGCCGTGCCGCCCATCTTCCCTGTCGGGGCCGAAACCGCAAAATCCGACGATTTCACCGTCACATTCGGCGACAAACATATCTCGGCAGCCGCTCTTTTTAAATACCCCGAGGCTTCTCTCAAAAGTCCTCGAATCCGGATACGAAGGGGCTATCATTCCCTC
>CAJKFC010000105.1 GCA_905199135.1 uncultured Eubacteriales bacterium
GTCTTATGCCCTAAGGGGGCAGTGCATACTACCGGCACGGCCGGTAGTTATGATTCTTCTAAAAGCATATCTGCCAGAGTGTCGGCAAAGAGGGAGGCCGAGTAGATGGCTTCCTCCAAAGTGTTGCCCGAGGAGCCAACCTCCAAAAGCATGCTGCCTGTCGACACATGCTGATTGAATCTCGAGTCTCTTATAGATATGGGGCGCATTATGCCCGGATATCTTTTGTTCATCTCACGGTGTATCATGGCGTGAAATGAGAGGTTTTTCTGCCAGTTATCGTGGCTCAGTCCGCCGCCCGAGGTGCCTGTGACAAACATGAGCTGGGCGGCAGTCTTGCCGTCTATTTCGGCCACAGTTTTGTATTTGGTGCCGTCCTTGGCTATTATGGCGTCGCGGTGGACATCAATGACGATCTTTATCGAAGGATTTTCCTTCATGGCATTTGAAATAGCCTCCAAAGATCTTGTGTATGAACCGCTGTATGTGGGGCTGTCAAAGATTTCCCTCACATGAACGGTGGATATCCCTCTCTCATTGAGTATTTTTTCTATTTCGTCGCCGACTCTTACAACATTGTATCTCGTGTCGGTGGTTCTGTCGTTTTCGGTGTATTCATAATAATTTTCGGCGGTGGGAGTATAGCTTTCACTGCCGTGGGTGTGGACAATCAGGACTTGGACACCCTTTTCGGTGAGCTCCACAGGCAGGTCGCCGCTTAAAAAGTCGTCGATGCTGATGTCAAGGCTTGAGCTGTTGTTGATAAAGACGCCGACATTTGTATCGGAGTCAGACTTTGTGATGCTGACATCTTTGACATCGGGAATGTTCATGGCGGCTTCATCGGGCGGACTTATGTCGGGAACCTCGCGGACGAGATCCAATGACGCAGGAAAATCCTCAGACTTACTGTCTGCGGGTGTAAATACACCCGATCTTCCGCCTTTTATAAGCAGAAAGCAGGTCAGAAAGATGAACAGCGAGGTGAGGGGAATAAATCTGTAAGGGTTTGATCTTCTTTTTCTTCTTCTTGGTTTTTTCATATAGCTGAACCTCCGAGTCTGTCGGTTAACTATATGAAACTTTCATGTCTTTTATGCCATAAACTCCATGAGCTCTTTGGCGTCTATTTTTTCGTGAAGAGCCATATTTATGGCGCAGGCTATAACATTTGACGACTTTTCGGACAGCACATCTATGTCTTTTGGCGTAACCGACAGCGGAAGCTCAAAATCGGCATTTTTCAGGCCGTGGCTGTAAAGTATTTCGTTTATCATTTCCCCCGTGTCCAAAACGGTGGGAACGCCGACAGCTATGACGGGGACGCCGAGTGTCTCCTCGGTGAGGGCAAAGCGGAAATTTCCCACTCCGCTGCCGGGGACTATGCCTGTGTTTGCAATCTGAAAGGTACGGCAAAGGTTTTCACACTCAGAGGTGGACAGGGCATCTACCGCTATTACCGCCGAGGGTTTTATTTTTTCTGCCACTCCCTTGACTATTTCTCCGGTTTCTATTCCCGTAACTCCCAAAACGCCGGGGGCTATCGCCGCCACCGAGTGGAAGTCTATAAAGTTATCGGGCATCTTTTCCTTAAGGTGCCTCGTGGCTATTATCTTTGAAGCGGTGCACGGGCCTATGTTGTCAGCGGTGAGAGCCGCGTTTCCCAGCCCTACGACGAGCACAGTGCCGTTTTTCGGAAGCAGTGGTATAAGTTCACCGCATATGGCTTTGGCGGTGTCCATGGCGTCGTCGCGGTGAATATGCCAGTTGTGAAGGGGAGATACCGTAATGTAGCTGCCCATGGGTTTTGAAAAAGCTTTTGCCGCCTTTTCAGTGTCTATGTCTATCTTTGTAACCGATATGCCGTGAGAGGTGTAGTGATTTTGCTTGAAACTGTCTTTGTCGGCTATCTCAGAGGCGAAATCGGCCGCTATGTCGCTTCTTTTCATAAAAATGCTCCTTGAATTTTACTGTAAAAATATTTTTCCTGTTTTCAAAAAAAATATGTAAAAAGGCTTGCATTTTGTCTGAAAAAATGATAGAATACAATATAGTGAAAAAAAGTCCAAGAAGGAGGAACTTGCTTTGCCAAACATTAAATCAGCTAAAAAGCGTGTATTGGTTGCTGAGGTCAGAAATGCCCACAACCGCGCTATCAAAACGGCCGTAAAGACCCAGATCAAGAAGTTTGAGTCTGCCGTTGCAGCAGGCAATGGCTCTGCTGAGGCTCTCAGCGCTGTTGTCGCAAGCGTTGATAAGGCAGCTGCCAAGGGCGCAATGCACAAGAACACAGCTGCAAGACGCAAGAGCGCACTCGCTCGCAAGCTTAACGCAGCTAAGTAATCTTGTTCTTGAAGAGATAATAAAGACCACTGTCAAGTGGTCTTTTTTGTCATTTATTTTTATATTTTTCTATATACCCTCCGCCTATCACCGTGTCGCCGTCGTAGAACACCGCCGACTGACCGGGGGAGGGAGCCCTTGCGGGAGTTTTGAAAAAGACCTCAAAGCCTTCGCCTGACGCTCTGACATGAGCAGGATATTCGGTCTTGCTGTGCCTTATCTTGCACATGCAGTCAAATTCCGAAAGCTCTCTGTATCTGTCGAATATAATGTTGCCGTCTGAGACCGTTATGAAATCACGGTAGACATCTTTGTCGGAGAGGGTGATGTCGCCGCTTTCGGGGTCTATATCGGTGACAAAAAGCCTTGATGCCGCCGATATGCCGAGACCTCTGCGCTGACCGACGGTATATTTGTATATTCCGCCGTGGCAGCCCAAAACCTTTCCGCTTTCGTCTACGAAATTTCCTTTGGGAAGATCGGGCATACGGCTCTCTATGAAGGCGCCGTGATCGTCATTGGGAATAAAGCATATCTCCATGCTGTCGGACTTTTTGGCTATGTGTATGCCTTTTTTTTCTGCGTCGGCCCTGACATCGTCCTTTGAGGCGTAGACGCCGAGAGGGAGGAGCAGACGGTTTATATATTCTTTGGGAAGTCTGTAAAGCATATAGGACTGGTCGTTTTTGGAGGCCGCCTTCTGCAAAAGCATCTCTCCGCTGTCACTTCTGTTTACGCAGGCGTAGTGCCCCGTGGCAACAAATTCCGCCCCTATGCCGTCGGCGAAATCGAATAGCTTTTTAAATTTCACAGCCGGATTGCAGGCTATGCAGGGGATAGGGGTAATTCCCTTTAAATATCCCTCTATAAAGGGGGATATTACATATTTTTCAAGATCCTCGCGGACATCGACTGCGGCAAAATCTATTCCGAGGTCATTTGCGACGCGCATGGCGTCGTCTTTGCCGCCGCTGCCGTTTTCCAGATAAACTCCCGTGACAAAATAGCCCTTTTCCTTTAAAAGGGCGGCGGTAAGGGCGGAATCTACGCCGCCCGAAAGGCCGAGTACAACTTTTTTCATATTCACCTCTGTTTCAAAAAAAGGGCAGTTTAAGCTGCCCTTTTTATTATTTGAAGAAATCCTTTATTTTATCACCGAAGCTTTTTTTCTTGGCATAGTGGGTATCTTCCACCGATTCCTCAAACTTTTTGAGAATATCCTTTTGATTTCTCGTGAGGTTTTTCGGTATCTCTATGTTGACCTTGAGATACTGATCGCCTCTGCCGCGGCCGTTGAGGTTTTGAATACCTTTGTTTTTAAGACGGAATACCGCACCGGTCTGAGTGCCTTCGGGAATGTCAAACTCCACCTTGCCGTCAAGTGTGGGTACAGTCAGCTTTGCGCCGAGAGTTGCCTGAACAAAGGTTATGGGCAGCTCTACCAAAACATCGCTTCCCGTTCTTGTGAATATGGGGTGGGGCTTTATTGATATGGTGACATAGATGTCGCCGTTGGGGCCGCCGTTTGTGCCCGCGCTGCCCTGACCGCTGACAGAGATGGTCTGACCGTCGTTGATGCCGGCCGGTACCTTGACAGATACGGTGAACTTTTTACGCACAAAGCCTTTTCCGTCGCAGGTGGGGCAGGGGTTTTTAATTATTCTGCCCGTACCGTGACAGGTCGAGCATATTGTGGAGCTTTGGAAAACTCCGAAAGGTGTTCTCTGGGTGGTCTTTACTTGGCCTGTACCTCCGCAGGTGGGGCAGACTTCCGGCTGCGTGCCGCTCTTGGCGCCCGAGCCTCCGCAGGCGGTACATCTTTCAACTCTGAGGACGGTCACATCTTTGGTGCAGCCGAAAGCCGCCTCTTCAAAAGAGAGGGAGAGGCTGACCGAAATATTTTCGCCGCGCCTCGGGGCGTTTCTTCTCGAAGATCTTGCAGATCCTCCTCCGAATCCGCCGCCGAAAAAGCTGCCGAATATATCGCCCAGATCGCCGAAATCTTCAAAACCGCCGCTGAATCCGCCGAATCCTCCTGCGCCTGCGTTGTAGCTGGGATCGACGCCTGCATGACCGAACTGATCGTATTTGGCTCTCTTTTCCTTGTCGGAAAGGATTTCATAGGCTCCGTTTACCTCTTTCATCTTGGCCTCGGCTTCTTTGTCGCCGGGGTTGAGATCGGGGTGATATTTCTTGGCGAGCTTTCTGTACGCCTTTTTTATATCCTCATCGCTGGCATTTTTGTCCACACCGAGAACTTCGTAAAAATCTCTTTTTTCTGCCATATAAACCTCTTAAATGAATTTATGTATGGGGCGGCGTTAAGCCGCCCCATGAAGTTATTACTGGGGATTGTTCTCGTCGTCGACTACTTTATAATCTGCGTCCTGAACATCGCTGAAGTTTGCGCCGTTCGGTGCTTCGCCCTGAACATTGGAGGCGTCGCCCTGGGGAGCTGCGTTCTTGTAAAGCTTTTCGGCTATTGCGTAGAAACGCTTTGTGAGCTCTTCGCTGGCGTTCTTTATAGCGTCTGTGTCGCTGCCCTTGAGAGCTTCCTTGAGGACTTCAAGCTGCTCTGTGACAGGAGCCTTTTCTTCGGCTGTTACCTTGTCACCCAGCTCGTTGAGGCTCTTCTCTGTCTGGTATACAAGAGCTTCGCCGTTGTTGCGGATATCGACAGCCTCTTTCTGTTTCTTGTCCTCTTCGGCGTATCTTGCGGCCTCTTCGACAGCCTTGTCGATCTCTTCCTTGGAAAGACTGCTGGAAGCTGTGATTGTGATCTTCTGCTCTTTGCCTGTTCCGAGATCCTTTGCCGAGACATTTACGATGCCGTTGGCGTCGATATCAAATGTGACCTCAATCTGAGGAACTCCTCTGGGAGCTGCGGGGATACCGTCGAGGTGGAAACGGCCCAGAGTCTTGTTGCCGGCAGCCATCTCACGCTCACCCTGGAGAACATGGATCTCAACGCTGGGCTGATTGTCGGCAGCTGTCGAGAAGACCTGTTTCTTTGTTGTAGGGATAATTGTGTTTCTCTCGATGATCTTTGTGCATACGCCGCCCAGTGTCTCGATACCGAGGGAGAGGGGAGCGACATCGACGAGAAGCAGATCCTTGACATCGCCTGCCAAAACGCCGCCCTGGATAGCTGCGCCCAAAGCTACGCACTCATCGGGGTTGATGCCCTTAAAGGGCTCTTTGCCTGTGATGTTCTTGACTGCCTCCTGAACGGCGGGGATACGAGTAGAACCGCCGACGAGAAGGACTTTGGATATATCGGAAGCCGAAAGCTTGCTGTCTGCGAGAGCCTGCTTTACAGGGCCCATTGTAGCGGCAACAAGGTCGGATGTAAGCTCGTTGAACTTAGCGCGGGAGAGTGTGAGATCCAGGTGCTTGG
>CAJKFC010000106.1 GCA_905199135.1 uncultured Eubacteriales bacterium
ATCTGACCAGCAAGCTGGCCCCCCATCTTCTCGGTCCCATCTCCGTGGCCGCTTACTCCTACATGGCTCTTATCCCCCTTATTCAGCCTCCCATCATGAGAATGCTGACAACCGAAAAAGAGCGTAAGGTAGTCATGAAGGAGCTCCGCACTGTCAGCAAGACAGAGAAGATAGTGTTCCCCATAGCTGTTACAGTCATCTGTGTACTCATGATCCCCTCTGTCGCTCCCCTTATCGGTATGCTCATGCTGGGCAACCTCTTCAGAGAGAGCGGTGTTGTAGAGCGTCTTTCCGACACAGCTCAGAACTCACTTATCAACATCATCACAATGATGCTCGGTACCTGCGTCGGCGCCACAGCTAACGGTGAGCTCTTCCTCAGACCCGATACACTGGCTATCATTGCTTTGGGTCTCACAGCTTTCGCCTTCTCGACAGCAGGCGGCGTCCTGTTCGGAAAGCTCATGTATAAGATCACAGGCGGTAAGGTCAACCCCCTCATCGGTTCGGCCGGTGTTTCTGCCGTTCCCATGGCTGCCCGTGTCTCCCAGGTCGAGGGACAGAAGTACAACAAGAGCAACTACCTTCTGATGTTCGCCATGGGCCCCAATGTGGCAGGCGTTATCGGTTCGGCTATTGCAGCAGGCTTCCTGCTCTCCATGTTCAGCTAACTATAAACTGAATAAAAAGGAACCCCCCGGTAAAACCGGGGGTTCTTCATATGCGGGCATAGCCCTCTGTTCCTCGCGTGACACGTGAACGTGTAAAACGGCCCGCCAGCCGCGCTGGGGACTGTTACTTGCTACCCGTTAACGGGTCGGGGTAAGGTATTCTTAATTGTTCTCCCATCTCATCTTCTTTAAGCTGGTTCTTGATATACTCCGCAATTCGGCTCTCATTTTTTCCTACCGTATCTACGTAATACCCCCTGCACCAGAATTCTTTATTCCGGTACTTATACTTTAAGTCGCCGAATTGCTCATACATCATTGCAGCACTTTTTCCCTTGAGGTACCCCATAAACCCTGAAACCGAAATCTTTGGCGGTATTTCTACGAATAGGTGGATATGGTCTGGGCATGCTTCTGCTTCGATTATCTTCACGCCTTTCCATTCACATAACTGCCGCAGAATTTTTCCTATCATTGCTCGTTTCTCTTTGTAGAATACTTTCCGGCGATATTTTGGTGCAAACACAATATGGTATTTGCAATTCCACGACGTATGTGATAATCTATTGATGTCATTCATACTCATATGAGTGCCTCCCTGTTTTGATTGTTGATGCAGTTGGCGGACCGCATCTATAATCTTAACAGGGATTTTTACTCATCGCCATAGGCTTTTTGGAACCACTCGTTTAACGAGTGGTTTTCAGATATACAAAAATAAAACGGACGGTTTTCCGTCCGTTTTTTATTTAAGCATTCATCCAGCCTTTATTGTCGGGAAGATATGCCCTCTTGGGTTTTTGTGGGTCATATTTCACCCTCACCTTTACGCCTATTTCTATGTCTTCTCCCGCAGCTCCTTTGAGCACGGGAGTTTTTCTCTGGCCTATCGGCAGAAATCCCAATTTTATTGCCTTACTTTTATACTTTAAAGATTCCTTTACTGTATATTCCGTCCCGTCTACCGTGAATTTCACGGCTACCATAGTTACGCCTTCTAAGCCTCGACTTTTAAAGGACAATATCTCCCCCAAAGTCTCGGCAGTGCATTTTTTCTTTCCCCACATTTTTTGCACCTCTTTTGGAATATTTAAAAACGGCATGCAGAGGCATGCCGTTTAGTTTATTCTGTTATGAGCTTGGGCTCTTTTTCCGTGCCATTTACAAAATCTCTTGTAATTATGACCTTCTTTACCCCTTCTTTTGAGGGAAGCTCAAACATGAGGTCGTTCATAAGACCTTCCAGCACAGCTCTGAGACCTCTTGCGCCGGTCTTTCTCTCGAGAGTCTTTTCGGCTATCGCCTCCACAGCGCTGTCCTCTATCTCCAGCTCGATATTGTCGAGACCGAAGAGCTTTTTATACTGCTTGAGTATGGCGTTTTTCGGCTCTGTGAGGATTCTGACGAGGGTATTTTTATCCAGGTTATCGAGAGCCACCAGAATAGGAAGTCTGCCCACCAGCTCGGGAATAAGGCCGAATTTCAATATATCGTGGGGCTCTACCTTGCTGAGAGCGTCGGCATTTTCCTCTTTGCCCGCTTTGATGTCGGCTCCGAATCCCATGCCCTTCTTACCCGTCCTCTTCTCGATTATCTTGGAGAGACCGTCAAAGGCTCCGCCGCATATGAAGAGGATATTGGTGGTGTCTATCTGTATAAACTCCTGCTGAGGATGCTTTCTGCCGCCCTGCGGAGGTACATTTGCCGTGGTACCTTCGAGTATCTTCAAAAGAGCCTGCTGCACTCCCTCGCCGCTGACATCTCGCGTAATGGAGGGATTCTCGCTCTTTCTGGCGATTTTATCTATCTCATCGATATAGATTATACCTCTCTCGGCTCTGGCCACATCAAAATCTGCCGCCTGAATGAGCCTCAAAAGTATATTCTCAACATCTTCACCCACATAGCCTGCCTCGGTAAGAGTCGTGGCGTCGGCTATGGCAAAGGGCACATTGAGAGATTTTGCCAATGTCTGAGCCAAAAAGGTCTTGCCGGAGCCTGTGGGGCCTATAAGCAGGATATTGCTCTTCTGTATCTCCACATCATCTCCGTCATCAAGATGGGATATTCTCTTGTAGTGGTTGTAAACAGCCACAGCCAGAGCCTTTTTAGCCCTGTCCTGACCTATGACATACTGATCGAGCTGCTCCTTTATCTCCAAAGGCTTGAGGATATGGGACTCAAACTCCTCGTTCATCTCCCTGTCCAGCTCGGCTTCGCGCTCTTCCAGAATACTGTTGCACATGTCAACACAGGCTGAGCAGATGTATACGCCGGGGCCGCTCAGCACTGTCACTCCGTCGTCCTCGGTGCGGCCGCAAAAGCTGCACCTGGGCTTTCTCTTTTCGTTTTCTGCCATTGTTACCTCTTGACCATTACTTCGTCTACAAGGCCGTATTCCTTGGCCTCGTAAGCCGACATGAAGTTGTCACGCTCGGTGTCGGCATTTATCTTGTCTATGGGCTGGCCTGTTCTCTCGCTCAGTATCTCATTGAGGGTCTTTCTCATTTTGACGATTCTCTCGGCGGCTATCTGAATATCTGTCGCCTGACCCTTTGCGCCGCCCAAAGGCTGATGTATCATTATCTCGCTGTTGGGCAGAGCATACCTCTTGCCCTTTGCGCCTGCCGCCAGCAGAAACGCACCCATGGAGGCCGCCATACCTATGCAGATTGTGGATACATCGCACTTGATATACTGCATAGTGTCGTATATGGCCATGCCTGCCGTGATGGAGCCGCCGGGGCTGTTGATGTAAAAGCTTATGTCCTTGTCGGGGTCCTGAGCTTCAAGATAGAGAAGCTGTGCCACCACAAGGCTTGCCGTCTGATCGTTGACCTCGTCGGACAGAAATACTATTCTGTCGTTGAGAAGTCTCGAATATATGTCATAGGAGCGTTCGCCTCGATTTGTCTGCTCCACGACCATGGGGATATATGCCATTGTTTTCCTCCTGTTCTCAATGCTCAATATGGGTGAGCGCCTGCCCACCCATATTATTTACCGATTTATACTGTTTTTAATCGGATTATTCGGCCTTTTCCTCAGCGTTTTCAGCTGTTTCAGCCTTATCTTCTGCCTTTTTCTTGGTTGTGCGCTTTGTTGTCTTCTTGGCAGGCTTTGCGTTGTCCTTTATGAGGGCAACAGCCTTCTGCTTCATCATGTCGGACTTGAGGGAAGAAGCGGGAACAAGCTCCTTGACGCGCTCGATCTCCAGCTTGTTCTGCTCTGCGAGAGACTTGAACTCGTTCTCGAGCTCCTCGTCGGAAACCTCGAGGTTCTCATCTTTGGCGATCTGATCGAGAGCAAGACCGATCTTGACCTGCTTCTCAGCCTGCTCGCGGAACAACTTTCTAAAGCTCTCCATTGTCATGCCCTGCATCTGGAGATATGCGTTCATCTCGAGACCCTGCATTGCAAGACGGTAGGACATATCCTCAACAGTTCTGTCGAGCTGAGACTCAACCATGACATCGGGGATCTCACCCTCGAAGCTGTTGAGCATCTCATTGATAAGAGCCTCTTCGTAAGCCGACTCTACTCTTCTCTCCTTAGCCTCCTGCATACGCTTTGTGAGGTCTGCCTTGAGCTCCTCAAGAGTGTCAAACTCGGAAGCTTCCTTTGCCAGCTCGTCATCGAGGGCGGGAACTTCCTTGACCTTTACGGAGTGAACCTTGCATTTAAATACTGCGGGCTTACCTGCGAGATTCTCTGCGCCGTAGTTTTCGGGGAATGTTACATTTACATCGCACTCGTCGCCTGCGCCCTTGCCTACGAGCTGATCCTCAAAGCCGGGGATAAACATGCCGGAGCCCAGTGTGAGGTCGAAGTTTTCGCCCTTGCCGCCTTCAAATGCGACGCCGTCGATAAAGCCTTCGAAGTCGATGAGAACTGTATCGCCGTTTTCTGCCTTCTTGTCTGCTACCTCAAGGCGAGCCATGTTGTCAGCGAGACGGTTGAGCTCTGCGTTTACCTCTTCATCTGTGACTTTGGCGTCCTCTTTTTCAGCCTTGAGGCCCTTATATGTGCCGACCTTTACTTCGGGTTTGACCTGAACGAGAGCCTTGAATGTAAAGCCGTTTTCGTCGAGATTCTCAACCTCGATCTCTGCCTGAGCGATGGGCTCTATGCCTGCTTCCTCGACAGCCTTAACATATGCGTCGGGATAGCAGATATTGACTGCATCTTCAAAAAATACTCCCTCGCCGTAGAGCTTCTCGATCATCTTTCTGGGAGCCTTGCCCTTTCTGAAGCCGGGAACGCTGATTTTGGAAGCGTTCTGACGGAATGCTTTATCTGTTGCTGCGTCGAACTCTGCCTTCTCTATTGTGATGGAAAGCTCGACGATGTTCTTTTCTTTCTTTGTGACGCTGTTAAGCTTCATTGATGTTTCCTCCAAAATAATATCTAATTTATTTTATCACCATTATTGGTCTGAAATTGAGATAGTCGGCCGAGACGAGCTTATAATCCACTCCCTCTTTAAAGCCGACAAAGGCTTTTTTGAGCCCCAAGCCGTGAAGATGACCGTAGTAGCATCTCTTCACACCGTACTTTATCATGAGTTTTTCAAAGTCGGACACCTCGTCCCTGTCGACAACGGGGGGATAGTGCAGAAAGCACAATATCTCATCGCTTTTTCCGCCTGCCGCCTTCAAAGAGGCCTCAAGGCGCATAAGCTCCCTGTTCCACACTTTGTCGTCATGGGTCTCGCCGTCCTCCCATGCCCAGCCTCTGCTGCCGCAGATGGCCGTACCATTATAAAAATAACAATTATTGTGCAAAAAGTCAATGGTATTTATCTCATTTTCGAAAAAAAACCGCTTCATTTTGCTGACAGTGTCCCACCAAAGGTCGTGATTGCCCTTGAGAACTATCTTTTTTCCCGGGAGGTTATCTATCAGCTTGAAGTCTAAAAGAGATTCTTTAAGGCTCATGCCCCAGGAGATATCGCCGCAGAGGACCACAGTGTCCTCCTCGGATATAAGCTCCTGCCACGCCGCTATGATCTTTTCGCGGTAGCCTCTCCACACCCCTCCGAAAATGTC
>CAJKFC010000107.1 GCA_905199135.1 uncultured Eubacteriales bacterium
GATAGTTTATTTTACGCATTTTACGCAGGGCTCGAGACCTATTTTAAGAGCCTGCTCAAGGGTTGTCTCAAAATATGTTCCGTAAAATGCCGGAGGGGTTATTCAAGACCGAATTGAGCTTTTGCGGAGACTTCATTATCTATAAAAGTGACATTGGCGTTGGCGCCTACCGAGCCTTTGCCTTTCCACATATATATGCTTGTGGTGATATCTCCGACGGTGGCGGTGCTCGATGCCTCGCCTTCAGAGCCGATAATCTCGACAACCTCTTCATAGCTCATGCCGTTCTGAATGGTATTGAACTCATCCAGTGTGATCAGCTCGGCAGTGGCTTCGGAAAGATCTGCAGAGATTTCATCTTTAGAGCCGGATAGGGCTGCAATAAAAATGCACACAACGATTACGCATAAAAAAATACTTACGCCTGCAAGGCAGCCGTGAGATTTTAAATTCTTTTTGCAATTCGGGCATACCTTGGCCTTTTTAGGTATGTCGGTCTGACAGTATTTGCATTTCTTAGTTTCGTTCATAGTGAATATATCTCCCCATGTATTTTATTTTTACACCCCGCGGGTGCAGGTAACAAGAAATGTTGCGCTGTATAAACTAAAACTTTGCTCTGAGCTCGACGACCTTTCCGATAATGGTGACGGGAAGGGTTTCTATTTCGTCATTGTTGTAAAACATCGGCTCATACTGACTGTTCAAAGGCGTGAGGATAATTCCCTCGGGCCTTATTTTTATTTTTTTGATAGTGGCATCGTCGCCGTTGACAAGGGCGATGACGATATCGCCGTCGGAAGCGGTGGACTGTTTTCTGACTATGACCACATCGCCTTCGGTAAACTTTGGTTCCATGCTGTCGCCCTTGACTCTGAGGGCGAAGAACTCTCCCGTGCCAGACATATCGCGGTTTATCTGCTCGTAGTCGATGATGTTTTCGACAGCCGTGGTGGGCAGGCCTGCCTGAACCTGTCCCAAAACAGGAATCCATACACCGTTTTTGTCGTCAAGAGGTCTGGTCGAGACATCACGCCCAAGTATATAGTCGGTCGATGTGTTGAAGTAGTCGGCGATCTTAATAAGAGTTTTGCGATCTGGCTCTCGTTTGCCGCTCTCATATTGACTATATGTATTAGGAGCAATGCCTAACTCATAGGCAACTACCTTTTGCATCTTACCTAAATTTTCTCTAAGTTCTCTTAATCTCATATTGTTACCTCGATGGTAGTATACTTCACTTTTTGTGAAAAGTCAACGAAAATCACAAAAAGACAAAAAATGCATTGACAATTCACAAAATGAGCAGTATAATAAAATCACAAATTGAGAACGAAAGGAGGCGACAAAATGGCTTTGGGTGAAAATATAAAAAAGCACAGGGAAGCTGCAAACCTTAGCCAGTCACAGCTTGCCACACTTCTATCAAAAGATTCAGCATCTACAATTTCAATGTGGGAGAAAGGTCTGAGAAAACCCTCTGTGGATTCTCTTGTTGTGATGTCGGAGATATTTAATTGTACAATCGATGAGCTGTTTTACAGCGAAAAGTAAGGACCGGGACTGATTTTATTATACCCGTAAGGAAGGAGGGAGACAATGGAGAAAAAATACATAAATATCTATCAAAGCGGCAGAAACGCTGCCGGGATAACCCAGGAAAAGGCAGCGGAGCTTTTGGGTATATCGGTGGACAGCCTGAGAGATTACGAAGGCGGCAGGCGTTTTCCTCAAAATGCCGTAGTGGCTCGAATGATAGAGATATACGGAACGCCGTTTCTCGCCGTGCAGCACATCAATCTTTCAGCCAGGGAGCTGTCGGCGTATCTTCCGGAATTCAGAATGTCCGGGCTTGCCGAGGCGGTGCTGAGACTGCAAAAGGAGATAAACGATTTTATAAAGCTCAGAGACGAGCTTTTGGACATCACCTGTGACAATGTGATAGACGAAAAGGAAAGGGGGAGATTTGATATCATCATCAAAGAGCTTGACGACATCTCGGCGGCCGTGCTGTCTTTAAAGTTTGTAAAAACAAGGTAGGGTGAAAATGAAGAGAATCTATGAATGGCTTTTCGGGCTGTCTTTTGCCGCTTTTTACGGTTTTGCAGGAGCAGCCGAGAGCATAGAAGGGGCCAGTGTGCCTTTGTGCTTTACATTGTCGGTCGCAAGCTTTGCGGCAGCGGTGTACAGCGCCCATAAGGCGGGCTTTATGTACCAAAGTACAGAAAAGGAGACCCGCAAGTGAAATATAAAATATGCCGTGTATGCGGCTTAAAATGGAATGTATCGGAAAAAAGGAGAGATTATGACTATGTCTGTCCCATATGCAGCGGCAAAAAGGGCAAAGAAAAAGGCCGTCCCGAAGCCAAAGCTACCGGAACGGCACACAACAACCAATTAAAGTATATCTCATTTTTCCGAAAAAGTCAAGAAGGAGAGATATTATGCCGAAAGTTTATCTGACAGAAAAAGACAAAAAGGCCGCAAAGGCGGCAGAGAACGGTAAGTACATAATGGGCACCATATCCAAATACGCCGAGGTGCGCGATATGTCCACGGAAGAGCTGTGTATTCTTTGCAAAATGGGGCGCACGATTTTATTCCCGCCGCAAAAATATGGGAGATATGACCCTCGGAGAGCTGTCCGCCATAATGAACGCTTTGAAAATACCATTTTCCGAGCTGTCGCCGTTTCTCGAAGGCTTTTTGGTTTAGGAGGAAAATATGAGACTGAGAGAATATCTTGACAGAGAAAAGACGGGACAGGCCTTTGTTGACCTTGTCATAAATCTTCGAACGGAATATAAGAACAAGGCTGTGCCGCTGCCCGTGCTCAAACGCAGAGCCTATGACTGTGTGAAAAAATACGGCGGAGACACGGCGGGAATGGAGGTGCCGCCTTGCAATACCAATTTGATGTAAGGCTTGCGAAAGACTTCGGCGTGGACGAGGCGATATTCTGTCACAACCTTTATTTCTGGTGTCTGAGAAACGAGACCAACGGAGAAAACATCAGGGAATACGAGGGAAAAACATACGCCTGGAGCTACAATTCCATGGAGGCTTTTTCGCAGCTTTTTCCATTTTGGACAAAGAGGCAGATAGAGAGGATAGTGAAGAGCTGCAGGGAGAAAAATCTGGTAATTGCTGTCAATTTTGCCGACAGTCCCTACGACCGTACTCTGTGGTATGCCGTCACCGAAACGGTGGTGTCGACATACGCAAACGGTGATATGACATTTCACCGTTTGGGGAAATGTAAAGATAGTATATATAATATAAATAATCTAACAGATAGTAAACCAGATAGTATAGTCCGCCCCCGCAAATACGGTGAAAACGGGTGGGTAAAGCTGACCGACGACGAGCTGCAGAAACTCATAGAAAAGTACGGCGAAGTCAAGGTTGCCAAAGCCATAGAATACATAGATCTTCAGGCCGAAAAAACCAAAAACAAAAACGGCTGGAAGAGCTGGAGAGCCGTACTGCAAAACGCCATAAAAAACAACTGGGGAGGGGTGGCCGATGAATGACGCATACATAAACGCCCAGGCAGGGGTTTTAGGCTGCCTTATCATCGACAGTCCCAAATGCGCCGCCGAGATCTTCTCTTGTCTTAAGACCGAGCATTTTTCGGTGACCGGCTACGCCGCTCTGTTTGAAGGGGCAAGGGAGCTGTATTTTGAGGGCAGACCGATAGACCACATCACTTTGGGAGCGAAGATACCCGAATATGCCTCGCTTATGCTGTCCATCGTGGAGCAGACTCCGACGGCAGCCAATTTCAGAGAATACGCCGCAGCGGTAAAAGAAGAGTATGTATACGACAGGGTTTTGAGACTTTCGGACGAGCTGACGGTACAGGCGGCAAGAAGAGACACAGAGGGAATGAGAGAGACTTCGGCCGCCGTCATAGCCGCCCTCGACGGTGAGGGCGAAAACGACAGACCTTTGGGAATGGCCGATATCTTCGGAGATTTTCTCGACGAGATGGACAGGAAGCCCGAATATATCTCCTACGGCATAAAGGCTTTGGACGGCAGGATGTACACCGAAAAAGGTGACTATGTGGTGATAGGAGCGAGACCTTCGGTAGGCAAGACGGCCATCGCCCTGAACTTCGCCTACGAGATGTCGGAAAAATACCGAACGGTTTTCTATTCTCTCGAGACGGGCGAGAGCAAGCTGGCGGCGAGATTTTTCGCCAATGTCATGGACACCGATTTCGGAAAGATAAAAAGCCGCAGCCTTTCGGACAGCGAAAAGGCCGAGCTGGCCATGAAATACGCCCCTGTGGCGAAAAGAAAGATATTTTTCAGAAACGCTTCGGGAAAAACCGCCTTTGAGATATGTTCGGCGGCGCTCAGAGACAGGGCAGAGGTGGTCATCATCGACTATATGGGACTTATCGGCGGCACCGCCAGAAGCGAATATGAGAGAGTTTCTGCCATTTCAAAGGAGTTTCACACCTTTGCCCAAAGGCACAAGGTACTTGTCATCATGATATGTCAGCTGTCGAGAGAGGGAGGCAGGGACAGACCCACCCTCGCCGCTCTCCGTGACAGCGGACAGATAGAGCAGGACGCCGATGCAGTGCTGCTTTTGCACAAGCCTTTGGAGGACGACCCTTTGAGAGAGCTCATCATCGCCAAAAACAAGGAAGGCGTTACAGGCAGCGTGGCTTTGGACTTTGACGGTTCAAGACAGCGCTTTTTCGAAAGCGAGAGAGCCGGTATGGTTTTAAGAAAAAGCCGTGAAAGAAAAAAGGGCTCCGATGTAGTGGCGAGAGTTTTGGGAAACGACTGGACAAAGGGCTCAAGGGCCACAAAAGCCGAAAACGAAGAAATGGCAAGGCAGCTTAAAATGGAGGGACGGATATGACGAGATACAAGGTGGGCGACAGAGTGGAAATCATCTGTGAAAACGAGAAAATGAAACCGGCGAAGAAGACTGTGTCTGCCTTTATAATTTGGGTACACCCCAAAAAGAGATTTGCTCTGGCGCAGTACGGAGAGGGCAGAAACACTTTGAAAACGACTGTATATTGAGGTGATAATATGGCAAGCTGCGTAAAATGTGGAAAGAACGACAATGTCATGCACTGCCTTTGCGGCGAGTGTCTTGAGGACATCGAAAAAAGAAAGCGCGAGATATATGAGGCGGTAAAGGAAAGACTTTATGAAAACAAAGTGTCCGAAAAGGCAGCGGACAGGGTTTTGTCCCATCTGTGGGACATACTTTACAGAGAGGAGCAGACAAAATGATAGATGTTATTTTGAAAAAACCGGGACAGAAAGCCGAGATTGTAGCCATTGAAAACAGCCTTGAAGCCATGCAGAAGGCGGTGGACGGATACATAGAGACGGTTACGGTTTTGCCCCATCTCACGGTGGTGTGCAACGAAGAGGGACTGCTTTTGGACATGCCTTATAACTGCGAGGTCTTCGGTATGCCTTTCGTAGGGCCTGTGATCATAGCAGGAGTGGACGGCGATGAGTTCTGCTCGATGCCCAAAGAACTTTCGCAGACGGTTTTGGCATCGGCATTTAAGGAGGAAAGCTGATGTTCATGTCGGAAGACGAGATACGCCGCTCATATCGTGAGGCCAAAGACCCCGAAAAGC
>CAJKFC010000108.1 GCA_905199135.1 uncultured Eubacteriales bacterium
GGCAAGGGAGAGTAAAGTAAAAATGCTTGTGGCGGTAAACGACAGGGGAGTGATATATCCGCCCTGCGGCAGATGCCGCGAGCTCATGTGTCAGCTCGACCCCGAAAACGCCGATACACTCATAAAGGTGACGGAAAATGAGATAAAGACATTGGAGGAGCTTATGCCGTTTAAGTGGTTCAGCGCCAAAAAGCCCGATTATCTGAATCTTGAAATCGAAAGCCAGAGACTTGTGCTCAGGTCTCTCTCGCTTGACAATATTCAGGACATATTCGTAAACTTTACTCCCGAGGTCACCGAGTATATGTTCCCGAAACCTGCCGAGGACATATCCGAGACCGAGAAATTTGTAGGAAAAACCCTTGAGAATATGGAAAAGGGAAAAGAGATAGTCTTTGCCGTAAGAACGAAAGAGGGCGGAGAGTTCATAGGCCTTTGCGGAATACACTCGATAAAATCCAAAAAAATCGAGCTGGGCATATGGACTAAAAAAGCGGCCCACGGAAAAGGCTACGGTCTCGAGGCCATAGCGGCTTGCATCAGATACATAAGGGACGAACTGCTTTTCGATGTGATAGTCTATCCCGTCGACAGGCGAAATGCACCAAGCCGCAGAATACCCATCCTCATGGGAGGAAAGCTTTTCAAAACCTACGAGCTGAAAAACTTAAGCGGAAAAACACTGGAAATAGAGGAATACCACATATCATGACAGAGATAACACTTGGAAGATCGGGGATAAAAGTGCCGCCCATATGCTTCGGCAGCCTTACCATGTCCCCGTGTCAGTACGATTTTGAGGCCGAGAGGGCGGGGGAAGTCATTGCCTATGCCGCCGAAAAGAGGCTTAACTTTATAGACACCGCCCAATATTACAGAAATTATCACCTTTTGAGGGCGGCGGTTAAAAAGAGCAAAAAAGACCTTATAATAACCTCCAAAACCTACGCCTATGAATATCAGGCGGCGGTAGAGGCCGTCGAGGAGGCCAGAAGGGAGATAGACAGGGACTATATAGACATCTTCATGCTCCACGAGCAGGAGAGCGAATGGACGCTGAGAGGACACAGAGACGCCCTCGACGCCCTTTATGATTTAAAGGCCAAAGGCATAATAAGAGCGGTGGGCATATCGACACACTTTGTGGCAGGCGTCGAAGGAGCCGTCAAGTACGGCCTCGATGTGGTGCATCCCATGCTCAATGTCACAGGCCTCGGCATATGCGACGGCTTGAGGGAGGACATGGAGAAGGCGGTGCAGAAGGCCTATGAAAGCGGCATGGGAGTTTACACCATGAAGGCCTTCGGCGGCGGCAACCTGTATATGAGGGCGAGCGAATGCCTTGATTATATATTTGATTTTCCGTATAAGCACAGCGTAGCTCTCGGCATGAAGAGCGAGCAGGAGGTTGATGACAATCTGGAATATTTTTGTAACCGAAAATTCACCGAAGGTTACAATGTGCAGGGCAAGCACCTGCACATAGAGGACTACTGTACGGGCTGCGGCCGATGTGCTGAAAAATGTTCGCAAAAAGCCCTTTATATTGAGGACAGGCGCTGTAATTGCCGCACAGATGTTTGCCTTTTGTGCGGATACTGTGCGGCGGCTTGTCCCGATTTCGCTATAAAAATACTTTAAGTATACCGATTTCACAAAATTCTCCGTAAGATTTTGGACAGTATTTTGTAACTGTTTTGTTTGACTTTTGTAACTATTTGTGCTAAAATAAAAATAACGCAGAAAGGCGGACGCTAAATGGAAAAAATATTGACCTATAAAGGCAATGCACTCATGAGATCCGGCAACACCATTTTCTACGGCAAACCGGAAAACAAACACATTATAATGATTAAAATATTGGAGAGCAAAGAGCTTTCCGATTTGAGAACGGCTACAAAACTCAACATAGAGCTTCAGCTCAACGACCCTGACATAAACGCTTCGGACAGGGTTTTGAAGACGGCTCAGAGAACAAATCTTTACGACGCCCTTGATATAGCTTCCATATGGCTTGCAAGGGCAGGACAGAACAAATAGCAAAGAAGTCAAACAAGGCAGTTTAAAACGGAGGAAAAAATGTTAAAAAAGATAAGGACGGTATTTACAGCAGGAATTCTGGCTGCGGTGCTGGCGGTTTCGGCCTCGGCTCTCGACAGCATAAAGGCAGGCGTGGTTGACGCAAGCGCTTTGAATCTCAGACAGCAGGCGACAACCGAATCGGCATCGCTTAAAATGCTCTCAAACGGCACAGACCTTTCGGTCATAGGCGAAGAGGGCGAGTTCTACAAGGTTTCTGCAGCAGGCACAGTTGGATATGCTCATAAGGACTATGTTATTATAAAAGACATTATGAATATATCTAACGGCGGCGGCGTAAAGGTCACTGCAAGCGCACTCAATCTCAGAGCAGAGCCCAGCCTTTCGGCAGCTGTTATCGGCAAGCTCTATGAGGGAACAACGGCAGAGATCATCGGAATCAACAGCGGATGGCTCAAGGTCAACTCCTCCGCGGGCACAGGTTACATAAGCCCCGACTATGTGGAATACATCGAGCTCTCCTCCGCTTCGGCAGGTCAGGCATTGTCAAACTCCTCTCTCGGTCAGCAGGTTGTGGACAAGGCTCTCAGCTATCTCGGCGTAAAATATGTTTACGGCGGCGCAAGCCCTTCGGGATTTGACTGCTCCGGTCTTTCCTATTATGTGTACAAGCAGTTCGGCGCAACACTCAACCGTTCTTCTTCCGCTCAGACCTCCAACGGATATAAGGTATCCAAGAGCGAGCTTACGCCCGGCGATTTGGTCTTTTTCTCCAGCCCCGGAAGCAGCTCTGTTGGACATGTAGGTATATACATAGGTAACGGACAGATGGTCCACTCTGTAAAACCCGGACGCTCCGTTGAGATCGACACAATAAACTCCGGTTACTACTCTACATATTATTGGGGCGCAAGGCGCATCTTCTAATTCAGAATAAACTTATCATATTCCAATCCAATCAAAACCAAATTAAAATGGCAGAGCCCAAAAGGTTCTGCCATTTTAATATTGACAATATCGAGCATCGATGTTATAATACAGACATACAATATCGATACTCGATGTAAGGAGGTGGGGCGATGTCAAAAAAGACCTTTGAAGTGCTGTCGGAAAGTATGCTGTATGTTCTCATGGCTTTTATGAAAAGCGATATGTGCGGCACAGAAATAGTGAATTTTATATCGAAAAGGACGAAGGGCAGGATAAAGATGGGCCCCGGCACTCTTTATACCATACTTTCCAAATTTGAGGAGACCTCCCTCATTGAGGAAACGGAGGTACAGGGGCGAAAACGCATATACGCCGTCACCGAAAAGGGGCGAAAGGTGTATTATGACGAGGTGGAAAGGCTGAGACGCTGTCTTTGCGACATTGAAGAGGAGGAAAAGGGGAGGAGCTTATGATTTTTAAAATTGTAACGGAAAATCCGATGGATATAGCGGGCATGGAGAGCTGGCTCAACGAGCAGTCGGAAAAAGGACTTGAGCTTAAGTTTATGGTGCTCAACACCGTCGCCGCCTTTAAAAAATGCGAAAAGGGAAAGTATAAGTATGTTTTGGAGCCCAAAAGGGATTTTGAGGAGAATGAGAACAATGACAGGCTGGATTTTTACAAGAGCTTCGGCTGGCAGTTTGTCTGCAAATTCGCAAATCTCTTTTACATAATGAAGGCCGAAAAGGATGCAGAGGAACTTTACACCGACAGAGAACTTCAGGCGGAAGTATACGGCACCGTCAAAAAGAGCTCCTTCCGAAGCCTGATATTTACAATAATCATCACAGCTATTGTATTGGGGTTCGGCATAGCTTTCGGGGATTTTTCGCCTTACGGTCTTGCAAAGAAAAATATAAACCTGACCATACTGCTGCTCATGATCGTAATGCCGTTTTTCCTGCTGTCGTCGATAATTGACTATGTGATTTTCAAAAGGTTTTTCAAAGCCATCGAGAGAGGGGAAAAGCCTAAAATAAAGTCGAGAAAAGTATACAGAATCTTCAACCTTGCAATGCTCATGGCGGCGATGATAATTTTGCTGGCCCACTATATAGTGCCTTTTATCCAGTACACATCTGTCGAGAGTGTCGGGATAGAGCGGGCGGAGGATTTTGTATATCTTAAAATGTCCGACATATACGGAGACGAATACCGAACCGTCGAGGGAATGAGGTATGAGGGCAAGGACTTTTCCAATTATTTTGAAAGGCGCAGTACAAATCTTCTTTCGGAATATGTGGAGATAACCCAGACCGGCGAGGTGAAAGGCGCCGAGACGGGAATGCTGATGAGATTTTACGACACCAGGATAAACTCCATGGCTGTGCCGCTTATAGAGGACTATATGTCCAAAATTCCTCTGGGCGACAGATACATAGGAAGAAACTATGACGAGTATTCGGTATATCCCTATAAGACCTTTGAGGAGGGCGCAGTCAAAACAGAGCAGAGAGTGGGTTTTGACTTTTTCGCCTACGGCGAGCACGGCGGAGCACAGCATCTTTTCTGTGCCTTAAACGGCAGGGCGGCGTATATATCTTTCTACGGCGACAAAAAGCTCACCGATTACACAGAGGAGATAAAAGCAATTCTGGAACAGTAAAAAAACAAGCCCATAGGGCTTGTTTTTTTGTAGTTTTAAAAAGACGGTCTTGCCAGCAAAATGAAAATTACCGCGGCGGTGCATGCAGAGACCGAAATCAGCAGCCAAATGCGGTTTTTTATTGACAGAAGTGGGGATTCGCCGATTTTCAGCTTTTCGGCCGAAAGACCCATGACTATCGAAAGCAGATACAATGCGCCCCATATTGCCCAGCCGTAGTGACTGTGGCCGTAAGGCGCTCCTGCGGGACAGGGGCCTAAAATCTCACCGATAGCCACGGCAAGGAAAAACATGGCGGTGTTTACCACAGAAAATCTGAGTTTTCCCCAAAGAGCCGAAAAAACCGAGACAGCCATGACCCACCAAAACAGCCTGTTTGTCAACAGCCATGACCAGAGATAGGGTGAATGACTCGGGCGAGTGATTACCGACAGCAGGCTGCTTTCCGAAAAGTCTGCTGTGCAAAGCTGAACTGCTAAATATACAGCGATGTATACCGCCGCTGTGAGGGCGGCTGCCGTAACGGAGAGGGATATTTTTCTGCCGTCTTTTTCATCTTTTTCGCCGTCGGAGATTTTATTTTCTTCCGTTTCGGCTTTTTCTTTATCTATTAGAAGATCCGCCGTGGTGCCGAATATTTCGGCCAGTTTGAAAAGATTGGCCGCAGTGGGAGAAGAAGCGCCCGATTCCCATTTTGTAACGGCCTGTCGGCTCACTCCTACAAGTTCGGCAAGAGCGTCCTGTGACAGCCCCGCCCTTATTCGGTGCTCTCTTATTCTGTCGCCCATTTGCATCGCCTCCTTTTATGAGAATTATAGCAGACGAAGGCGGCAAATACAAGAAACTAAAGGCAACCTGCGGTTGCCATATGATTTTTAGGCATAAAAAAGGCGGCTATAAGCCGCCTTGAGTTTTTGCTAATGTGCGATAAAGAAGTAATAGAAGTGTAAAAAATTTTGCCGTTCCTATCCGGCA
>CAJKFC010000109.1 GCA_905199135.1 uncultured Eubacteriales bacterium
TTTGACAGCCGTATCGTCGTCAAATCCAAACTCTTCCTGGGCGGCGCATATAACTCCCGGAAGTATTCCCGAAGCGCCCGCCGTCGGAGCGGCTACAATGATACCCATGCTTGCGTTGTGCTCCGATGTAGCCAGCGAATAGGCTATGGCCTTTGAATGGAAATGGCTCAGCAAAGACTCGTTTCTGTCGATATATTTGTTATACCTCTTTGCGTCTCCGCCCGAAAGTCCGCTGACCGACCTCATATCGCTTTCGATGCCGGCCGAGATGGCCTTTCTCATGGTGCTGTAAACTTCCTGTGTCTTGGAATATATCTCCTCCTTGCTCACGCCTGTGGAGTCATTTTCCAAGTCTATCATATACTGCCAAACGGGAATATTTTTCTCCGTGGTTTCCTTTATTATGGCGTCTATACCTGAAATAAACATATAATCACCTTAAAACTTTGGTATTTTTATTATCTGAATGACATTTTTCGTCTTCCTGAGCATGTCGACCGTCTCCTCGGCCACAGGTATATCGGTCTCTATCAAAGAGACAACATCTCCGTTTTTCTTGGTACGGGTCAGGGTCATGTTGCTTATATTATATCCCGCCCAGGCCATTATAGTTGTAATGGTCGAAAGTATGCCCGCCACATCGGTGTGGATTATAACCAGAGTGTCCTGATTGCACGGCGTATTTATGGTGAACTCATTCAATGTGTTGAGCTTTATGGCTCCCCCCCCCACCCCAGCTCCCCGGGGCCTTTTTTTTTTGCCGCTCACGCCGACGGCTTCAATTTTTACTGTATTGGGATGATATCTCGGCTCCTCAGCCGTCTCAAACTCTATCTCCATTCCCTTCTGTGCGGCGATATCCAGGCTGTCGCGGTTTTCTATATCCTCGGGTCTGTGTCCCAAAAGCCCGCCTACGAGAGCCTTGTCGGTTCCGTGTCCTCTGTATGTCTCGGCAAAAGAGCCGTACAGAGTTATTTTAGCGCTCTTGATCTCCTCGTCCAGCAGCATTCGGCAAGCCAGACCGAGCCTGACGGCTCCCGCTGTATGAGAGGAGGAAGGTCCCACCGTTATGGGGCCCAAAATGTCAAATAAACTAACATTCATAAAAATACCTCTACTAAAAGTGGCACCGAAAGGTGCCACTTAAAACAATTTAGTCTACAACTTTGGCGCAGCGCTCACAAAGTGTCGGATGCTTGGTATCCTTGCCGACTGTGTCGGAGTAGATCCAGCAGCGCTCACACTTCTCGCCTTCTGCACGGGCAACCTCAACGCCGACTCTCTCGTCGCCGTAGGTCTTTCCGCCCTTGCCGTTCACTATTTCAACCTTGGAAACGATGAACAAAGTCTCCAAAAGCTTTGTCTTGTCACTATATTTTGTGCAGAGCTCGTCGTCCATATACATGGTCACCTTTGCCTCCAAAGGCTTGCCTATGAGCTTGGCTCCTCTTGCCTCCTCAAGGCACTGGTTGACTGTATCACGCAGAGCTATGAGCTCGTTCCACTTGTCCATTTCTTCAGCGCTCAGATGATACTCTGTAAAGGGCTTGTTCATCTGGTTCAAAAGGACATGAGCTGTGTCGTCGCCCTCTCTGTGGGGCATTGCCTGCCATATCTCGTCGGAAGTAAAGGCGAGAATGGGAGTGAGCATACGGACAAGAGAGTCGAGAATGAGGTAAATAGCTGTCTGTGCGCTTCTTCTCTCAACACTGTCCTTGCCTGCACAGTAAAGTCTGTCTTTGATAATATCGAGGTAGAAGTTGGACATCTCGACTACGCAGAAATTGTGTATGCCGTGATGAACAATATGATATTCGAAATCCTCATATCCCTTGTGTACCTTATTCATGAGCTCGGAGAGCTTTGTGACAGCCCATCTGTCTATCTCCAGCATCTCTTCGGGCTTTACAAGGTTATTGGGATCAAAGTCTGCGATATTTCCGAGGATATATCTCGCGGTATTTCTAATCTTGAGATACATCTGGGAAAGCTGCTTGAAGATCTCCTTGGAAACTCTTACATCGACGCGGTAATCGGACGAAGCAACCCAGAGTCTCAGTATATCTGCGCCATACTCCTTAATTACATTGAGGGGATCGACAGTGTTGCCGAGAGATTTGGACATCTTCTTGCCCTCTCCGTCGACGACCCAGCCGTGAGTAAGGACATTCTTATAGGGAGCGCCCTGTCCCTTTGCGGCAACAGCCGTAAGGAGAGAGGACTGGAACCAGCCTCTGTACTGGTCTGCACCCTCGAGGTAGAGGTCTGCGGGCCAGTGGTGATCGTCGTCTCCGTCAAGTACGACAAAGTGTGTGGAACCGCTGTCGAACCAGCCGTCCAGAGTATCTATTTCCTTGGTAAAGTGTGTTCCTCCGCAGTGGGGGCACTTGAAGCCTTCGGGAATGATCTCCTCTGCCTCATGCAGATACCATGCGTTGGAGCCCTCGGCGCCGAACAGCTTGGAAACCGCCTCTATTGTCTCGTCTGTGCAAACAGGCTTGCCGCACTCCTCACAATAGAACACGGGAATGGGCAGACCCCAACGGCGCTGACGGGAAATACACCAGTCGGCGCGCTCACGAACCATGGATATGATTCTGTCTTCGCCCCAGGCGGGAGACCAGTTTACCTTTTTACATGCCTCGACGGCCTCCTCCTTAAAGGAGTCAACCGAGCAGAACCACTGGGGAGTAGCTCTGAATATGATGGGATTCTTACATCTCCAGCAGTGGGGATACGGGTGGATTATGTCTTCATAAGCGAAGAGAGCTCCTGTCTCCTGAAGATGATTGAATATGAGTTCGTTGGATTTTTCGTAGTAAAGACCTGCGAACTGACCTGCGTCCTCTGTGAGAACACCCTTGTCATCGACCGGCACAAGCATGGGCAGATTGTATCTGCGGCCTGTGAGGTAGTCGTCGGCACCGTGTCCGGGAGCTGTGTGTACGCAGCCTGTACCGGAATCCATTGTGACATAGTCTGCTGTGACTATAAGGCTGTCGCGGTCGAGGAAGGGATGCTGAGCAGTCATGTACTCAAACTCGCTGCCCTTGAGCTCGGCGATGATCTCATAATTCTCAATGCCGCCCTGCTTCATTGTGGAAGCCAGCAGCTCTTTGGCTGTTATGTAGACATTTCCGTTCTCTGTCTTGGCAAGTACATAGTCCTCATAGGGGTTGAGGGCGATGGCGAGGTTGCCCGGCAGTGTCCATGTTGTAGTTGTCCAAATGATGAAGTAAAGCTTGTCGAGATCGCAGTACTGAGAGAGCTTGCCCTTGTCGTCCTTGATCTTAAAGCTTACATATATTGATTTACAGGGTGCGTCGACATACTCGATCTCGGCCTCAGCGAGAGCTGTCTGATCGTGGGGACACCAGTAAACAGGCTTAAGTCCCTTATAGATGTATCCCTTTTTGTACATCTCACCGAATATCTTGACCTCTGTGGCCTCAAAGCTCGGTTTCATTGTGAGATAGGGGTGCTCCCAGTCGCCTATTACGCCGAGGCGCTTGAACTGGGACATCTGAGCCTCTACCCAATCTTCAGCGAATTTCTTACATGCGTCTCTGAACTCGGGAATGCTCATCTTTGTTCTGTCGAGCTTGTTCTTTTTGATGATGGCGCTCTCTATGGGCATACCGTGGTTGTCCCAGCCGGGTACATACACAGCGTCAAAACCGTTCATCATCTTATATTTATTGACAAAATCCTTGAGAACCTTGTTCATGGCTGTTCCCATGTGGATATTGTTGTTGCTGAACGGAGGGCCGTCATGAAGAACATATTTGGGAAGACCCTTGTTCTTCTCTCTGACCATTTTGTAAAGGCCCATCTCCTCATTGTGCTGGAGCATTCCGGGCTCTCTGTTGGGCAGACCCGCTCTCATCGGAAAATCGGTAGAGGGCAGATTAAGCGTTTTATTGTAATCCTGTTCCATCTTTATAAGTTCCCTTCTATTTCTTTTTGCCTTTCGTCTTCCCTTCTTCTTCATAATCGTAGTTTTTGCCGAATTTCAAATCGTTGAATCTGAAAGACGGTTTATACGATCTGTCGTAGCTGCCTTCGTCAGCTTCCTGCACGGTTCTCTTGTGGGCGCGCTCTTCTTTTCTTCCGAGCTGCACCTCAAAGAACTTTGTATCGGAAAGATCGGCATTTTTATTATCTGTCTTTATATCCCCGACCTTTTCTGAAACGGTCTGGAGTTCAACGGGAATCTCTTCCCTTTTTTCTTCTGTTTTTTCTTCGCCCTTATCAACTATAAAATCCTTGGGCAGTTCAAATTCAAATGTGTCCGGTGATGCTTTCTTATATTCCTCCTCCTTGGGAGGAATGATCTCCTGTTTAGGGGGAGCCGCTTCTATATATGCGTCAAGAAGCTCTATGTTTTTCCTGAGTATGGATTTCATCTGCTCTGCAAAAGCAGCTGTCTCGCTCTTCATTGCGGCCAGCTTGTCCTGCTCGGCAAGATACTGATTTTTAAGCTCTATTATGCTGGATTCCGCGGCCGACTTGGCATTGTCCACAATGCTGACCGCCTCTTTTTCCGCATTTGCTACCAGCTCTTTCGACTTGGACTGAGCTGTATAAAGCATTTTTCTTATCTCGTCGTCGACGCTTCTGTACTCTTCAATCTTGTCGACGAGAACCTTCATTTTTCCTTTGAGAGTTATATTTTCTTTATATATTTCGGTATAGTCGTTGATTATGCTGTCAAGAAAATCATCGACCTGAGCCATATCGTATCCGCCGAAAACAGCTTTTTCAAATTTTTTATTCTGGAGTTCCTGCGGTGTAAGCATATATTTACCCCCTGTTCTTATATTTTAGTAAAGCATATTCTGAAGCAGTATTTCCACAAAAATAACCGCAATAAAAGCGAGCATGAAAGGTATATCGAGAGGAAATCCCCTTAGGCTCCTGACATTGCTCATCAGTTTTCTGAAAGGCATTATAATAGGCTCCGTAATGCCGTAGACAAAGGCGAACAGCTTGCCTCCCTGAAGCTGGGGGAACCAGGACATAATGGCTCTGAACATCAGAAGATATTCCAAACATGTCACAAGTGTTACGGCCGTTCGCAAAACAAGTTCATTGATTATCGATAAAATCATGATTTTTAAATATAAAGTCCGTTATTTTCAAGCTCGTCGATAAGATCACCCAAAATGTCTACCGTATAAGGTGTAATGATAAAGGTGTTGTTTGCCACTTTTTTGATTTTGCCTTCGAGAGAATATGTAACGCCGCTCAAAAAGTCTATCAGTCTTCTGGCGACATCCTTGTTGGTGTCTTCGAGGTTCAAAACCACCGTACGCTTGTCCCTCAGATGGTCGGCGATCTCGGCGGCATTCTCAAACCTCTCGGGTTTTACCAAAACAACCGAAAGCTGAGTTGTGGCATTTATATTTACCACTTTATTGTTTTTTCTAATATCAGGCATTGGAGCGGGCTCTTCGGGCTGCTCATATGAAGCGTTTCTCTTTTTGGGAGCGAACTCCTCGAAATCGTCCTCGTCGTCCTCGCCTTTAGTCCATTTTACTATATTGTTAAAAATACTCATAATCTGACTCCTTCCGATACCATAACTTTGATTTATGCGGCAAAGTGACT
>CAJKFC010000110.1 GCA_905199135.1 uncultured Eubacteriales bacterium
CATCATGCTGATAACTCACGACCTGGGTGTTGTGGCAGAGATGTCCGAAAAGGTTGTCGTCATGTATCTCGGCAAAGTAGTCGAGGAAGCCGATGTGGTTGAGTTGTTCAAAAATCCCAAGCACCCCTATACTTTGGGACTTATGAAATCAATACCCACTCTGAACACCCCGAAGGGAAGACTTTATACAATAGAAGGAACTATCGCCACGGCAGACAACAGACCGTCGGGATGCGGTTTCCATCCCCGCTGTCCTTACGCCATGGAGATATGCAAGACACAGTCTCCCGAATATACATATCTTGAAAACGGACACAGATTTGCCTGTCATTTGAAAGAGGTGAAAATATGAGCCAGATTCTCAAAGTAAACGATCTCAAGACTCACTATAAAATATCCAAAGGTTTCTCTTTCAAGGACAAGGGTGCCATAAAGGCTGTCGACGGAGTCTCTTTTTATGTAAATGAAGGCGAGACCTTCGGCCTCGTGGGTGAGTCGGGCTGCGGCAAGACAACTCTCGGCAAGACTATTTTGGGGCTTGTACCCACTACCTCCGGAAATGTTGAGTTTATGGGCAAGAACATAACAAATATTGAGCCGGATGAGATGCGCGCCGTCAGAAGAAATCTTCAGGTCATATTCCAGGATCCTTACGGATGTCTCAATCCAAGAAAGACCGTTGAGAAGATAATCGGCGAGCCTCTTGTGGTACATAAGATAGGCACAAAGGCCGAAAGAGCCGAAAGAGTCAGGGAACTTATGAAAGTCGTCGGTCTGTCGCCGACACACATATACAGATTTCCACATGAGTTTTCCGGCGGACAGAGACAGCGTATAGGTATCGCAAGAGCTCTGGCGCTCAACCCCAGAATGATAATATGCGATGAGCCTGTGTCGGCTCTCGATGTGTCGATTCAGTCACAGGTGCTCAACCTGCTCAACGACCTTCAGGACAAGTTCGGACTGACATATATTTTCATCGCCCACGGTCTGCCCGTAGTAAAATACATTTCCGACCGCATAGGTGTTATGTATTTGGGCAAGATGGTGGAGATGACCACATCTGACGCACTCTATCAGAAGCCCCTGCACCCGTATACTCAGGCGCTGATGTCGGCAATTCCGATTCCCGACCCCACCAATGAGAAAGAGGAGATAATCCTTGAGGGCGAAATTCCCTCGCCTTTGAATCCTCCCTCGGGCTGTCACTTCCATACCCGTTGCCGTTTCTGTCAGGACATCTGCTCCAAAGAGGAGCCGCCCTTTATCGAAACCGAACCGGGACATTTTGTGGCCTGCTGGAAGGTAAACGGAAAGAAATAGCATAATACGATAAAAAGTCCGCTCTGTCGGACTTTTATCTTTGACGGGAGATTTTTGCCGTGTTTAAAAAGGAAAACTACGAAAATCAGGATTTTTCGGAAATCGAGACCGACGACCTCGAGATATCAAGAGTAACATTTGAAAACTGCAGCTTTAAAGACGCCGATTTTACAGGCACCGAGCTTGTAGCAGGCTGTATATTCAAGGACTGCAATTTTTCATCGGCAAAACTTAACGGAGTAAAATTCACCGCCTGCCGCTTTCAAAACTGTGAATTCAGATACGCTGTATTTTTCGGTACGGAGTTTCGGGAATGCACAGTGAGAGCCTGTTCTCTGGAGAGGGCAGACAGCGAACTTTTGGAGATAGCGGGCGGCGAATGGACAATGTGCAGCATGAGATACATGAGCTTTTACAAGCAGATATTTGAAAACACAGATTTTTCCGAAAGTGACATGACGGGAACGATATTTAAAAAGTGTACCGTAAAAAACTGCGTATTCAATGAGATAGTGAGCGACAACATGGCCTTTTTGGACTGCGATATAAGAAGCAGCGACATAAACGGAGCCGACCTCACCGTAATGAGCTTTGAAGGCTCAAAGATAGACCTTCAGCAATGTGTGCTGATAGCCGAGCAGCTGTCAAAAGCCTCTTTTGAACCGAGTGAATAATAAAAAAACAGACCGCTGAGCGGTCTGTTTTCTTATTGTCTTAATAGAGCTTGTAGAGAAGTGAAGCTACCTCAACTCTTGTTATATTGTTGAGGGGTTTTACAACATTGGCTCCTCCGTATCCCGTGACTATGTCGAGGGATTTGAGAAGGGCTATGTGGTCGTAGCTCCAGTAGGGAATGTCTCCGTCGTCGTCAAAACCGATGGGATAGGGGGTGTAGGAATAACCTCTGTCAAGAGTTCTGCCCAAAATCGTCATGACCTGGGCGCGGCTTATGCTGTTCTGGGGGAGAAATACATTTCCTTCCTCGGTGACGCTTCCCTTCATAATGCCGAGAGAGTAGAGAGCTTTGACATGGGGGAGAGCCCATTCGCTTATCTTTTCGGCGTCCTTGAAGGGCAGCTCGACATCATTATAGAGAGATGTGTCAACACCAAGATATCTCGATATCATTGTGGCCACCATTTCATTGCTGGCGTTGTCCATGGGGTTGAAGAGAGTTGTCTCCGAGAAAATGCCCTGAGAGGTCAAAACGCTGACATATGCCTTTGCCCAGCTGTCGGTCATGTCTGTAAAGACGATGTCATACTGCTCGGGGGCGATATCAAAGGAGGCTTTTGAGAGATTGCCGTAAAAGTCTTCGGCAAATACCGAAATACGGTGGGGTTTGCCGTCAGAGGGAGCGGTAAAACTCAGAGCCCTGTTGCTCTCGGTGTAATTGCAGGCAGCACTCTTGCCGTCCACAGTCAGTCTCACCGATTTGAGAGGGAGAACCGTCTCGTCATATATTGAGATGTTGTAGTTTCCGTCCGATATTCCTATGAGCTGAATGACAGGGGGTGTGGTATCCGATGAGGAATCATATATTCCGAAAACATTGTCCAAATATACGATGACATTTCCTTCGGTTCTGACGGTTACCGACGCCGAAGAAGAGGGAATGCTTACAAGTTGGTTTTTCCAGTTTGCGGTGTTTTCCAGTTTGACTGACGAAACTGTCGTGCCGTCATTGACAAATTCAAGGTATACGGAGCTTTCGCCTGTAATCTTATACCAGAATGAGAGGTTCTTTGTGCCCGACTTAACGGAGAAGGGAAGAGTAAAGACTGCGCTTTCACCTGTCGAGGAAAGGGCGAGAGATTTTTTGCCGAATCTCACATTGTCGAGGTTGGAATCTACAAGGGCGGAAGCTGTATTTTCGGGAGTGGAGACAACCGAGCAGTTAAAGCCGTTTTCAAAGTTTTCGATCTGATAGGGCTCGCTGCCGACCTTTATATTCACTGTGACGCTCTTGGAACCTGCCGAAAGAGTAAGTGTACCCGAGGTGCCCTGAGAGGACGATGCCGTAAAAGTGCCGTCCTCGTCCACAGTGCCGCAGTTTCCTGTAACAGTCCAGGAGTAATCGCTGTCGGTACTTTCAACCTTACGGCTCTTATAGAATGCGAGGGTATCAAGCTCCATGGTTTCGGAAGCAGCGAGAGAAATGGATGCGCCGTCATTTACGACAGATCCGTTTCTAAGCATGAACAGTCTGTCCGGGGCCGATATGACGGTATATACCGCGGGGGTTATGTTCAGAGAAGAGGACGATGCCTTCATCGTGACCTCTCCCGCTTCAAGAGGCATTGAATATGTCTTGCCGTCCATAGAACCGCTGCTGTAATTGAAGGACGCGTCGACCTCGCCGTGGCCGTTGAAGCCGTCGTCATAGCTGAGGACATAGGGAGTTATCTTGCTGCCTGTCAGATATACGCCGTCCATGGGGTAAACCTGACCTTTTGTTGCATTTGTAACCGAGGTCTTGTTTACAAAGAGAATGTATGTGGCGCAGTTTCTCAGGCTGCCCTCCGAAGGGCTGTTTGTGACATAGCAGTCGGTATCGCCGGGCATCCGGACGGTTATGGCGGTGCTTCCGCCGCCGTCGAGATTGATTACATCTGTATAGCCCTGATCTATCAGCATCTGGGCGCAGTCTTTAAGACTGAGACCTACGCTTGTGTGGGCCTGACGGCCGTCTACGGCGTAGATTTTAAAACTGCCGTCCTCTTTTACGCCCATAACGGTTCTCGGAGCGGTACCGCTGACGGCGTACTGGGTGAGTGAGCCGTCTATGGCCAGCATATCGCCGCCGCCTGTTGCGAATTCGGCGTTTTCAAAAGGCTCGAGAGCCGAGCTGAAAAACTCCAGCTTTTCACCGACGGTAAGCACCGATATGTCGTACTGGCCCTTGTAGCTGTCGTTATATGTCATGACATACTGGGTGTCGGAAAGCTTTTCGCTGCCGCTTTTCCAGCCTACCGATACAACGGTAAACTCTGCTCTTTCGCCGATTTTCAAGGGAGAGGGATCGCTCTTTTCCAAAACCACCATCGTTCCTCCGAGGCTGGTCTTGGTATCGGAGGCATAGCTGCCGTTGAAAAGATGTATGCCGTTTCCGGTGCGGTCCTTGTTGAGAGCATATATGGGGAATACCTCTCCTGTGGACTTGGAAGTCATGGTCATTCCCATATAGGGAGTTCCCGCATAGGCCTTTCCGTCTTTGGAAAATGCCACGCCGTTCCACTGGCCGTCAGAGCTTATGAGAGCTCCGTTTTTAATGACTATGCCTGTGGGAATACCGGTAGTCATATTGAAAAAGTCGGCGTTTACTGCGCCCAAAACCGAGTATCCGTTGTTTTCGGCGTGCTTGACTACGGTGTTGATATTGCTCTTGCCGTAGAGGTTGTTGCCGTATTCCACTATGGGGAGCACCGAGGTGTTGGGCGCGTAGTCAAAGGCAAAGCTCTGAAGTCTGTTATAGCCCGTATAGTCCTCGGTTTCTTCGGAATAGGTGAGACCTATTCCGACCTGTATATCCTGCACATAGCTGTCGCCGTTCTCGGCATATGACAGAGGGGCGGACAGCGAGAAGAGAAGGGATAAAATCAAAACGAGAGAGAGGGATTTTTTCATATTTTTTCCTTTCGTAGACAGGTGAGGGGGGTTATTTGCCGCAGCACTTCTTGTATTTGAGACCGCTTCCGCAGGGGCAGGGATCGTTTCTGCC
>CAJKFC010000111.1 GCA_905199135.1 uncultured Eubacteriales bacterium
TGTGTGGACGGGATGGAAAAGGGTATAAGGCTTGCTCTCATCGATGACCTCGTCGTGGAGAGTGAGCAGGTCGCCTATGGCTACGCCGGTTTCATTGTCAAAGAAGCGGTAGAGCTGCTTGAAGCAGGGTGTTGTGACCTTTTCTACATTTTCGGATATTTTTATCTTGGGCACAAGTTCGCCGTTTTTGCCCTCGGCTGCCACAAGCTTATAGACTCCGCCGAAAACGGGCTCGCTTCTCGAAACTATCATGCGTTCGCCTATTCCGAAGGTGTCTATGCAGGCGCCTTGGTTGATGAGGCCGCTGATGAGAAATTCATCGAGGGCGTTGGAAGCGACAATTTTTGCGTCCTCAAGTCCTGCCTCGTCGAGAATCTGGCGCATTTTCTTTGTCAGATAGGCCATATCGCCCGAGTCGAGTCTGACTCCTTTGAGTCTCTGACCCATGGGCTCCAAAATCTCCTTGGCTATTCTCACGGCGTTGGGCATACCGGATTTAAGAACATTATAGGTGTCGACAAGCAGTATGCAGTTGTCGGGATAGGCGAGGGCATAGGCCTTGAAGGCCTCGTATTCGCTGTCGAACATCTGCACCCAGCTGTGAGCCATTGTGCCTGCGGCGCGAACTCCGAAGTCGATGTCGGCCTTTACACAGGCTGTGCCTGCGGCGCCGCCTATATACGCGGCTCTGGCGCCCAAAACAGCTCCGCTGGGACCCTGGGCTCTTCTCGAGCCGAACTCAAGAACGGCTCTGCCCTTGGCGGCCCTCACCATTCTGTTTGCCTTAGTGGCTATGAGGCATTGGTGATTTATTGTCAGAAGACACATGGTCTCTATGAACTGGGCCTGTATTGCGGGGCCTTTTACCACCACTATCGGTTCGCCGGGAAAAACGGGAGTGCCCTCTCTTACCGCCCATACATCACATTCAAATTTGAAGTTTCTGAGATATTCCAAGAACTCGGGAGCAAAGCATTTTTTGCTTTCGAGATATTCTATGTCTTCGGGGGAAAAGGAGAGGTTTTTGAGATAGTCAACAAACTGTTCGACACCTGCCATTATGGCAAAGCCGCCGTCGTCGGGAACTTTTCTGAAAAACATATCAAAGACCGATATCTTGTTTCCCATGCCGTTTTTGAGATATCCGTTGGCCATGGTAAATTCATAGAAGTCGGTCAGCATAGTATAGTTGTCGGTTTTGGTTAGGGGTTTCATATTTGTATCCTCTGTGTTATAATAAAGTAAAGACTTGAGCTTAATGCAATTCTACACTATAAAACATAAAAAAGCAAATATTGTGCAATAATTAACAAACAAGTGAAATTTATATAATAAATTGAAAAATGAAACTTTTTGCCGATTTGAGTCGTCTAAAAAGCAAGTACTATAAAATTGGAGGCTATTATGAGATCTTCCGGAAGATACCAGAGAAGAAGAAGTACAAAAAGTAAAATAATCAACGCCGTGGCCGTTATAGCCATCGTAAGCGCTGTTGCCGCAGGCGGAAAAATTATTTGGGACGGCATGCATGACAAGAAAGATATAACCATGCAGAACGGCAAGGATATAGAGACAGATGTCAAGATACCTTCGACAGAGGGAGAGATCACAGAGGGCAGCGAGGCGGAAACCGAGAGTACATCTGATATCCCCACTCCGTCGGTGGATATAAATGAGCCCGAGGCCTATGAGGATATATCCAAAAATATAGACCTTTCGGGGCTTACGGGATATCAGGCTCAGTACCCCGGTCTTTATGCCGAAAAACAGGAGGTAATACCCGTTGAGTCGAAGACGGTCTATCTGACCTTTGACGACGGCCCCAGCAAGAATACGGCAGCCGTTTTAGACGCCCTCGACAGATGCGGCGTCAAAGCCACATTTTTTGTGGTTACCGGCGGTAAGAGCGACGAGCTGGTGGAGGAAAACCTCAAGGCGGTGGCAGAGAGAGGACACAACATAGGCATACACACCTATTCCCACAAGTATGACGAGATATACCAAAGCGTAGATACATTCCTTGAGGATATAGACAAGGTCAACCGCAAGGTGTATGAGATCACCGGAAAGAGATGCAGTGTGTACCGTTTTCCGGGCGGAAGCAAGAACAGCTACAACAAGGCTGTAAGAGACGACATAAAGGCTGAGATGGAGAGAAGAGGATTTACCGCCTTTGACTGGAACTCCAGCACTCAGGACGCCGAAGGCAAAAAATTCACTGCCGATCAGCTGGCCGACAATGCCATATCCACTTTCTATGACAGAAAGAGAGTAGTGGTGCTGGCTCATGACGGCTCCGGTCAAAAAGTGACGCCGGATTCGATTGAAAAAATAGTGAACTATGCCAAGGAAAACGGCTATACCTTCGGAGTTTTGGACAACAGCTGCGGAGAGCTGGTATTTTAGAACAAAATAAAAAACGGACAGGAAACTGTCCGTTTTTTTTATTTTAAATACTTATTTTACGATCTCGCCGTAAACTTCGCCGAAGCAGCAGCCCGCGTTGCACTCGTCTGTGTCGATGTGCATAGCTGTCTTAAAGTTCTCGGAAACGCGGATAACTACATCGCCGAAGACTATGTCACGGCCGTTGCCTGCGTCTACCTTTACGCTTACGATCTCTTTTTCCTTTACGCCTGCAGCCTCAGCGTCGGCAGGTGTCATGTGGATGTGTCTCTTTGCTGCGATAACGCCGCACTCGAGCTCAACTTCGCCGCAGGGGCCGACGAGCTTGCAGGCGCCGGAGCCCTCGATGTCGCCCGACTCACGGACGGGAGCTGTAAGACCCATGGAGCGAGCCTCTGTCAGAGAGATCTCGATCTGAGTAGCCTTGCGGCAGGGGCCGAGAATGCTGGCGTTCATGCTGGATTTGGGGCCGACGATGGTGACCTTTTCGGCAGCTGCAAACTGACCGGGCTGGGAAAGCTCTTTTTTAACTGTGAGAGAAGCACCTTTGCCGAAGAGTATTTCGAGATGCTCCTGTGTGACATGGACATGGCGGGCAGATGTTTCAACAAGTACCTTCATAATAATTCTCCTTATATAATGTAAATAAGATTTTCACTGTTTCAAAACAGCCTGACGCTGCTTTATCCACAACAATAATTTAGCATAAAAAGGATTTTAAATCAAGACTATTCGACTAAAATATACAAAAATATACGGAAAGTTTTAAAAAGCACTTTACAAGAGCCGAAGTTTGTATTATAATGTGAAATGAATCATTTTGTAGCGGAGGCAAAAAATGCAGGTCGATTTTGCAAGCAGACTGTCCCTTTTGAGACAGGAAAAAAAGCTGAGCCAGCGTAAAGTCGCCCAAAGTCTGGGAGTTTCTCAGGCTCTTTTGTCGCACTATGAAAACGGAGTCCGTGAGCCGGGATTGGAATTTGTCGTAAAAGCCAGCAGATTTTACGGCGTGTCCTGTGATTATCTTTTGGGAAACGCCATAAGCCGCGACGGTATGGGCATAAATCCCGACACCCTTGTCGACATGTCCGAGCAGAAGGACAATGTGGTCAGGGGCAGTGTTTTTGTCATGCTCAATAAAAAACTTATTATAAATTCAGTGTCCCTTATTTTGGACATATTGAGCAAATGCGGAAACAAAGAGCTGTCGGGCGAGGTGTGCAGCTATCTGTCGACAGGCGTGTACAAGGCATTCAGAATGATCTACCGCTGTGATAAGGGAAACAATCAAAAGGAATTTCCCATAGATGATTCGGTTTTTTCCGAGATGTGCGACATCGAGATGAAGAAAAACGAGCTGACAGTGAAGAATATGGCTTCCGAAGGGGTGGAGATCCCCATATCTCTTGCCGAGATTTCAAAGGAGCATACGGCTCTGGCGCCTTCACTTTTGTCGCTGCTTCACAACACTTCAGAAAAACTTTCAAAAAAATAAAAAAAGCGGTTGACAAACGGAAAAGAGTATGATATACTAATCAAGCAGTCGAGGCTGAAACGCTTATGAGAAGATAAAAAAAGTGTTGACAAGCTTTTGAGTGTGTGATAACATATTAAAGCTGTCGCATGAAAGCGAAACAGAGTTGAAACAAACAACTTAAAAAAATAAAAAAGTTGTTGACAAAGCCTTGAACGTGTGATATGATATAAAAGTTGGATAAAGAAGAGGTGTGCAGCAAATGGTTTTTTCAAATTTGATTTTTCTGTATTTGTTTTTGCCGGCAAATATTTTACTTTACTATATCACCAAAAATCCCGCTTGGAGAAACGGCGTTCTGATTGTATTTTCGCTGTTTTTTTACGCATGGGGGGAACCGGTATGGGTTACGCTTTTGATCTTCAGTGCTACCATTGATTATTTTCATGGGCGCATTTGTGAAAGATATGCAGGGCACTGGCAGGCAAAAGCGGCGCTGGTTTCTTCGTTGGTTTTGAATTTGGGGCTGCTGGGCGTTTTTAAATACAGCGGCATGCTGGTGGAGAGCGTAAATAGCCTGACCGGCCTTTCCCTGCCGGTTCCGGCTTTTTCCCTGCCGATTGGTATTTCTTTTTACACTTTTCAGACGATTTCCTATGTGATTGACGTATATCGGGGGCAGGCCCGGGCACAGCGGTCCTACTGGCGCTTTTTTATGTATGTTTCCATGTATCCGCAGTTGGTGGCAGGACCCATTGTCCGGTACACGGAGGTAGCGGCCCAGATCCAAGAGCGGCAGACCAGCCGAGCGGATTTTATAGGTGGGATTTCCCGTTTTTGCACCGGTCTGGGCAAGAAAGTGCTCATTGCAAACCTGGCAGGGGACTTTGCCTCTCAGTATTTGGATGGAGACTTGGCGGCGTTAAGCACGGCTGGCGCCTGGTTTGGCCTTTTGATGTTTACGATCCAGATTTATTTCGATTTTTCCGGTTATTCCGATATGGCGATTGGTCTGGCGCGGCTGTTTGGATTCCATTATGCGGAAAATTTCAATTACCCGTATATTTCTCGCTCCGCTACCGAGTTCTGGCGCAGATGGCATATTTCCCTGGGCAGCTTTTTCCGGGATTACGTTTATATTCCCATGGGCGGCAAT
>CAJKFC010000112.1 GCA_905199135.1 uncultured Eubacteriales bacterium
TATCCATGATAAAAGAGGCTGTGGAAAACTTCGTCCCCTCGGCTGTGCCCTATGAGACGGGCACGGTTCTGACGGTCGGCGACGGCATAGCCACGGTATCGGGCCTTGAAAATGCCGTATACGGCGAGATTCTTGTCTTTGCCTCGGGCATAAAGGGCATGGTGCAGGACCTCAAAAAGGACAGCCTCGGCTGCATACTCTTCGGCGACGAAAGCGAGATAGAGTCGGGCAGCGCCGTTTACAGAACGGGCAGAACGGCGGGCATCATGGCCTCTGACGAGCTTTTGGGCAGAGTTATAAACGCTCTGGGCGAGCCCGTCGACGGCAAGGGTGCCATCAAGGGCGGGGTATACTGCCCTGTGGAAAGACCTGCCCCCGGCATCATGGACAGAAAGAGCGTCCATGTCCCCATGGAGACGGGACTTCTCACCATAGACTCCATGTTCCCCATAGGCAGAGGTCAGCGTGAGCTCATAATCGGCGACCGCCAGACAGGAAAGACCGCCATAGCTCTGGACACCGTCCTCAATCAGAAGGGCAAAGATGTCATATGCATATATGTCGCCATAGGACAGAAGGAGAGCTCGGTGGCTCAGCTTGTGGAGACCCTCAAAAAGCTGGGCGCCATGGAATACTCCATAGTCATAAGCGCGGGAGCTTCCCAGCCTGCGCCCCTTCAGTACATCGCACCCTATTCGGGCTGCGCCGTGGCAGAGTATTTTATGGAGAGAGGCAGAGATGTCCTCATCATATACGACGACCTTTCAAAGCACGCCATAGCTTACCGCTCTTTAAGCCTTCTTTTGGAGCGTTCCCCGGGCCGTGAGGCTTATCCCGGCGATGTATTCTATCTCCATTCGAGACTTCTTGAGCGTTCGGCTCAGCTCTCCGACGAAAAGGGCGGCGGCTCCATGACGGCTCTCCCCATAGTCGAGACCCAGGCAGGCGATGTTTCGGCATACATACCGACAAACATAATCTCCATAACCGACGGACAGATATTCCTTGAGAGCGACCTGTTCTTCGCAGGTCAGCGCCCTGCCGTCAATGTGGGACTTTCGGTCTCCCGTGTCGGCGGCGACGCCCAGACAAAGGCCATGAAATCGGCTTCGGGCGCCATAAGGCTCGACCTTGCCCAGTACCGCGAGATGGAGATATTCACCCAGTTTGCAAGCGATCTCGACGAGACCACCCAGAGACAGCTGACATACGGACGAATACTCATGCAGCTTTTGCGTCAGAGACAGTACCGCCCCATGAAGCGCCACGCCCAGGTAATAACACTGGTGGCCGCCACAAGCCACATCATATGGGATATACCTTTGGACAAGGTATCACGCTTTGCGGCAAAGCTTGTGGAATATGTGGAGGCGAGAGCCGCCGATGTCTGCGCCAGAATAGACGATATGGGTCAGCTTTCCACCGAGGACAGAAGGCTCATAGTGTCCCTCTCGACGGAATTTTACGAGAAGGAGACGGCGAAAAGGTCGGGTGACAGATAATGGCCGGCGCCAAGGAGATCAAAAACCGCATAAACAGCATAAAAGACACCCGAAAGATAACCAACGCCATGTATCTCATCGCCTCGGTCAAGATGAAAAAGGCCAAGGAGGATCTCGACCACACGAGACCTTATTTTGACGCTTTGAGAGAGGAGATAAAGCGTATTTTCCGCACGGCTCAGGACATCGACAGCCGCTTTTTCTACCCTGTCGGCGCGAAAGAGCCCGAGGACGGCACCTACGGCTGCCTTGTCATTACAGGAGACAAGGGTCTTGCGGGTGCATATAACCACACTGTGATAAAAACCGCCGAGGAGTTTTACAAAAAGCACCCCGACACGGTGTTTTTCACCGTGGGCGAATACGGCAGACAGCATTTTATAAGGCACAAGATGCCCATCGACAGAGAGTTCCGCTTTTCCTCCCAAAACCCCACCATGTACAGGGCGAGGGAGATAAGCGCCGCCCTCTTGAGCCGTTTTGAGGAGCAGAAGCTCGACAAGATATATGTCATATACACCGACCTCAAAAACGGCATGATGTCGAGATGCGTCACAACAAGGCTTCTGCCTTTTGACAGGGAGCAGTTTTCCAAGCTCATGGAGGAGGATTCCTCCTTCAGTCCCTTTGAGTTCACACCGTCTCTGACGGCGGTTTTGGACGGAGTTATGCCCAGCTATCTTTCGGGCTTTATATACGGCGCTTTGGTCGACAGCTTTTGCAGCGAGCAGAGCGCCAGAATGGCGGCGATGAAGTCGGCCGACGACAACGCCGACAAGATTCTTTTCCGCCTTTCGACGGAATACAACAGAGTGCGCCAGGCGGCCATCACGAGGGAGATAACAGAGGTCTCCTCGGGCGCCATGGCTCAGAAGAAAAACAGGAGGTGAGCCTTTGAAAAAGGGTAAAATCATAAGCGTATCGGGCCCCGTCATCGACGCGGAATTTGATATAGGCTCTCTGCCCAGGATAAAAGAGGCTCTTTACACTGTGGCAGACGGCAAAAAGAGGGTCATGGAAGTGGCTCAGCACATAGGCGGCGGCGCCGTAAGGTGCATAATGCTGTCTGAGAGCGAAGGACTTGCAAGGGGCATGGAGGTAATTTCCGAGGAAAACACAATAACAGCTCCCGTCGGCGAAAATGTATTGGGCAGAGTTTTCAATGTACTGGGCGACCCCATAGATAACATGGGGCCTCTGCCCGAAGACACCGAGAGACGCTCCATTCACAAGGCGGCTCCAACATTTTCCGAGCAGAGCCCCGTGGTCGAGATACTGGAGACAGGCATCAAGGTTATAGACCTTCTTGAGCCCTACCCCAAGGGGGGCAAGATTGGTCTTTTCGGCGGCGCGGGCGTCGGTAAAACCGTGCTTATTCAGGAGCTTATCCACAATGTGGCCATGGAGCACGGCGGATACTCCATATTCACGGGCGTCGGCGAGCGCAGCCGTGAGGGCGGCGACCTCTTTACCGAGATGAAGGAGAGCGGAGTTTTGAACAAGACGGCTCTCGTTTTCGGTCAGATGAACGAGTCTCCCGGAGTGAGAATGAGGGTTGCCCTCACCGGTCTCACCATGGCGGAGTATTTCAGAGATGAGCAGCACAAGGATGTTCTGCTCTTTATAGACAATATATTCAGATTTGTCCAGGCGGGCAGCGAGGTTTCGACACTTCTCGGCCGTATGCCCTCGGCCGTCGGCTATCAGCCCACACTGGCCGAGGAGATGGGCAGACTTCAGGAGAGGATAACCTCCACCAAAAACGGCTCTGTCACCTCGGTGCAGGCGGTATATGTACCTGCCGACGACCTGACAGACCCCGCACCTGCCACCACATTTGCCCACCTTGACGCAACCACAGTCTTGAGCCGTAAGATATCCGAGCAGGGCATTTATCCCGCCGTCGACCCCTTGGAGTCCAGCTCGAGAATCCTCGAGGCAGACATCGTCGGCGAGGAGCACTATCAGACGGCAAGAAGGGTGCAGGAAGTCTTGCAGAAGTACAAGGAGCTTCAGGACATCATAGCCATTTTGGGTATGGATGAGCTTTCCGAGGACGACAAGCTCATAGTGTCGAGGGCGAGAAAGGTACAGCGCTTTTTGGCTCAGCCCACCCATGTTGCCGAGAAATTCACAGGCATCAAGGGCGTGTATGTGCCATTAAAAGAGACCCTCCGCGGCTTTAAGGCCATAGTGGACGGCGAGGTGGATAATCTCCCCGAGGCGGCATTTTACAATGTGGGTACACTGGATGACGCCGTTGCAAAGGCCAAGCAGATAGAGGCAGGCGAGATATGAGCAGCTTTGACATCAGTATTCTCGCCGCCGACCACCCCTTTTTCAAGGGCAAATGCACCTCGGTGTCTCTGCCCACCAGCGACGGCAGCATAGGTGTGCTTGCGGGGCACAGCAACATGATAGCCGCCATCGTGCCGGGTATAATGGTTTTTAAGGACGAAAAAGGGGAAGATCACGAGGTGGCCGTTTCGGAAGGGCTCTTCAAAATGGAGGGGGGCAGAGCCCTCGTCCTTGTGGACAGCGCCGAAAGACCCGACGAGATAGACATAAACCGCGCAAGGCGCGACGCCGAAAAGGCGAGAGAGGAGCTTTTGCACCAGAAGAGCCGTCAGGAATACCTCATGGCTCAGGCAAACCTTGCAAGAGCCCTCACAAGACTCAAAATCACAAATCAGAAAAGTCAGAACAACTGATAAAAAGGAGGCAGCATATGGCAGCTTTGGTAGTATATTATTCGAAAAAAGGCGAAAATCACTCGAAAAACGGCATTGTAAGGCTGGAAAAGGGCAACACAGCGTATGTTGCCGAGTTCATAGCCGAAAAAATCGGGGCTCCGATTTTTGAGATAGAGCCCGAGACGGCTTATCCCGATAATTACAAGGAGTGCGTCGCGGCGGCAGTCGAGCAGTTCAAAGGAAACGCGAGACCTGCCGTAAAGTCAATGCCCGACATGAGGGGTGTGGACACCCTTTTCGTGGGCTTTCCCGACTGGTGCGGCACGATGCCCATGGTGGTGTGGACATTTTTGGAAAAATGCCCCGAAAACATCACCATCGTGCCCTTCTGCACCCACGGCGGCAGCGGCATGAAAAACGCCCCTGCCGACATCGAAAAGCTCTGCCCCACCTGTAAAGTGGAAAAGGGCTTTGAGGTTTTGGGCGACGATGCAAAAGATTCAAAGACGGCGGTCTTTGAATGGCTCCAGAGCAGATAGAACAGAGGACGGGATTTTTTCCCGTCCTTTTTTATTTTTGGTGAGAGATTTTGCCCTTTCGGGTTTTGTATTTTACAAAAGGACGAAAGGAGAACAAAAATGGATAAAAAATGCAGCAGGTGCGTGCACTGGATACACGGGGTTTGCAGAATGACGGGGGAGAGGAGAAACGACGGCGTCTGCAACTGCGGACAGTTTTCACCGAGAAAGGAAAACTGAAAAACAGAGGGGCAAAGCCCCTCTGTTTTTTTATGTGCGGACAAGAGATAACAATCGGAGAGCCGGGGCTCGACCGGCGGC
>CAJKFC010000113.1 GCA_905199135.1 uncultured Eubacteriales bacterium
GCGATGATATTCTTGGAGTGGCCGTGAGCCGAGTCAAGAACGAGGACATCGACGCCTGCCTTTACGAGGGCGTCAACTCTGTCCAGAACATCGTTTGTAACGCCTATGGCGGCGCCGCAGAGAAGTCTGCCGTGGATATCACGGGCGGTGTTGGGGTACTGTACGGCTTTTTCAATGTCCTTTATGGTGATAAGTCCCTTGAGAGCGCCGTGCTCGTCGACGAGAGGAAGTTTTTCTATCTTATGCTTGCAAAGTATGGACTTGGCCTGCTCCAATGTTGTGCCTATGGGAGCGGTGATAAGTCCCTCGCTTGTCATGACCTCGCGGCACTTGATGGAGAAGTCCTCCTGGAACTTGAGGTCGCGGTTTGTGATAATTCCGACCAGCTTGCCGTTTTCACAGATGGGCACGCCGGAAATGCGGAATTTGCCCATGAGGTCGTCGGCGTCCTTGAGGGTGTGGTCGGGAGAGAGGAAAAACGGATTGAGAATTACGCCGTTTTCAGAACGCTTTACCTGGTCGACATTGTCGGCCTGCTCGGCTATCGGCATGTTTTTGTGGATAATTCCGATTCCGCCTTCACGGGCGACGGCTATGGCCATTCTCGACTCTGTAACGGTGTCCATAGCGGAGCTCATGAGAGGCACCTTGAGCTTTATTTTCTTTGTGAGGTTTGTGCCCAGCTCGACCTCGCCGGGAACAACATTGCTTTCGGCAGGTATCAAGAGAACATCGTCAAAGGTGATACCCTGCTTCAGAAATTTTTGTTCAAAAACTTCGTTTACCATATATTCCTCCGTCTTATTAAAATGTTTTTTGTTTTTCCTTTAATAATACCACATCGTGTATTTTTTGTCAATAAAATGTCAGATATTTTCCGTCGATACTTGTCGAATATTTTGCCTTTGCTTCTTTTCTGAAGATGAAAAATATGATATAATATCCCGTGGGCGGAAAAATCTCCGCCTTCAATTCAATTATAGCATAAAAAGAGAAAAAATGGGATAGGTTTCTAAAAAATAAAGGAGAAAATATGCGCGTTATTGAGCACAACGGATTTATAGAGATAGAGGGCGGCGAGAGATTTGAGCCCAAACACACCTTTGAGTGCGGTCAGTGCTTCAGGTGGAGGGAAAAAGAAGGTAGATACGAAGGTGTGGCCTTCGGCAAAAAGCTCACCGTCTGGACAGAAAAAGACAGCACATTTATGACGGCAACTGCCGATGATTTTGAAAAAATATGGAGGAGATACTTCGATTTTGACCGCAATTATGGCGATATAACCGCCGCTTTTGAGGGTGATGAGTTCTTTCAAAAAGCCGTAGAATACGGCATGGGTCTCCGCCTTTTGAGACAGGAGCCGTGGGAGGCTCTGTGCTCGTTTATCATCTCCCAGTGCAACAATATCTCGAGAATTCAGAAAATTATCGACACCCTGTGTATAAACTTCGGGCAGAATATGGGGGATTACTTCGCCTTTCCGACGGCAGAGAGGATAGCCGAAGCAGAGCTTTCAGACCTCGATGTGCTGAGAAGCGGATACAGGGCAAAATACATACTTTCGGCGGCAAAGGCGGTAGCCGAGGGCAGCTTTGATTTTGACCTCATAGATAAAATGACCACCGACGAGGCGAGAAAATACACTATGAAACTGAGCGGTGTAGGCAGAAAGGTAGCCGACTGTTTCCTGCTCTTCGGTATGGGCAAATACGACGCCTTTCCCGTCGACACATGGATGAAAAAAGCCGAAGATCATTATGACAAAAAGACCTTCGGCGGAAATTTCGGTGAGTACGCAGGCATCGCCCAGCAGTACATATTCTATTACGCCCGTTCCAGCAAGATTTAAGCCTTCATTCTGAGAACGGCAACGGTGCGGTGTATCTTGTAGCCTAAAGACTTGTATAGACCTATGGCCTTTTCGTTGGTGGAAAGTACATCGAGCTCGGCATAGCCCTGAGGGGACATGAGGCAGTGGTTTGTGGCAAACATGGCAAGCTGACGGCCGAATCCGAGATTCTGAGCCTCGGGAAGCACGGCGAGGTTGTCTATGTGGTTGCCCATCTCGATGGTGACGGCGGCTATCGGCTTGTCCTGGGAGTTTATGGCGAGAAATGTCTCGCTTTCAAACATCTCATCTCTGTTGCCGTTGGGCATCAGCCTGTAAGGCTCGGCGCCTATCGACTTTCTCATGTCGTAAAAGGCGTCGCCCAAAAGCTCATAGTAGCTCTCGTAGTACTTGTCCTCGTAGGGCTCGAAAAGGGTGGAGGGAGTGGGCAGCAGCTCGTCGTTGTATATCATCGTGTGTATCGAAATCCAGGGGGCAAAGCCCTTGGCTCCGCAGAAGTGTATGGCGGGCAGGTCGTCGCTCACTATTTTGCATTCAAACCACCGGGGATTGTAGTCTCGTTTGGCGGCCTTGAAAGCCTCGTCAAAGAGAGCCGAGCCGAAGCCGCGGCGGCGGAATGATTTGGCGGTGACGGCGCATATGTCTATCCTGTTTCCGAAGCCGAAAGGCTGGAAAAAGGAAAAGCCTGCTATGTCGTCGCCTGCCTGCCAGACATAAAATCTGTCGGTGTTGTATTTTATAATACTCTCTATGTTGAAAACTATGTCCTTGGCGTCGTCAAGGGCAATTTTTTTTACCTTTTCAAGGTCTTCGTCTTTATATTTTCTTACCATAAAAACCTCCGCTTGATTGATAGATATATTTTAGCATATCGGCGATTACAATGCAATAAAGAAAAGTTTTTGTTTCCAAAAGGGCGGCGATGGTGTATAATTAGAAAAAAGCATAAACGGAGGCAAATATGAAAATACTTATAACAGGCTTCGAGCCTTTCGGAGGAGAGAGCGTCAACCCGTCGTGGGAGGCTGTCAAGCTTCTGCCCGACACGATAGACGGACACACTGTGGTCAAAAAGCTTTTGCCCTGCGTATTTGTAAAGGCGGGCGATGTGCTCGACGCGGAAATTGAGAGAGAAAAGCCCGACTTTGTGCTGTGCGTAGGTCAGGCGGGCGGCAGAGCCAATCTCACCATGGAAAAGGTGGGCATAAACCTCATGGACGGCAGAATAGCCGACAACGAGGGCTATAAGCCTTCCGACGAGCCCATAAGAAAGAACGGCCCCACGGCTTATTTCTCCAATCTGCCTGTAAAAGCCGTTGTAAACGCCATAAGAGAGGCAGGCATCGCCGCTTCGGTATCATATACGGCAGGCACATATGTCTGCAACTACGCTCTTTACAGCGTGATGTATCTCATAGACAAAAAATATCCCGGTGTAAAGGGCGGCTTTATGCACATACCCTTTGACACCTGCCAGACGGTGGACAAAGCCGCGTCTGTGCCTTCCATGCCGATAACCACCGTGGCAAAGGGCATAGAGGCCGCCGCAAGATGTATTCTCAAAGACGGCGGAGAGCTGAATGTCTCCGAGGGCACGACCCACTAAAGGAGTATATAAAAAACCTCTTTTTGCATAGAATGACACAAAGAGGTGATTTTTTGAGAATAGGCCGCAGACGGGCATTTATATATGTGAAAAACAAGGGCAACGCGGCTCTTCTGCTGGTGCTCATTATGGCTGTGCTTCTCTGTATGGCGGTAATGGCAGCGGAGCTAAGGCTGAGACCAATTGTAAGGGATGCCGCCCTCTCGAGGGCGAAGAACATAGCCGTAAAGGCGATAAACGACTCGATAGACGATGAGATGCAAAATACCGAGGAGCACTATACCGATATAGTGCAGCTGGAAAAGGACAGCGCAGGAGAGCCCATAGCGGTAAAGCTCGACATGGCCACCATGAACAGGCTCAAGGCGGCCGTAATAGCCGATGTCAGCGAGAGGCTGAAAAACACCGAGAACATGACGATAAAGATTCCCCTGGGCAACATAATAAACGGCGAGCTTTTTTCAGGACGAGGCCCCAAAATAACCATAAAGCTCGTGCCTGTGGGAAGCATCAACGCCTCCTTTGCCAGTGAGTTTACAAGCGCCGGAATAAACCAGACGAGGCATAGGATACTCATAAACACATCGGTATACATATCGGTCATGCTGCCCACAGGCTCGGCGGGCACCGAGGTCATATCGGAAGCCGTCATAGCCGAAACTGTTATAGTGGGCGATGTGCCCGACAGCTACACCAACATCGAGGACAACGAAAGCGAGCTATTAGACAAGATAAACAACTATGCCGGAGATTGAAAACACCATGAAAGAAAAAATAAAAGAGCTTACAGACAAACTCAACCGTTACGCAAGGCTCTACTATGAGCAGGATATCTCCGAGATATCCGACTATGAGTACGACAAGATGGCGCAGGAACTCAAAAAACTCGAAGCAGAGTACCCCGAGTATGTAAGGCCCGATTCACCTCTCCACAGAATAGGGGGAAAGCCTTTGGAAAAATTTGAGCAGGTCGTTCACGCCTATCCCATGGAGAGCCTCACCGATGTTTTTTCCTATGATGAGATAAGGGATTTTGACAATTCCGTAAAGGAGAGATTTCCCGACGCCCTTTACTCAGTGGAGGTCAAGGTGGACGGACTTTCTGTCTGTCTCGAGTATGAAAACGGTCTGTTTGTAAAGGGTGCCACAAGAGGAGACGGCGCTGTGGGAGAAGATGTGACGGTAAATCTCCGCACTATAAAGGACATTCCCCTTTCGGTAGAGGACAAAAGACACATATATATAAGGGGCGAGGTCTATATGCCACATACCTCCTTCAGAGAGATAAACGAGGAGAGGGAGAAAAACGGTCAGCCCATAATGGCCAACCCGAGAAACGCCGCTGCGGGCTCACTGAGACAGCTCGACAGCAGAATCTGCGCCGAGAGAAAGCTGGGAATACTGTGCTTCAATCTGCAAAACGGCGAGGAGCTTTCTGATATGGCAGGAATGCTTGCGCTTGCGGAAAATTGTATAGAGGAGCGTACTAAAGATGCGGACAGCAGCGTGCAGAAAGCTTATGCTCTTGCGGGCTTTTCTGATGATG
>CAJKFC010000114.1 GCA_905199135.1 uncultured Eubacteriales bacterium
GCGAACTTTCGGAGGGCGGACGGAGAAAAAAAGTATTTTATATCACAGACCTAGGCCGCGACGCCTTTTCCGTGTGGATTTCACAGCCCATGCAGTCGGGCAGGGCAAAAAACATAGAGCTTTCCCGTCTTTTCTTTTTGGGGCTCGCCCCATGTGAAAAAAGAGCCGAGGCCATAAAAGACTACATATCGCAAATTGAGGAAATGCGAATTGTTTTGCAGGCAATCAAAGATAATTTTCAAAAAATTACGCAAAACGACCCCGCTCTTTCTCAAAAACTCGGCGATGTTTTCCGTTTTCAGGGCTACACCGTCGAATACGGCATAGCCGCCGCCGATTTTGAAATAGGCTTTTATAAAAAACTTCTCACCGAACTGGAGGAAAACTCATGAATATTCTCGTCTTAAACGCCAGTCCCAAAGGACAAAACAGTACAACTTTACAGACCGCTCTGTATCTCGAGGCTCTCCATAAAGAGCACAGCTTTGAGATTCTCCATGTGGGTCAGCGCATAAAAAGCTATGAAAAGGATTTTTCACCGGTCAGAACAGCTCTCGAAAAGGCTGACCTTATACTTTTCTGCTACCCTGTCTACACCTTTATCGCACCCTATCAGCTCCACCGTCTCATCGAACTCATAAAGGCCGACGGAGTGGATTTAAAGGGCAAATTTGCCAGTCAGATAACTACCTCAAAGCATTTTTACGATGTTACCTCCCACAGATATATTGAGGAGAACTGCTTTGACATGGGTCTCAAAGTTGTGAGAGGTCTTTCGGCCGATATGGACGACCTTTTAACTGAAAAAGGTCAGCGTGAGGCCCGTATGTTTTTTGAACAGCTCATATTCTCCTGTGAAAACGGCTGTTTTGTAACTCCGCCCGTATATCCCGAAGTTAAGGAGAGAGAGGCATATTCCCCCACACTTGAAAATGTGCCCAAAACTTCTGACAAAGATGTGGTGATAGTGACCAACTGCGGCGAGGACGACAAAAATCTTGCCGCCATGATAGCCGATTTTAAATCTGCCATGCCATACGGCTGCCGAGTGTTAAACCTCAGGGATTTCCCCTTTGCGGGAGGCTGCATAAGCTGTTTCAGCTGTGCTGTCACAGGAAAGTGCATCTACAAGGACGGTTTTGACGCTTTTCTCAGGGAGAAGATACAGAAGGCCGACGCCATGGTCTATGCTTTCACCATCTCAGATCACTATACACACTCCAGCTTCAAGTGCTATGACGACCGTCAATTCTGCAACGGACACCGAACCGTCACCCACGGCACTCCCGTTGCCTATCTCATAAGCGGCGACTACCGCTATGAAGCAAACCTCAGAATGATTGTGGAAGCCAGAAGTGAGGTAGGCGGCAACTATCTTGTAGGCGTGGTAACTGATGAGGAAAACACTGTCTGCGGCATATCCTCTCTTGCAAAAAATCTCGTGTTTGCCATGGACAAAAAACTTTCAAGACCTGCCAATTTTTACGGTGTAGGCGGAATGAAAATCTTCCGCGACCTCATATATATCATGCAGGGACTTATGAAAGCCGACCACAAATTCTACAAGGAACACGGCATATACGACTTTCCCCAAAAGCAGAAAAAGCGCATAATACAGATGAAGCTTGTTGGCGCTCTTACCTCAATGCCGTCGGTTCAGAAAAAGCTCAAAGGAAAGATGAACGACTATATAATCGGCCCGTATCAGAAGGTTGTGGAGCAGGCCAAACAGGAGGGCAGATAGGTTTATATGAGGAAAAAAGCTTTAAAAAAATGACTCATATCAGCCGTTCTCGTCATTGTATTTGTTTCGGCGGCATTTTTCGTCTACCTCTCCTTCTACTACCCTGCCGATGAGGACAGTGTAGCCGCCATAGCCATGGAAGACGGAATTGAAGTAAGGGACAACATAACGATTTTGTCTCCCTCTGCGTCCACCGACACCGCTCTCATATTCTATCCGGGCGCAAAGGTGGAATCCCGTGCGTATCTGCCCATTCTGGACAACATACGGGACAGAGGGATCATGTGCATACTTGTGGATATGCCTTTCAGAATGACTTTCTTCGATGTTGACGCCGCAGAGGACATCTTCCCTGATTTCCCCGAAATAGAGCACTGGTATATCGGCGGTCATTCCTTAGGCGGAAGTATGACATCGGCATTTGCCTCAGACCACGAGGAAGATTTGGACGGTCTGATTTTGCTGGGCGCCTATGTCTACGGCGATTATCCCACTCAAAAGGCTCTTACGATTTACGGCTCTCTCAACACCTCGGTTGAAGAAAAGGTCGATTACAGCGATAATGTGGTGGTCATCGAAGGCGGAAATCACGCTCAGTTCGGTAATTACGGCCCTCAAAGGGGCGATGCCGAAGCTCTTATATCGGCTGAGGAACAGCAGGAGATAGCGGCCGACGCCATTGAAGAATTTATAAACCCATAAAAAATACCCGCCATATGGCGGGTATTTTTCTATTCAAAATCTTCTGCCGTGTCTATGTCTTTAAGGGCTTTTTCCGGTACATCAAAGAAAAATATATCATCGGGGAAACTTTTAAAAATCGATCTTCCCCCTTCGTCGCCTTTGGCAGACAGCAGAGCCTGTCTGTGAACAGGGGCAAACACGGTGGGAGAGCCCATCTGTTTTCCGCACCTCACTCTGCCCAGAGTTTTTCCGCTTATAAGATAGGCCGATATAAAATCTTTGAGCATTTCTCCCGTGAAATAGGGCTGATCGCACACCATAAAGCACAGATGCGCATCCTCGTCGGCTGCCGCCGTGCCCGTCCTGACCGATGCCGCTATACCCTCTGTGGGCGGCGGCGGACACACAGTACGAAAGCCTTTCTCCTGCGCCGCAAGTCTTATGCTCTCCTCCCCGGTCACCACCGTAACCTTTCCGAAAGGCTTGAAAGCCTCGGCGGCTTTCAATGCATATTCAAAGAGAGGTTTGCACTTAAACTGAGCGAGAAGTTTCTTTCCGCCGCCCTCATTGGACTTTGCGGCGAATCTCTTGGAGTCTCCTCCTGCCAGCAGTATCAGCTCAATTTTCATTTTTCTTATCCAAAAGTCCCATGGCGATATGCTCGGCCTTTATGGGCAGGCTTCTGAAAAACAGTCCTGTGGCGTTGTGTATGGCGTTGGCAATGGCGGGGGCAGGGGTGTTTATGACAAGCTCGCCTATCGACTTTGCGCCGAAAGGGCCTGTGGGCTCATAACTGCTCTCAAACTCCACCCTGATTTTGCCTGCGTCAAGTCTTGTGGGTATCTTATACTGAAGGAAGGAGTTATTTGCCATAGTGCCGTCGGCTGTATACTGAATGTCCTCAAAAAGAGCCATTCCTATGCCCTGCACTATGCCGCCCTCGGTCTGTACCGTTGCGAGATTGCGGTTTATGACCGTGCCGCAGTCGACTGCCGCCGCATAGTCCGCTATCTCCACCTTGCCTGTCTCGGGGTCGATGTCGGTCTCGACAATTCCCACCATAAAGGGCGGCGGAGAAATGGGAGACGAATGGGATTCGCTGGCAGAAATACATCTGCCATGTCCTTCAAAGCTGGCATATCCTATTTCTGACAGGGATACCGACTTGTCACCGCCAAGCTTAAATACCTTTTTGCCGTCAAACTCGGCATCTTCTTTGGGTATTCCCAGCATTTTGGCTCCCGTTTCCAATATTTTTTCACACAGCACTCCGCAGGTCTTTACAACTGCCATACCTGTGACATAGGTAGTCGATGAGGCGTATGAGCCTGTGTCGTAGGGAGACTGATCGGTGTCGACGCCTCTTACAGCTATGCGGTCTATGTCGCAGTCAAGACAGTCGGCGGCCATCTGAGCCAAGATCGTGTCACAGCCTGTGCCCATGTCGGTACATCCCACAAGCAATGTGTAAAAGCCGTCGTCGTTGAGACGCATTTCCACGCTGGCGATGTCAACTCCCGAAATGCCGCTGCCCTGCATGGCCATTGCCACACCTACGCTGCGTATATGTCCGTTTTCAAGGGTGCGGGCAGGAAATTTTTCATTCCAGTTTATCATCTCTTTCGCCCTGCTCATGCACTTGTCGAGGGCGCAGCTGTTGCACGGCTCGTTGTAATAGGTTCTCATTATCTGACCTTCGAGAACCATATTCTTCTCTCTGATTACACAGGGGTCAATATTAAGTTCAGCCGCCATCTCATTGACCGCCGATTCCACGGCAAATATGCCCTGTGTGGCGCCGTATCCTCTGTAAGCTCCGCCGCCCATGGTGTTAGTGTACACCACCTCGCAGGAAAAGCGCGCCGCTTCCACTCCGCCGTAAAGAGAGAGGGATTTATGCCCCACGAGTCCTATCGTTGTAGGGCCGTGCTCGCCGTAGGCTCCTGCATTGGACAGTGCGTAAAGGTCTATCGCCTTTATTATGCCGTCGCGACTTGCGCCGATTTTCACCTTCATCTGCATCTGATGTCTCGGCGATCCGTTGGTCATGGACTCCTCACGGGTGTAGACTATATATGCCGCCTTGCCTGTTTTGAGTGTGACAAAGGCAGGATATACCTCGCTGACGGCGCTCTGCTTGGCGCCGAAG
>CAJKFC010000115.1 GCA_905199135.1 uncultured Eubacteriales bacterium
GGACAGGATCAGAAGCTTTGGAACGCCGTATTTATGGCGACAGCCATATCGGCTTTTATAGGCACTATCCTCATGTCTCTTTACGCCAATAAGCCCTTTGCACTGGCTCCCGGTATGGGTCTCAACGCATTCTTCGTAAGCGTAATTACAGGAATGGTTGCGGCTCAGGGTATTTCCTATCAGGAGGCATTTGAGGGCGGACTTGCCATAGTGTTCTTCTCGGGTGTGCTGTTTACAGTGCTCACGCTGCTCAAAATCCGTGAGAAAATAGTAAACGCCATTCCCAAATCTGTAAGAGTCGGCATACCCGCGGGTATAGGACTTATGATAGCCACAATAGGTCTCAGCACAAACTGCTCGATCTACACAGCCGACGGTTCGGCTCATATGATGATCGACTTTTTGACAAACGGCCCCTCGGCTACCCTTGCCGCTATGGGTGATGCATATCCCCAGATGATACTCAATGTCATCGTAATGGCAATAGGTCTGTTTACAATAGCAATACTTTCCCACAGAAAAGTCAAGGGTTCGATACTTTACGGTATTCTTGTTGGCTCTGTAATACACTGGGCAGGTACATTTATTTTAGGAGGAAACCCGTTTGCATCTCTTGCAGAGGCTTCTTTTATCCCTCCGTTTTCCGACATGTTTGAGCTTACATTCTTCAAATTCAATTTCGCCACCCTCACAAAAATGGGTTGGGTGACGATGATTATGACGATTATAACCTTCTGCATGGTCGATATGTTTGACACAATAGGAACCCTCATCGGCACAGCCACAAGAGCCAAAATGGTCGATAAGGACGGCAACATGCCCGACATGAACAAGGCTATGCTGTCCGACGCCGTCGCCACAATGGCAGGCGCATGCCTCGGTACATCGACTGTTACAACATTTGTAGAAAGCGCAGCAGGTGTTGAAGAGGGAGGACGCACAGGTCTTACATCTCTTGTGACAGCTCTGCTCTTCCTGGCATCGGTATTCCTTGCTCCGATAGCCGCCCTCATTCCCGCAGCCGCCACATCGTCGGCTCTCGTATATGTCGGCGTGCTCATGCTTTCAGCGGTAAAGGATGTTGACTTTACAGATGTTTCCCAGTCGATGCCTGTTGCTCTCATGCTGCTCACAATGCCCACAACGGGACACATAGGCGACGCCATAGGTATAGGCCTTATTTCCTACTCTATAATAAAAATATTCACAGGCAAAGCAAAGGATGTTTCCGGCCTCACAATAGTGCTCGCGGTGCTCTTCCTCATAAAGCTTTTCCTGCCCTACTAATCGAGGCGTAAAATGGACAAATATTACAATCTTGCGATAGCAGGCCTCGAGCGCAAGCTGCCGTTGTGCGAGGTCGCTCCCGACTTCTATATCGCCGCATTCATAGTTTTCGGCGATGTGGAGCTGACGGTGAGATGCGCAGAGGAGCTGCTTAAAAAAGCTCCCGAGTTTGATGTCATCGTCACATCGGAGGCAAAGGGAATCCCCCTTGCATATGAAATGGCCAAGCTTTCGGGAAAATACAAATATGTGGTGGCCAGAAAGGGCCTCAAGGTCTACATGCGTGACCCCGTGAAAAAAGAGGTCAGGTCGATAACCACACAGAGGCTTCAGACACTCTATCTCGACGGCAATGAGGGCGAGTACATGAATGGCAAGAGAATACTCATAGTGGACGATGTCATATCGACAGGTGAGTCTCTCGCGGCCATGGAAGCCCTTGTAAACGAAGCCGGCGGAAATATAGTCGGCAAAATGGCGGCTCTTGCAGAAGGCGACGCCGCCGAAAGAAAAGACATAATTTTCCTGGAAAAGCTGCCGCTTTTCAATGGCAAAGGCGAAATAATAGGATAGATAAAAGCTCCCTTCGGGGAGCTTTTATTTTATATTCAAATTGACAAAGTGAGGTATATATAGTATCATTATATTAGTAAATACATATAAGGAGAAGGGCAAAATGAACAGAGAAATTGGATTAAATGCCGTAGAGCACATGAAAAACAGACGCTCGGTAAGAGTATTCAAAGACAAAAAGATACCGGATGAAGACCTTAAAATGATACTTGAGGCTGGGCTTGCCGCCGCAACGGGAGGAAATCTTCAGCCCTATTCAATTATAGTAGAAAGAGACAAAGAGAAAAATAAAATGCTTTCGGAGCTTTGCGGAGGTCAGCCTTTTATAGCGGGCGCCGACACGAATCTCATCTTCGTTTGGGATTGGTATAAATACAGCATATATGCAAAGCAGATGAAGGCTCCGTTCTACAACAGAAAGGTGTATATGCACTTTTTGATAGCCGTTGAAGATGTTATGTGCACTGCTCAGTCCATCGAGACGGCGGCACATATGCTGGGCATAGGCTCCTGTTATGTGGGCAGCTCCAACAGCTGCGGAGACAAGATAATCAAGGCGTACAATATGCCCGAGCTGACATATCCCGTCGTCATACTGTCTTTGGGATATGCAGAGGACAAACTGCCTCCGAGAGCTCCCAAAATGCCGTACGATATGATGGTGTTTGAGGGAAAATATCCCGACCTTTCCGAAAAGGAGATTTTCGACGCCTTTGACAGCAAATACGGCGACAAAAAGCTCGATCTTCCCACCAAGGAGGAGTTCCGCAGGGATATGCTCGAGCGTTTCAGGGGAGCTCTGCTGACGACATACGATGAAAAGACAGCCGATGAGATAGTTAAAAAGGCCGACGAGCTGGGATATGTCAATGAGACTCAGCGCCGTTTCGGTCTGCACTATCAGGCCGACAGAATGTATACGGGCGGCGCTGAAATATTTAAAATGATGAAGGCTCAAAAGCTTGAACCTTTTGCAGCAATTACAGAAGAGGAAAAATAATGAAAGTTAAGATAGGAATGGCCCAGCTCAATGTGTCGGCCGATAAAAAGAAAAATATTGCCGAGGCAAAAGCCGCAATAGAAAAGCTTGCGGACGCCGACATCATAGTGCTGCCGGAAATCTGGAACGGCCCTTATGACACCAAATGCTTCAGAGAGTACGGTGAAACAGAAAAAGACGGGGAGAGCATAAAAATGCTCTCCGAAATGGCGGCAAAGCTGGGAAAAATAATCGTGGGCGGCTCGATTTCGGAGCTGGACGGAGACAGAGTTTACAACTCCTCCTTTGTCTTTGACGGACAGGGAAAGATCATAGCAAAGCACAGAAAGATGCACCTTTTCGACATAGATGTAAAGGGAGGACAGAGCTTCAAGGAGTCTCTCGTGCTGTCTGCGGGAGAGGATGTGACGGTGTTTGACACGCCGTTTTGCAAGGTGGGGCTCTGTATATGCTATGACTACCGATTCCCTGAACTGGCAAGGCTTATGGCTTTAAAGGGGGCTCAGATAATAATAGTTCCAGCCGCCTTCAATATGACAACGGGACCCGCTCACTGGGAGATAATGTTCCGTTCGAGGTCGCTTGATAATCAGGTATATTCGGTAGGCGTAGCTCCCGCAAGAGACGAAAACGGGGGGTATGTCTCATATGCCAATTCGATAGCCGTGTCTCCGTGGGGAGATGTGATAAAAAGATTTGGAGAGAAAGAGCAGCTGGAAATTACAGAACTTGACCTTGACAGGGTGTACGAGATAAGAGAACAGCTGCCTCTGCTTAAACACCGCAGAGAGGATGTTTATATACTGAAAGAAACAGAAAAATAGGTTGTAAAAAGTACTTTTAGGTTAAAAATATACAATTATTGTGCGATATGCATATAAAATAAAAGCAAGCAGTTGTGACGGTAGACATATTTGTCGAAATTTACAAATTATTTATTTAAATATCCTTTACAGCATAATTCCTAAATGGTATAATATTCATATTGCGATATAGAAGTAAAAAGATTTAGTGTAAAGGAGCATAATGTCCTGATGAAACCTGTTCTTTTAGATATTCAGAACCTTAAAACATCATTCACATCGGACGGTCTCAAGACCATGGCGGTAGACGATGTCAGTTTTACCGTCCATGAGGGAGAGACTGTCGGAATAGTCGGTGAATCGGGCTCGGGCAAGAGTGTCACCTCTCTCTCTGTCCTGGGTCTTATCGAGGCGCCTGCCGGCAAAATCGAAGACGGAAAAATTATATTTGAGGGTAAAAATCTTTTGGAGTATACCGAAAAGGAGATGCAGAAGATACGAGGAAGGGATATCTCCATGATATTCCAGGAGCCGACAACGGCCCTCAATCCCACAAAGATATGCGGAGAGCAGATAGCCGAGGCGATAGTCATTCACCAGAAGAAATCCAAGGCCGAAGCCATGAAAATGGCTGTTGAGATGCTGACTCTCGTCGGAATTCCGCTGCCTGAGCAGAGGGCGAAGGAATATCCTCATCAGCTTTCGGGCGGTATGCGTCAGCGCGTAATGATAGCCATAGCGCTTTCGTGTAACCCCAAGCTGCTCATTGCCGACGAGCCGACAACGGCTCTCGATGTCACAATTCAGGCTCAGATACTCAAGCTCATGAGAAAACTCAAGGAGCGCTTCGGCATGGCCATCATGCTGATAACTCACGACCTGGGTGTTGTGGCAGAGATGTCCGAAAAGGTT
>CAJKFC010000116.1 GCA_905199135.1 uncultured Eubacteriales bacterium
AGAAATCAAGAGCCGCCGTTTGGCGGCTCTTTTCAAAAGAAAGAAAGAAAAGAAAGTAGAAAAGTCTAAACCTTTATAAATCCTGCCGATGTCAGGAAGGTGACAAAGATGAGGACGGGTGTCACATATTTAATAAGGAATGTCCACACCTTTTCAAGCTTGAATTCCGAGCTGATTTTTATCTCGTCGATGACCACCTTGGGCTTCCAGACCCAGCCGATGAGCAGGCACATGATGAGGGCGCCCAGGGTCATGAGGACATATTCGCTCACATAGTCGTACCAGCCGAGAATCTCAAGCCAGTCGCCGTTGAGAGCCGGCAGTCTGACATCCTTTAAAATACCGAAGCTCAGCGCAACGGGAATGCCGCAGAGGGCTATCACTATGCCCGAAATAAGGGCGCTCTTTTTTCTGTCCTTCTTCTTTTCGTCCACAAAGAAGGAGGTGATGAGCTCCAGAATGGAAATTGTCGATGTGATGGCGGCGAAGATGATGAGCAGGTAGAATACGGCGCCTAAAATATCGCCCATGGGCATGGAGTTAAATACCTGGCTCATGACGATGAACAGCAGGGGAGGGCCCTGTGTGGGGCTTAAATCATAGGCGAATACGGCAGGCATGATGACAAGTCCTGCCAGAATGGCGGCGGCCGTGTCCATAATCGGTATCATCATGGACGCCTTGACAAGATTTGTCTTTTTGTCAAGGTAAGAGCCGTAGGTCAGCATGGTGCCCATGCCGACGGAAAGGGAGAAGAAGACCTGGGAAAGGGCAGAGGTCATGATTTTTCCCAGTCCCACCTCTTTTACGGTTTCGAGGTTGGGCATGAACATGAACTTGAGACCGTCAACGGCTCCCGGAAGGGTGAGGGAGCGTATGGCAAGAAGCACCAGCATTACAAAGAGAGCCGGCATGAGGACCGATGTGGTCTTGTCGATACCTTTCTGAACTCCCGCCATGACTATGGCGATTGTAATTGCCATGACGATGAGATGGTAGAAGATGACCTCGAGACCGTTTGATGTAAAGGAATTGAAGAAAGCCTCGGCGCTCTCTATCTGTACAAGACCCACCGTCTTGCCGAGATAGGTGACGAAATATTTTATGCTCCACGACGCGACGACGCTGTAAAAGGAGAGAATTACAAAGCCGCAGACAATGCCCATGTAGCCTAAAATCTTATACTTTTTGCCGAAAGTGCCGTAGGCTGTGACGGCGCTCATGCCCGTCTTGCGGCCGAGGGTTATCTCGCCCAGCATGGAGACGACACCGACCGTCACCACAAAGAACAGGTAAAAGAGCAGAAATATCGCTCCGCCGCCCGCGCCCAGCTTGTAGGGGAATCCCCACAGATTTCCAAGTCCTATGGCCGAGCCCGCAGCCGCCATGACGAAGGCGACGCCGCTCGACCAGCTTCCTCTCTTGTGCCTGTGTTCCATACTGACCTCCGAAAATACCGCGGTAAAAAAACAACCCCTGCGGCCTTGCGCCGCAGGGGTTTTAAATCTTTAAGTACCGCTGCTTATGCAAAAAAGCCAACACAATTAGACTTGGTAAAGTAAAAATACCAAGCAAAAGCAGCAAAAAAGTATGCAGTTGTCATAACAATGTTCGCTGTCATAATGTGAAGACCTTTCTGTTGTTGATGTGAAGATTATTGCACAGATTTTGCCCTGTGTCAATAAGAATGAGGATATTTTGTGAAATACAGACTATGTATTTTTGATTTTTGGAAAAATTATGGCTATTTTACCGAAAAACCTTCGGCGAGACGGTCGCCTTTGGCCACGACATACTTGCCGAAGCTCATGATTTCGGCGCTTCCCGTAACTCTGGGAATGACGGCGTCAAAGTCTCCCACCTTGGCTTTGCCCACAATTTCGGCGGTAAAGCGGGAGCCTATAAAGCTCTCGGAAACTATCTTTTCGCCCTCTTTGAGTTTGCCCTTGCCGAAGAGCTGAGCCACCTTTGCCGAGCAGCCCGTGCCGCAGGGTGAGCGGTCTGCCATGCCGTCGCCGAAGATGACGACATTTCGTATTGTGGCGCCTTCCGACGCCTTTTTGGAATAGAACTCCACAAGGTCAACCGTCGTAATGTCGAGCTCGGGGTGCTTTATCTCCTGCTCTCTGTTTACGGAAGAGAGCATTTTCATGCCGATGTCGGTGATGGCGCCTATGTTCTCGCGGCATATCTCTATTCCCAGCTTGTCGGCGTCCACGAGGGCAAAAAAGCTGCCGCCGAAGGAGATGTCATACTCTATCTCTCTGCCGTCTATATTTGTCACAAGCTCTCTTTTGTAGAGAAAGGCGGGGACATTTGTGAGAGCCACGCTTTCCACATGGCCGCCCGTGACTTTTGCCTCTGTCCTTATGAGACCTGCGGGGGCGTCCAGGGTGACATGGGTCACAGGCTCTTTTGCCTCGACCATTCCTGTCTCGATGAGGGCGGTGACAGTGCCTATTGTGCCGTGGCCGCACATGTTGAGGTATCCGCCCGTGTCCATGAATATAACTCCCGCGTCGGCCTCCTTATGCACAGGCTCTGTCAGAAGGGCGCCGAACATGTTCTCGTGGCCTCTCGGCTCAAGCATGAGGGTCTTTCTGAAATCGTCGTAGTGTTCTATAAGATAATTCTTTTTGTCCAGCATGGTCTCTCCCTCTACATGGGGAAATCCCGAGTAGACTATTCTTGTGGCTTCGCCCCCTGTATGGGTGCTGACCGCCTCGAAAATTCTCTCGAAGAGAGCTTCGTTTATCTTGGGTCTGAAATCCATAGCCGATCCCTCCGGTGTTCGAAATGTTTGTTTTCAATCTATCTTTAATATATCTCAAAAAGGGTTGAAATGTCAATAAAAATCTGTTAGTATAGTAATATAAATAGCCTTTGTCAGGAGGTTTTTCCTATGGAGCTTGTAAACATACTGCTCAAGCAGCACATAGGCGCTCCCTGCGTGCCCACAGTGGGCGTGGGAGACCGTGTGAAAAAGGGCTCACTTCTGGCCATGCCCTACGGATTGGGGGCCAATATCTTTTCCAGTGTGGAGGGGGTGATCACCGCCATCGACGAGACGGCTGTGACCATTGAGCCCGATGAGATTCAGAGCGACGAGTATCTCCCCATTGACGGAGATAACTACATGGAGCTTATCAAAAACGCCGGCATTGTAGGTCTGGGCGGAGCGGGATTTCCCACCCATGTCAAGCTGAGCACCTCGATTGAGGGGGGCGCTCTCCTTGTAAACGCCGCCGAGTGCGAGCCGGGGCTTTTGCACAACATAAGGCAGATAGAGCTGCACCCCGAGAAAACCGTCAGGGGCGTCGGCTACGCCATGGAGGTCTGCCATGCCGAAAGGGCGATTTTCGCCATAAAGGCAAAGAACAAGGAGGCTGTAAAGCGCCTTAAAGAGGCCATAAAGGACAGACCCGATATGTCCATATTCCTCCTGCCCGACATATACCCCATGGGCGAGGAGAGAGCCGTTGTCAGGGAGACTCTGGGAGTGCTTCTGCCCCCCGACGCCCTGCCTTCAAAGGCCAACGCCATAGTGATAAATGTCGAGACCGCCTTCAGAATAGCCGAGGCGATTGAGGATAAAAAGCCCCTCATATCTAAAAATATAACCGTGACGGGCTGCGTAAAAAATCCACAGGTGCTCTTCGATGTGCCGCTGGGAGTTTCGGTGGGAAGCCTTATAGATCAGTGCGGCGGCACAGAGGGCAAGGTGGGCGAAATCATCATGGGCGGCCCCTTTACGGGAAAATCCGTCAGTGAGAACGATGTGGTGGTAAAGACCACCGGCGGAATAATACCCACCATGGAATTCCCCGACCTTCACGGGGCAAAAGTAGGTCTTTTGGTGTGCGCCTGCGGCGGCAGCGAGGCCAGAATGAGGGAGATTGCCCACAAGATGAACGGAGAAGTAGTGTCGGGGCAGCGCTGCAAGCAAGCCATAGAGCTCAAAGGCGCGCTGAAATGCGAAAACCCCGGCAACTGCCCGGGTCAGGCTCAGAAGTGCCTCAACATGAAAAAGGACGGCTGCGAATACATAATCATAGGCAACTGCTCCGACTGTTCAAATACAGTCATGGGCTCGGCGCCCAAGATGGGGCTTAAAATATTCCACCAGACCGACCATGTCATGAGAACTATTCACCACCCATTATACAGAAAACTCACCGTCAGCAAGACGGTAGATCAGGAGGTTTAGCAATGTCGATATCTTTAGAGACCGCAATGGAGCACAAAACCGCCCCTGCCGTGCTGTGCTGCCGTGCCGAGGAGGGCACGATAATTGACGCCCACAACCTTGAGGATCCGGCGATTTTCGACGATCTCGTCGATTCCAACCTTTTGAAGCTGGACGGAGCTCTCACAATAGAGCAGGTTCTCGGCGCAAAACTCATCAAAACCTGCGATTCTCTCACACCTCTCACAGCCGATGTGCTGGAGGGCTTTAAAGCCGCCGAAAAGGCAGATAAAAAAGCCGAGGAGACAGAAAGCGCTCCCGTTCCTCCTGCGCCTCCCGTACCCGCAGCCGCAGCAGGGGGCGGGATCCTCAAAATACACA
>CAJKFC010000117.1 GCA_905199135.1 uncultured Eubacteriales bacterium
AACCTCCGAGAAAATCGGCGGCAGCCAAAAAAGATGCGGCTAAAAAAGAAGCCGAAAAAAAGCCTGCACAGGCGAAACAGGGCGGAATTGAGGTTTTTGCCGACGATTTCGACGACGAGGAATAATTCCCCATGGACAGCGCGAAAAAAGCTTTGGAATACGCTCTAAGAGCTACGGGATACCGCATGATGTCTGAAAAAGAGCTGAAAGATAAGCTTTTGAAAAAGGGATTTGAAGAAGAGGACATAGAATACGCCGTCGAAAAGGTCCGTTCTTACGGAGGTCTTGACGACGAGGGATATGCCGCATCTCTTGCGGCCGCCTATAAAAATAAAGGATGCGGCAGACAGTATGTGGCGGCCAAGCTCAGGGAAAAGGGAATATCCGACGATATAAAAAGTGAGATTTTGGAAGATTTTGAGCCCGATTATGACAAAATGCGGAGCTTTATAGCTTCAAAGCTCAAAAATAAACAGCCCGACAGAAAAGAGATGGGCAAAATATCGGCGGCCCTTTACAGAAAAGGTTTTTCTTGGGAAGAAATAAGAAAAGCCTTGAGAGAATATACAGACAACGAGGATTATTATGAGTAAAATACATCTTATTTCATTGGGATGTGCCAAAAATCAGGTCAACGCCGAGCAGATGCTCTATTTGCTGGAGCAGGCGGGATACGAATTGACCGAGGACATCGGCGAGGCCGATGCCGCCGTGGTAAATACCTGCGGCTTTATCGAAAGCGCTAAAAAAGAGGCGATAGACACCATTCTTACGGTGGCGGAGTACAAGAAAAACGGAAATCTCAAGGCACTGATAGTCACAGGCTGTCTCTCCGAGAGATATAAAGACGAGATACTCGAAGCAATGCCCGAGGTCGATGCCGTATGCGGAACGGGAAGCTACGACAAGGTGGTCGAGGCGGTGGATTCCGCCCTTAAAGGCAAGAAGGCTTCATTTTTCGGAGACATAAATGCCAAAGAGGCAGATTGCGGCAGAGTTCTTCTCAACACGCCGTACAGCGCATACTTAAAGATAGCAGAGGGATGTGACAACAGGTGTCACTACTGCGTCATTCCGTCCCTCAGGGGATCGTACCGCAGCCGTCCCATGGAAAGCCTTATAAAAGAGGCTGAAACTCTCGCACAAAGCGGAGTCAAGGAGCTCATGGTGGTGGCGCAGGATATATCGAGATACGGCACCGACCTTTACGGAGAGAGAAGGCTGCACACTTTGGTGGATGAGCTGTGCAAGATAGACGGTATCGAGTGGATAAGGCTGCACTATCTCTATCCTGACGAGATAGACGATGTGCTTTTGGAGACCATAAGAGATCAGAAAAAGGTGCTCAAATACTTCGACATACCCATACAGCACATAAACGACAGAGTTCTCAAAAGTATGAACAGGCGCGGCAGCGGCAAGCTCATAAGAGAGCGCATTGACAAGATCAGAGCCATGATGCCCGACGCCGTCATCAGAACAAGCCTCATTGTCGGCTTCCCCGGCGAGACCGAGGAGGAGTATGAGGAACTTAAAAACTTTCTTGAGGAATACAAGCTTGAGAGGGCGGGCGTCTTTGCCTATTCCCGTGAAGAAGGCTCGGTGGCGTATGACATGCCCGATCAGATCGACGAAGATGTAAAGCTTAAAAGACAGAGCGAGCTCTTTGCCCTTCAGACCGACATAATGGATATGCTTTCGGAAAAATATATCGGAAAAACCTACAAGGTTCTGTGCGAGGGCTTTGATGAGGAAGAGCAGATGTGTTACGGAAGAACTTACATGGATTCTCCCGATATAGACGGCATAGTGTATTTTGAAGGCGATGCCGATGAGGGCGATTTTGTCGATGTGGAGATAAACGACGCCGTCGGCTGTATTCTCTACGGAAAGGTGAAATAATATGAATGTACCAAACGCGATAACTATTTTGAGAATAATTCTCGTGCCGTTTTTCATGGTAGCGGCCCTGTCGGGCAGCCCCAACGCAGCGATAATATCCACGGTTATATTTGTCATAGCCAGCATTACAGACGGCATTGACGGCCATATAGCGAGAAAATATAATCTCATCACCAATTTTGGAAAATTTGTCGACCCTCTTGCCGACAAGCTGCTGGTCACTTCGGCCATACTTATTTTTGTCGAGCAGGGAGTCATGCCCTCGTGGGCGGCCATGATAATCATAGCGAGAGACCTTGTAGTAAGCTCACTCAGAATGGTGGCTTCGGCTCAGGGCAGGGTTATACAGGCGGTCTTTTCAGGAAAACTTAAGACGACGGTGCATGTAGTGTGCATTGTAGCTCTGCTTCTGAATGTATTTCCGCAAACTATAAATATGTGGCTCGTGTGGATTATGGTCATAATGTCGGCCTATTCGGGAGCCGATTATATGCTTAAAAATATAGATGTCCTCAAAGAGGGCGTAGGTCAGGGAGGAAAGAAATGAGACTTTACAACACGCTTACCAGGGAAAAGGAAGAGTTTAAACCGATAGAGCCGGGCAAGGTCAAGATGTATTCCTGCGGCCCCACGGTATATAACTATTTCCATGTGGGCAACGCCCGTCCCTTTATAATTTTTGATGTACTGAGAAGATATTTTGAGTATAAGGGTTATGATGTGACCTTTGTTCAGAATTTTACCGATATCGACGATAAGGTCATAAAGAAAGCCAACGAAGAGGGCACAACCTACGACAAAATCGCAGAAAAATACATCAATGAATATTTTGTCGATGCCAAGGGTCTCGGCATAAAAAAAGCCACATATCATCCTCTTGCCACAGAGAACATGGACGGTATAATCGACATGGTCAAGACCCTTGTAGACAAGGGATACGCCTATGAGAGCGGCGGAGATGTGTATTATCATACAAAGGCTTTTAAGGATTACGGCAAACTGTCCCATCAGCCTATGGAGGAACTGGAGGCAGGAGCAAGAATAGATGTCAACGAGCAGAAAAAAGACCCCATGGATTTTGCCCTGTGGAAAAAGGCAAAGCCGGGAGAGCCGTCGTGGACATCTCCCTGGGGAGAGGGAAGACCCGGTTGGCACATCGAGTGCTCGGTTATGGCCAAGAGATATCTCGGTGAAACAATAGACATACACTCGGGCGGAATCGATTTGAGCTTCCCTCACCATGAGAACGAAATCGCTCAGAGCGAGGCGGCCAACGGCAAGCCCTTTGCAAACTACTGGCTGCACAATGCATTTTTGAACATCGACAACAAGAAGATGTCCAAATCCCTCAATAACTTTTTCACCGTCCGCGATGTGGCCAACGAAGTGGGCTATGCACCCATAAGATTCTTCATGCTTTCTGCCCATTACAGAAGCCCGATAAACTACACAAGAGATGTCATAGAGCAGGCTCAGAACGCCCTTTCTAGAATAAATTCCGCCATAAACAACATCAAGTTTTTGGAGAATAACGGCGCCGACAGCGACATGAAGGACGAGGAAAAGCAGTCTGTTGAGAACTTTGCAAAGTATAAAACCGACTTTGAAAACGCCATGGACGACGATCTCAATACAGCCGACGCCATAGCCGCAATATTTGAGCTCATAAGAGAGATAAATACTCTCTGCGCCAAGAGCGATGTGACAAAGAGCTATGCAAAGGAAGCTAAGGAAAATCTCTTTGCTCTGTGCGGAGTTTTGGGAATCGGCGACATTTCGGAAGATGAGATGCTCGACGAGGAGATAGAAAACCTCATCGCTCAAAGAACAGAGGCCAGAAAAAATAAGAACTATGCCGAGAGCGACAGAATACGCGATCTGCTTAAGGAAAAAGGAATTGTGCTTTACGATACACCTCAGGGCGTAAAGTGGAGCCGCGAAAACTAAAGAGAGGTTATAATTTGAACGAACAGCTTTTTGATATGCTTAAACTGATGTTCATTTCGGCCATGCCGATAATTGAACTCAGAGGAGGTATACCGGCGGGAGCGCTTATGGATCTTCCGCCGCTCACCACCTATGCCCTTGCCGTAATAGGCAATATGATCCCCGTGCCATTTATAATCCTGCTTTGGAAAAAAGCATTGGCCTTCTTCCAAAAGACATTTCCGAAAAGCTTTTTTACGAGACTTTTGGAGAAAATTCAGTGCAAGGCCGACGAAAAGAAGGAAAAGGTTCTGCAGTATGAGAAATGGGGCCTTTTCATATTTGTCGCCGTACCTCTGCCCGGAACAGGAGCGTGGACGGGTGCGCTGATAGCGGCAACTCTTAGAATGAGACTCAGGGACGCCATAGGGCCCATACTCGCCGGAGTTCTGATGGCGGGCGCTATAATGACAGTGGTTTCTTACGGCGGACTGGCAGCGGTGGCATCACTTTTTGCATAGGATACAGAATATGGACGAGATTGTCAATCTGATGGAAATCAGAGGTAATGTCGAAAATATAATATACAGAAACGAAGAAAACGGGTATTGTGTCGCAAGCGTTGTCTTGGACGACGGCGGGGAAACCGCCATCGTCGGCATGATGCCCTTTTTGGGTGC
>CAJKFC010000118.1 GCA_905199135.1 uncultured Eubacteriales bacterium
AGGTGCCTAACATACCCGCAATTTCCGGCGAGCAGTCGGGTTCTACCGACATAACGGTCATCACAACGGAAACATCGTTTCTCATATATTTGGGGAAGAGGGGACGAATGGGTCTGTCGATAAGTCTCGAAGCGAGGATGGCCTTTTCGGAAGGTCTGCCCTCTCTTCTCAAAAAGCTGCCGGGAATACGGCCGACGGCGTAGATGCGCTCTTCAAAATCCACCGAGAGGGGGAAGAAGTCTATACCTGCTCTGGGAGCTGCCGAAGCGGTAGCCGTGACCAAAACGCATGTGTCGCCGTAGCGAACCATGCAGGAGCCGTTGGCAAGTCCTGCCATTTTGCCTGTTTCTACTACGAGGGGTCTGCCTGCAAGCTTTGTCTCAAAGCTTCTGGCTTTGTCAAATATCATGGGAGTCATTAGCTTTTCCTTTCCTTTCTTTAGTCGGGCGGAAAAACCCAATGTACAATCTGCAAAGCGCAAAGCTTTTGCGCACTCCAAATTATACATCTCGGTTTTCCGCCTTTTGTATATTGAATGTTTTAAATATTATTAAAGAGGTGACAAAAGCCACCTCTTTATCACAAAATTACTTACGGAGACCGAGCTTCTCGATGATTGCACGGTAACGCTCAATGTCCTTGTTCTGAAGATAAGCAAGGAGCTTTCTGCGCTTACCGACCATTTTGAGAAGGCCGCGGCGGGAGTGGTTGTCCTTGTGGTGAACCTTGAGGTGCTCTGTGAGCTCGTTGATACGGGCTGTGAGAACAGCGATCTGTACCTCGGGGGAACCTGTGTCACCCTCGTGAGTTGCGTAAGTTGTGATAATTTCTGTCTTTTTGTCCTTGAGGATCATGGTAATACACCTTTCAAAAATATTATTCCGCTGGCATGGCCGAAAGCCGGTGCGGGCAAAAAGCTATGCACAGGGTATCTATATATTACCACAAATTATCAAAATTGTCAATCGAAAAAAGTTATTTTCTCAAAAGCTGCTGCCTGAGTTCAGACATGCTGTCCTGCTGTTTGTAGTAGTCGTCGGCGATGTTCATGGCAGCGAGAACCGTCTTTTGCAGCGACGAAAGGGGAGCGTCTTTGAGCTCCGAGAGCTTTCTGTCGACGAGGGCGGCAGCCCTTCTTATGGATTCTTCGCTGTCGTCGGCGAGGACGGTGTATTCAAGGCCGCCTATGGTAACCGTAACCTTGTTTTTCATATTTTTATCCTCCGTTGTCTTTCTCCCTTTATTATAGCAAAAACTTGACAAAATATCAACAAGATATTATCATAAACCTTGTAAATAAAGAAAGACTATATCTATTATATAATGTAAAGGAGAATGGTATGGAACTTGAGATAAAATATTTTCCCGTGTGCGAGGCCGATTTTTTAAAGGCGGCAGATGTGCTTAAGGCGGGAAAAATATCGGAAAAACATATGTCTGCCGAGTATTTTGACACCGATGATTTTGACCTTTCAAAGGAAAAAATGGCCTTGAGACGCAGAATCGAGGGAGACAGGACGGTGTGCGCCGTGAAATCTCCCGTAAAGAGCAAAGACGGCGTATTTTTCAGAAAGGAAACCGAGTTGGAGAGCGAAAATATCGCCGACGCCTTAAAGGCTTTCGCTTCGGAGAGTGGGGAAAACGCCGCAGCCGCAGAAAGAATCTTCACGGAAAACCTCAAAGTAAAGGTGAAAATGGAGTTTTTGAGAAAATACGCCGAGGTCAGAGAGGGCGACACCCTTTTGGAACTGTCCTTTGACGAGGGATACATGGAAAAGGACGGCAAAAGGGGCGTAATTTCCGAAATGGAAATAGAGCTCAAATCGGGCTCGGTCGAGGACTTTGAAAAGGCGGTAAAACGCCTTGAAGAGCTGTCCTTCCCCCTGGGAAAGGACTCCAAATACAAAAGGGCGATGGCGCTTTAAAGGGGGCAGAATATGAACTTTCTCACCCTTTCGTTTTTCGTTTTCTTCCTTTTGTATCTTATGGCAAGCAGCCGAATAAATGTAAAAAGAAGGAAATATCTGCTGGCTGTTTTCAACTGTATTTTCTACGGCTGGATGATGCCGAAGATGCTGATTTATCCGCTTACAGCTTCGGTGCTGACCTATATAGTTTCCCTTAAAATGGATAAATCACAAGGGAAAAAGAGGAAAATATGGCTCACATTGGGGCTCTTGGGAAACTTCGGTTTTCTGTTTTTGTGCAAGTATCTGGTCTTTTTCGCCGGCATATTCGGAGCGGAAAACCCCGAAAGCTTTTCGATTTCACAGCCTCTCGGCGTGTCCTTCTTCACCTTCGTGGTGACCGCTTACCTTATAGATATATATAAGGGCAAGATAAAGCCCGCCGAGGACTTTGTCTCCTTCTTTGCCTTTTCCACCTTTTTCCCGTCGGTCATATCAGGCCCCATAGAGAGGGCCGACAACCTGCTGACGCAGATTGAAAAGGGCGAAAAAGCCGACCTTTTATCCGTAAAGGAGGGTTTTTTGAGGTTTGTGTGGGGCGCCTTTAAAAAGGCTGTGGTGGCCGACAACCTCGGCATCATGGTGGACAGCGCCTACAAGGCTTTTGACACGGCGGGCGGAGCGGTGCTGCTCTTTGCCGCCGTTGCCTACTCCTTTCAGATATACTACGACTTCTCGGGCTACTCCGACATGGCCATAGGCGCCGCCGAGATGATGGGCATAAGGCTCAGGGAAAACTTCCTCTGCCCCTACTATTCATCGTCTGTCAAGGAGTTTTGGAAAAAGTGGCACATATCTCTGACCTCATGGTTCAGAGATTACATATATTTTCCCCTGGGAGGCAGCCGCAAGGGAAAAATCAGGACATATCTCAATATCCTCATCGTCTTTTCGGTGAGCGGACTGTGGCACGGCGCCTCGTGGAATTTCGTCATATGGGGGCTTCTCAACGGCCTTTATCAGGTGATGGGGCAGATATTCAAGCCGATTACGGGCAGGATAAAGAGTCTGTGCTTCAAAAAGGACAGCCTTGTTCCCAAAATCATCGGCGGACTTTTCACCTTCGGTCTCATCACGGTGAGCTGGGTGTTTTTCAGGGCAGAAACCCTTGATAAAGCCCTGCTGATACTCAAAAAAGCCGCATTTGTGCCGATAGACAGGGGAGTTTTCGACATAGCCCTCTTCGGCGTAAACGCCAGAGGCTTTTTGACGGCGGTATTTTTCACCGTCTGCGCCTTTGGGGCGGAATATTTCATAAAGGACAGAAAGTGGGCGGCGTCTCTCTCAAAGACGAGAGTCAGATATTATGTCCTCACGGGGGCTGTCATCATGGCGGTGCTAATTTTCGGAGTGTGGGGGCCTGCCTTTGACGCTCAGGACTTTGTCTATTTCAAATTTTAGGAGGAGCGATGAAAAAACGGGAAATAATCGCCGCGGTGCTGACGGCGGCGGTGATTCTGACCATGTGCGAAGCCCTTTCGTGGGTTCTGATTCCCAAAAGGCTCGACTACGGCGCCACCTGGGGCTATTATCTTGAGGAAGAGCGGGACACGATAGATGTGATGTTTTACGGCTCCTCGCTGGCCTACTGCGATGTTGTGCCGTCGGTGATATACGATGAGACGGGCATAACCTCCTATGTGATGGGAGGTCCCGAGCAGACGATCCCGATGACCTACTATTATATAAAGGAGACATTCAGAACACAGTCTCCCGATGTGATATTCGTCGAGGCCACAGGGCTTCTCTATCCCGAATACACCGATTACACAAAGGTCAATATCGGCTATATGCCGAGGGGGATAAACAGGTTTTTGGCTACATTTACATACGCCGAAAAAGAGGAAAAAACGGGGCTTATCTTTCCCCTTTACAACTACCACAGCAGATGGAATGAGATAGGTCTCAGCGATATAAAGATGGCGTTTAACCGCTACGGATCGCCCGATATGCTGGCGGGATATACATATCTCGACATATACGGCGAGAACATCGAAAAGGCCGAGAGAGATTTCGGAATAGATGAGGAAAACTATCGCAGAAATGTCGAATACATGAAAAAGATAGCGGATTACGCCGAGGAAAAGAGAGCAAAGACGGTTTTCTATATAGCGCCCTGCAGACTGGTAATGTCACAGCAGGACAAGGAAATGGTCAGGAAAGACATGGAAAGCATAGAGAATGCGATTTTTATGGATTTCAACGATGTGTACGACAGCATAGGAATAGACGAGACGAGAGACTGGTACGACAATTTACATTTCAACAGTAAGGGAGCAAAAAACTTTTCAAGGTTTATTGCGGATTATATAACTGAAAACAACCTTGCGCAGCCAAATGAAAAAGCCGACGCAGAGCTTTGGAACAAGAGGACAGAGCATTTTGAAGAGCTTTCGGCAAACGAACTCAAACCCCACGGAAAATGAATAAAGACATAGAAAAAAGACCGCCGAAGCGGTCTTTTTTCTATTGATATTATATA
>CAJKFC010000119.1 GCA_905199135.1 uncultured Eubacteriales bacterium
TAGCCTGTGCAGAGCTGCAAGGCTATGCCGCCGAAAAGCCATTTTTTGCTGCCCATCTCCGAGTTCATGGCGCCTATTGCGGCGAAGCAGGGAGGGGTAAAGAGGTTGAACATGAGATATGCCAGAGCGGCAACCTGTGTGAGACCCATAATGGCGGCAACTTCGCTTGCACCGCCCACAAGGGCAAGTTCATCAACATCGATGAAGTTTGTTATGCCGTATACAACAGCCAGAGTGCCGACGACATTTTCCTTGGCGATAAAGCCTGTTACAGCTGCGGCTGCAAGCTGCCATACGCCGAAGCCCAGGGGGATAAAGAGGATTGCAAAGGGATTTGCAATGCTTGCCAGAATAGATGTGTTCTCGGCGCCTTCTGCCACAACATTGAGGCTCCAGTCAAAGGTCTGCATGATCTGAACTGCTGCGTTGCAGACGAGAATGATAGTACCGGCCTTGATTATAAAGGCTTTTGCTCTCTGAAGCATCGAGAGAACAGCTCTCTTAAGGCTGGGAACCTTGTATTCGGGAAGCTCAATGATGAAGAAGGACTTTCTGTATTTGTGACCCGTTATTTTGAGGGTAATCATTGCGCCCAAGATGATAAGAGCGATGCCGACAAAATACATGAGTGTGCCGACCCATGAAGCGTCTTCGAAAAATACTCCGGCAAAAAGTGCGATTACGGGGAGCTTGGCGCCGCAGGGCATGAAGGGGGTAAGCATGGCTGTCGTTCTGCGCTCGCGCTCGTTTTTAATGGTGCGGCATGCCATGACGCCGGGAATGGCGCAGCCTGTGCCGATGATCATGGGGATTATGGATTTACCCGAAAGACCGACTCTCTTGAAAAAGCGGTCCATTACAACGGCAACTCGTGCCATATATCCGCAGTCTTCCAAAAGTGCGATGAGGAAGTACATGACCATGACGAGGGGCAAAAAGCCGATTACGGCGCCGACACCGCCTATGATACCGTCAACAAGAAGGGACTGGAGTATTGGTGAGGCTCCCTCTGTGGCGGCAGAAACCCACTCGCCGAAAGCCTCTATGTATCCGACAAGGAAGTCGGCAATGTAAGGACCTACATAGGTCTGTGATATGGCGAACACGGCCCACATGACAGCGGCAAAAATCGGTATGCCCAGCCACTTATGAGCGAGAACAGCGTCGACTTTGTCCTGAGCCGTTTTGTCTTTTGTGAGGACTTTGCGGGTCTCTACCTTTGACACGATGGAGTTTACAAAATCAAAGCGTCTGCGGTCGGATTTTTCAACCTCGTTTTTGTCCTTGAGATTGACATGACCTTCGTCAAAAGGAGCAGTCTGAGTTCTGCCTTTGGAGGCGGCAGCCTCCTTCACTACTTCGTGAAGTCCCTTGTCGGAAGCGTTTACCGAAACGGTTTCGATGACGGGGCAGCCCAAAAGATTGGAAAGAGCGGCTGTGTCTATTTTGGTGCCTTTTTTGGCGTTTATATCACTCTTGTTGAGGGCGACGACGAGGGGAATACCAAGCTCCAAAAGCTGAGTTGTGAAGAAAAGGCTTCGGCTCAGATTGGTGGCGTCCACTATGTTTATAATTACATCGGGGTGTTCATTTCTGACATACTGGCTTGTGATGCTCTCTTCAGATGTGAAGGGAGACATGGAGTAGGCGCCCGGCAGGTCGACTGCTATGAGGTTTTCCGCTCCGTCATAGTAGCTCTTTTTGATAGGGCTCTCCTTTTTCTCGATGGTAACGCCCGCCCAGTTGCCGACCTTTTCGCTTCTGCCGGTCAGCGCGTTATACAGGGTGGTTTTACCGCTGTTTGGGTTTCCTGTAAGTGCGATTCTCATAAGATTCCTCCTACAATATAATACATATAAATGTTAGTTAAATTAAACTAACTCATGAGCTTTTAAAAAACTATTCCGCAGAATAGTTTGATTTTATTTTTCTGTTACCAATATGGAAGAGGCAAGATTTTTGTCAATATTATATCTTCCGTCTTTTATAGATACCACATATCCGCCGCTCAGCTTCGACACCACTACGACGGGCTCGCCGGAATAGCAGCCGAGGGTGAAAAGAAAGCTGTCCAGCTCATCGTCAAAGGTTTCAAGACCGGATACTATATATTCTTTGCCCTCCAGAGCATCGGAGAGAGGGATTATACTCTTGTTATTGTTCATATTTATTCCTCCTGAACTGTCTGAAAAACAGTTGGTTTGTTTTGACTAACTAATGATAGCATACAATGCTCCGTTTTGTCAACGGCAGGAAAAACTTTCTAATCAAAAAAGGATAAATAATCCAAAATGATAAGGCGGAGCAGCGCTCCGCCTTATCATTTGAAATTATACTCTGCCTACGGGGGCGAGGTATACGACGAATTCCTCTTCGCCGTCTATCTCACAGAGCTGGTCGGCGAGCTCCTGATCATAGGCGCCTATGCCGCAGGTGCCGCAGCCTATTGCCTCACAGGCGAGGTAGAGGTTCTGGCAGACATGTCCCACATCTATGAGGACTACCTTCTGAGCGTGAGTGGGGTATCTCCACTCGGAGCGGTACATGACGGCGCTCCAGAAGAATGTGACGGCGCAGTTGCCGACGAAAATCTGCTTGAGGGCTGTGTGGCCTACGACCTCTTCCATGTCGTCGCCGTACTCTCTCACAAGGAGAAGCTGATGGGTCTCGGGGAGATAGCGGTAGACCGCTCTCTTGAGGCCTTCGACATTCATGCAGGCGAGATATGTCTCAAAGGGGTGACGAGCGCCTGCCGAAGGAACTGTACGGAGTGTGGCTGTCTTGCCGGGGCGGTAATCTCTTATGCCCTGGGTGTTGTAGAGCAGATAGGACAGCTCCTCGAGGGAAACGGAAGCCTTTTTGTAAAGACGCTGGCTCTTTCTCTCCTTAAAGGCTCTTGTCAGGCTGTCGTGCTTGAGCGAGCATTTTTCAGGGGCGGGCAGATCGACGATCTCACCGTTGGGGTCATAGGGCTTTACAAGGGGAGGCTGGGGCAGACCTTTCTGCTGGTCGGAGATGGTCTGGTCAACCCATTTGTGGTCCTTGAGATAATATCTGAGCTTTTTGGGATCTGTCTCGTACATAACTCTACCTCTTTCTTTATAATATTTTATAATAACATAATAAAACGGTATGTATACGGACGGCAGAGCCGCCCGTATAAGCTTATGAGTTCAATATGAAGTCCGATACCTCTTTGGGAGTTTTGGCCAAAAAGACATTTTTGCAGGCCGAAAGCTCTTCAAGACTGCCGTAGCCGTATAGCACTCCTATGCAGTCGACACCGATGGTCTCGGAGCTCTCCAGATCGTGGTGTTTGTCGCCCACCATAACTATTTTGGACTTGTCCTTCTGACGGCAGTTTTCCAAAACATATCTCATGACATCGGTTTTGGCGTTGCGCTCGGGGCCCATGGTGGCGCCGCCCGCAAAGCTGAAATAACCGTCTATGCCGAAATGCTTCAAAATACGCAGTGCGTATTCCTCGGGCTTTGAGGTGGCGAGGGCTATTTCAAGCCCCGCTTCCTTGAGGGATTTGAGCATTTCCTCAACTCCGTCATAGAGTCTGTTTTCAAATATGCCCACCGTGGAAAAACGCTCTCGGTAAAGGGCTATGGCCTTTTCTGTCGTCTCATCGTCAAAGCCAAATGTCTTTGAAAAGGAATATGAGAGGGGAGGGCCTATTATGCCGCTGAAAAGCTTTTCGTCCCATTTCTTTCCGGGAAAGAGCTTTTCAAGTGCGTATTCAAAGGATTTTCTTATGCCTATGCCCGATTCGGTCAGAGTGCCGTCCAGGTCGAACATGACTGCGCTGTATTTCACGCTTTCACCTCTTAAAGGGATACAGAGTAGTTGGGAGCCTCTTTTGTGATGTAGATATCGTGGGGGTGGCTCTCCTTAAGGCTTGCGCTGGTTATCTGGACAAACTGGCCGTTCATCTGAAGGTCGGGAATTGTCTTGGCGCCGCAGTAGCCCATACCTGCTCTGAGACCGCCCATGAGCTGATAGATTGTCTCACTGACGGGTCCTTTGTAGGGAACGCGTCCCTCGACTCCCTCGGGGACGAACTTTGTGGAGTTGGCCTGGAAGTATCTGTCGCCCGAGCCCTTGCTCATGGCGCCCAGAGAGCCCATGCCGCGGTAAACCTTGAACTGTCTGCCCTGATAGATCTCTGTGTCGCCGGGGCTCTCCTCGCAGCCTGCAAAGATGGAGCCTGCCATGATGACATCGGCGCCTGCGGCGATGGCCTTTACTATGTCGCCCGAGTATTTGATACCGCCGTCGGCGATGACGGGAATACCGTATTTCTTTGCGGCACATGCGACATCATAGATAGCTGTGATCTGAGGTACGCCGACGCCTGCAACTACACGGGTTGTGCAGATGGAGCCGGGGCCGATACCGACCTTGACGGCGTCTGCGCCTGCCTCAATGAGGGCTA
>CAJKFC010000120.1 GCA_905199135.1 uncultured Eubacteriales bacterium
ATAGCGGTGTTTTTCGGCCTTACGGTCTTTGCCTACGATGTAAAAAAGGAAAGAGAACAGGAGAAGGATAAAAATGATGACAAAAAAGATTAAAGTCATGTCGGTTTTCGGAACAAGACCCGAGGCCATAAAAATGGCTCCCCTCGTTCTCGAAATGAAGAAATATCCCGAGATAGAGAGTATAGTGTGCGTCACGGCTCAGCACCGTGAGATGCTCGATCAGGTGCTTTCGGCCTTCGGCATAACTCCCGACTATGACCTTGACATAATGGAGAAAAATCAGACCCTTTCGGGCATAACCTCCAAGGCCATGCTGGGCATAGAAGGGGTAGTAAAAAAGGAAAATCCCGATGTGGTGCTGGTTCACGGAGACACGACCACCACCTTCGCAGGTGCACTTGGAGCCTTTTACTGCAAGGCAGATGTGGGACATGTAGAGGCAGGACTTAGAACTTACGACAAATACTCTCCATATCCCGAGGAGATGAACAGGCTTTTGGTTTCCAAAATAGCCAGATTCCACTTTGCCCCCACAGATAAGAACGCGGAAAATCTCAAAAGAGAGGGCATCGAAAAGGATGTATATGTGACTGGCAACACTGTCATCGACGCCATAGCCTACACCGCTAAGGATGACTATGTCTTTGAGTGCGACAAGCTAAACCACATGGACTACTCCAAAAAGACGATACTTCTCACGGCACACAGAAGGGAAAACTACGGCGAGCCCTTTGAAAACATCTGCAATGCCGTATGTGAGATAGCCGACAAAAACCCCGATGTCAACATAATCTATCCCGTCCATCTCAGCCCCTATGTCCAGGACATGGCAAAGGGACATCTTTCGGGCAGGGACAATATAATTCTGATAGAGCCTCTCGGCGTCTTTGACATGCACAACCTTATGAAAAGGGCTTACATGGTCATGACCGACAGCGGCGGACTTCAGGAGGAAGCTCCCGCTCTGGGCAAGCCCGTCCTCGTGCTGAGACATGAGACCGAGCGCCCCGAGGCCATAAAGGCGGGAACAGCCCGTCTTGCGGGAATCGTAAAGGACGATATAGTCAAGGCGGCTCAGCTGCTCATAGACGACAGCGAGGAGTATGCCAAGATGGCAAGGGCGATAAATCCCTACGGCGACGGAAAGGCTTCCGAAAGGATAATAAAGGCGATAATTGCAGCCTATGAGAAATAAAAAAACTCTGTTTGCCCTGGTGCTGGCTCTTGTGGTGTTCATCATGGGAATCGCCGCCAGCGTGTTCATATCGGTATTTGATATAAGCGAGGAGAATACCATATCGCTGCCGGAAAAAACCGACGACACCATAAGCTCCGAAGAGGAGATAAGGGAGCAGAACAACAGGGTATTTACAGCCGTTACGGTAGACGCATCCAATGTGAAATCCCTCATTGAAAGGCTCGAAAGACCCTATGAGTACAGCTTTCGCACTGACGGAATAATTGTGTCGGGGGGATACAGCCTGACAGTTTCCACAGAGGGCTATGTCAAGGGCGAGTTTTCCAAAACGGTGGAATATGAGGGGGAAAACCCCATTTCCCATATGGTGATGACGCCGCAGTCGATATACGCCTGGAAAAACGGCGCCAATGAATATGAGACGCTGGGCAGAGGGGATTTTACCTATGACGATGTGTCCTATATGCCCACCTATGAGGAGCTTTTGGAGGGCAAAGAGATAACCGAGGCTTCCCTCAAAAATATTGGAGGCGATCTCTTCGTCTTTGTAAAGGCGCAAAACGAAGCCACAAAGCTGACCGAGGAATACACTGTGTCGGTGTCAAAGGGTCTGCCTGTGTCGGCGGTATTTAAAAAAGACGACAGCACAGTCATGTCGGTCAATGTGGAAAATATAGAGATCGGTGAGGTGGACACTTCGGTGTTCCTGCTGCCCGACGGAAAAAATCCCATTACGGAATAAAAGACAAAAGCTAAAAGCTTTTGTCTTTTTTCTTTAAAATCCGAGAAAAACCAGCGCCGCCACAATTAGCAGAGTTTCCAGAGTGTCCTCGTTTTCGCTGCCGTCCGATACGAGAAAATACACCAGCACTATGAGAAATATGGTGTCGGCGTTAAAAGTAAGACGGTTCTTTTCCTCAGTTTTGCAGTTATCGCGGTCGGGCGGCGGACAGTTTTTTTCAAAAGGCTGTTCGTCCTGGGCAAAAGGGGCGAAAAAATCCTCGCCGCCCGAGTTTATGTATCTGTTATACAAATTGTCACCCCTAAAAACGATCTATTTTTTGAATCCGTCGATGACAGAGCGGGCGTTTTTGGCCATTCCGGCCACATTTACGGCGTGGTCTATGCTTTCGGCGCGGTTTTGATTTACATAGGGCTTTATGGCCTTTAAAAGGTTTGCCCTGTCGCTTTTAAGGCTGTCGCTGCCGCCCAGCATTCTCAAAATATTGGGCAGCATTGCGGAAAGCCCGCCTTTTTCGCCGTCACTTTCGGATTTTTTGGAGCTCTCGTTCTCCGATGCGCCCGAAAGATTTTTGATGATGCCATCTAAAGCTCCGCTCTCCTGCATATTCTTGAAGGCCTCCTTGAAGCCTTCGGGGGAAGGGGTCTCGGCAGCAGGAGCCCCGTCCTGTTTGCCCGCTATTTTGGAGGCGATTTCAAAGACCGATTTCATCTTTTCGGGATCGCCCAGTATTGCGTTTAGCCTGTCGTCCATATTTTACCTCATTATCTCCAAAAGCTTTGCAGAAAGGGCGGCGCCCTCCTTGGTGCTCAGAAGAGAGGAGACGGCGCATCTCACCTTGTCGTTTTCGCCGTCTATCGCGGCTATTGCCGCCTGCTTTATTGCATCGGCGCCGCCTTCTGCCAAAATGTGCAGAAGCTCTGTGCCCTCGGGACCCGACATGTATTTCTCAATTTTCTCAAGATTGGAAAAAACTTTGGCTCCCTGAGGGGTGGATAAAATTATTTTTGCTAAATTTTCATAATCATTTGACATTTCGCTCTACCTCCGTTATTATATAGTAAGTGGATGTACTGCAAGGCACAAAGCCTTTAATACAGTATATGCAAAATTATCTTTTAATGTTATGAGGAAAAGGTATGTATAAACAGACGGTATTCGGCATAAAAAGCCCTGTTTTGGCGATTATCTTTGAGATTTTCGCCGTTTTGATGTATTCCAGCGTTTTGGAGGCCATATATAAGACAAAGCATTACAACATATTCACCGTGGCTTTGCTTACGCTGGCTTTCGCGGCGGTCACCGTATATATATTTATTGCGACGCTGGTGAAATATGAATACGCCATTTTGGACAATGAGCTGATACTGAGAAAATATTTCAAAAAGAAACTTCAGAAGATATTTTCGGTAAAACTCGTCAAGTCCAACTGCATATATTACAGAAAGGAGAGAAGATATTTCGCCCCGATAGTAAAGGACACATACCGCATGTATATGCCGCTGGCAAATATCTTCAGAGCTTCTTCCATAATCGTGTTTTCCGACGGGGGAGTGCGCACAAAGCTCATCTTCAAGCCCGACAAGCGAATGGACGAGGAGATATACAGAATAAAGACCGCCCAGTGGTAAAGATATTGACGGCGGACAAAAAGTGTGATATAATTTTAACATAAAATACAGCGTCAGGTTCCTATATTCCGAAAGGAGGGATATTATGATTGAACCTTCGGTATTTTGGATAATTCTGGTGATAGTTTTCGCCATAGCCGAGGCGGCCAGTATGGGGCTTACAGCCATATGGTTTGCCGTAGGTTCTCTGGCGGCGGCTCTGTCGGCCCTTTTCGGCATAGACCTCATATGGCAGATACTGGTTTTCATAGCGGTGTCGGCTCTGTGCGTCGTCTATACCAAGCCCTTTGTGGTAGATAAGCTCAAGGTGAAAAAGACCCCCACAAATCTCGACAGAAACATAGGCAAAAAGGGAGTTGTCACCGAGGAGATAGACAACATGAACGGCAAGGGTCAGGTCAAGATAAACGGCCTTGTATGGACGGCTGTCAGCGAAAACGGAGACGGCATAAAAGAGGGCGAGACCGTTGTAGTAAAGGCAATTAAAGGTGTTAAACTTATAGTTGTAAGAGATATTTAGGAGGTAAAATATGGACGCTATTTTTGATCTCATTTTTTCCGGCGGCGGTTTTTTGATTCTGGTGATATTTCTCATCATCATTGCCGTCAAAAACATAGTCATAGTTCCCCAGGCCAGCGCCTTTGTCGTCGAGAGACTGGGTGCTTACAGCGGCACATGGGAGACAGGACTTCACTTTAAGATCCCCCTCTTTGAAAAGGTGGCAAACAGGGTTACACTCAAAGAGCGCGTGGCAGATTTCCCGCCGCAGCCGGTCATCACAAAGG
>CAJKFC010000121.1 GCA_905199135.1 uncultured Eubacteriales bacterium
TGTCCATATAGACATCGCTGCCTATAAGGTTTTTGCGGTTTGCCTCGAGTGGGCTTTTGGGAAATGCCTTTTCGGCAACGGCGCTTTCGATAGTGCCTATCTTTGACACCCTGTTGTAAAGCGGCAGTTCGGAGCTCTCCATATAGAGCCTGCCGCCGTAGAAGATACAGGGTTCTTTTTGTTTTTTGGACAGAAAGAACAGCGACATAAAGGCTGTGAAAAATATTCTGCACAGGATATCATTCATGGTTTTCCTCCTCCTTTGTCTCTTCAGCGGGAATTATGGCTCCGGTCTGCTCGGCGGGAATCGGAGCTTCGGGTTGCTCTTCCTTTTCGGTTTCGGGGCAGCCGCATTCGGCGTCAAACTCAAACACCGTCTTGAACTGGTCGCCGTCTATGTGCACCGAGAAGGTTCCGCCGCAGATCTCGGTAAAGCTCTTTGCTATGGAAAGGCCCAGACCCGAGCCCTCGGTGGAGCGGGATTTATCGCCTCTTGTAAATCTTTGGAGTATCTCGTCGGCCGAAAAATCCATCTCGAAGGCCGAGGTGTTTATGACGGTGAGAGTTGCCCTGCTGCCCGAGCAGAGGAGATTTACGAATATCCTCGAGCCCTTTAAGGAATATTTGAGGGCATTGTCAAAGACATTCTGCAGCGCTCTCGAAAGCTTTTTGCCGTCGCCCGAGATAAATATGGGATAATCAGGGATATTGGTTTTGAAAACCATGCCCGAGGCGACTATTCTGTCGTCCAGCTCTCCTAAAATCTGATTGGTAAGTCTTGTGAAATCGAGCTTTTCGATGTTGAGATCGGCGTTTCCGCTGGTGCTTTTGGCCAGGTCAAAAAGGTCGGAAACGATGCTCTTGAGCCTTTCGGCCTTTTGGGAGAGTATGTTGGCGTAATCTCTCGACACATCGTCGAGATCTTCCTTTTTCAAAAGGTCGATGTAGCTTATTATAGATGTCAGAGGCGTTTTGAGGTCGTGGGACACATTGGTGATGAGCTCGATCTTCATGCGCTCCGACTTCATCTCCCTGTCCAAAGCCTCGTTCAAGCCTTCGCCTATGTTGGAAAGCTTGTCGCTGCTCTCCTTGAGAAAGTCTTCATCGGAGAGATGGGCGTCATAGGTCAGGTCGCCTGAGCTCACCATGTCTATCTGGTGCAGAAGACGGGTCATGCTGCCGGTGAGATGTGATGAATGTCTGATGTAGTATATGGTGACGGCTATCTCCACGAGAAAGATTGCGAAGGAGACAGGAAACATATAGGTGAAAAGGAAGAAGAAAAACAGGATCACCATGACAAGCGAAAAGGTGATGTATCTCACCTGAAACTTGTGAAAAGCCGTGCAGAACTGATAGTTCTTAAAATCCTTTGTCAAAAAAAGGGATATGAAACGGGAGAGATTTTTCGGAATGTTCACTATGAATCTCAGCACCTTGTAGGTCAGGGAGGTGGAGATAAAGCATTTCGCCTTGAACTTTCGCAAAACCGAAAGGAAAAAGAAGACGAAGGCTGTGTAAGTGACCACTGCTATAATCGACATGAAAAACAGAATAACATTATAGCCCGAGTAGCCGGGGTATACGCTTCCGTAATACAGCTCCTCAAGCATTGTCACCCCGAAAAAGAAGCCTAAAATCAGCACTGCGGGCAGGGCGCAGACGGTGAGTTCTGTCCACAGCCTGTCGATAAGCATGAGGTTTATGCCTTCCTTGCCGCTCTTGTGCCCTGCGGCAATGCAGAGATAGACAAAGCACAGCATGAAAAATACAAAAGGAGGCAGAAAATCCGAATAAATATAGTCCTTGACAAGTTTTGAGGAGTTTTCAAAGAGATTTTCCACATCGGTAAAATAGCTGTCCTCAAATTCAATATACAGGCTGGGGCTGTCATAGGGGAAAGAGACGACGGACGCCCCTTCCGAAGGTATTACCACGATGCTCTGAGCCAATGTGCCGTCGGCATATGCCAAGCGCATCGAGCTGTACTGCATGGAGGGCGGAATATTTTTTCCGATTTTTCTAATGACCCCGTTTTCAATTATTATAAACGACTTTTCCAGGGGGTCGGCGTTTATGTCAAAGTCGGTTGTGCCCACAAGGGCGTCGCCCGTAAAGAGAGAGTATTTTATGTCGTTGAACTGAGTTCCCGACAAAAGGGAGTCGTAGCTGTATGTCATCGAGTAAAGAGACGAATACAGCATGCTCTCATATGTCTCGGTATGATATACATCGTCGGCAAACAGCGACTCAAAGCCGAGATCAAGAGAGTAATTCTCTCCGCCGTCTGTGTAAAAGACAGAGAGAAAGCTGAAAAAGCCGGTTATAATGGATACAAGCAGGGCGGCCGACAGGGCGAATACCGCCAGCTTTACCCATATATTGCAGCTAATATTTTTCAATTTTGTAGCCAATTCCCCACACCACCTTTAAGTATTTCGGTTCTTTAGGATTTATCTCGATTTTTTCCCTTATGCGCCTTATGTGCACCATGACGGTGTTTTCGACGCCGAAGGCGGTCTCATTCCACACCTTGGAGTATATCTCCTCTGCCGAGAATATTCTGCCGGCGTTGGTGAGAAGAAGCTCCACTATTTTATATTCTGTGGCAGTAAGGCGCACCTCTTCGCCGCCGACGGTAAAACGCTTTGCCTCGGTATCGAGACAAAGCTCTCCGCTGGAAACGGTTTTCGATGAGACGGCGCTGTTTGCGTCGCCCAGATGCAGATATCTTCTCAGCTGAGACTTGACCCTCGCAACAAGCTCGGGAGGATTAAAGGGCTTTGTGACATAGTCGTCGGCCCCCATGGAAAGCCCCAGAATCTTGTCGCTGTCCTCCGATTTGGCGGAAAGCATGATTATGGGCAGATTGCGCCTTTCCCGTATCTTCAGTGTAGCCGACATTCCGTCGAGCCTCGGCATCATTATGTCGAGTATTATGAGCCTTATGCTGCCGTAGAGATTGAGGGTCTCCAAAGCCTCCATGCCGTCATAGGCGCAGACCGATTCAATCTGCTCGTGCTGGAGCAGGGTCTTTATGGCTCTTGCTATCTCTCTGTCGTCATCTACAATGAGAACGGTCGGGTTTTCCATTTTTTGCTCCTTTCGGGATTTCCTTTGAACTGATTACATTGTAACAGGTGTTTCTGAAGATAAAGGCGGGGTTTTTCTTACAAAAGTCTTAAAGGGAGTTTTTGTGAAGAGCAGCGGTAAAAAGCTCCTTTTCATAGCTTTTTTCCGCTTCAAACTGGGTGTGGGAAAGGTTTTTTTCAAAGGCAGCGGCATATTTTTCGGCTTTTTCCATGCTGCCGTTATAATACCTTTCATAGGCGTATAGTATTCGGCAGGCGGAGGGAGTTTTAGCCGTGGCTTTTAGAAATTTTTGTGCTCCGCTGTCGTAAAGTCTGTCGATGAGTTCGCGATTACAAGATGTAATCAGCTCTAAGAACATATACTCACAGGACAGAGAATCGGCAAAAAACGGAGCGGTCTTTTTTGAATAGGGCCAGAGGCAGGCGTATATCTCCTTAGCCTCGTCATATCTGCCCAGCTCGGATATTTTCTGAGCCTCCATGAGTTTTACTGCAAAATTCAGCGGAGAGGTCATGTCGGCGTTTTCGGGCATTTCGAAGAGTCTTTGGGGCATATCCTTGAATCTCACACCCTCGGACAGCAGATAGACCGTTTCCAGCTGATGATAAAAGGAGGTCAGGGACACGGGGTCTTTCCTTATGGCGCAGATATTTTTCGCGTCGTTGGGAATTTCCATTATAAAGGGAAGGCCGTTTGTAACGGCGAGATAAAATCCGAATACCGCCGAGCATGAAAAAAGCATGCCGAAAAAGGGCGACACGGGAAAAAACGCCGCCTGTATGGCAAATACAGCGGAGAAAATAATATTGAAAAGCACGCCTCCTGCGTTGTAGAGGAAATACGGCTTTTCAATCTCGTTGTCGGGGGGCAGCATGAGGCACTGTCCCGCAGTACCTCTGAGAGAATATTTTTTAAATCTCAGCTCGCTGCCGTCCTTTACCACGGCGAAGGAGAGTATGCGGAAGGATATAAAACGGTATCCCGTCGCAAGACCCATTATCATATGTCCGCCTTCGTGGAGAATTATCTGAAAGATAACCGCCGCAAAAAAGGCGAAAGCGGTGGGGAAAAAGCCTATAAACGGGGAATACATCACTCCGAACCACCCCATGAGGGCGCCGAGAGCCATGGATAATAACAGTATAAATATCTTCTTCATAAAATATCATCGGGGGCG
>CAJKFC010000122.1 GCA_905199135.1 uncultured Eubacteriales bacterium
TGTTTGTGCCGACGGCCACAAGCTCTATTTCGGGCAAAGAGCTTTTGATGGTCTCCACTATGAGCTTACCTAACTTTCCGCCCTGCCCGTCGATTATCAGAACTCTCATTTAATTACTCCGAAGTAGTGATATATGCGCATGTCATCTTCAAGAGATGTACCGTGAGTGCCCAGTTTTGTGATGGGGTCGGTGTGTACGCCGTGGTCCGGAGAAAAGGTGATGAAGGCATTTTTGCCCTGCCATTTCTCTTTTGCTTTTTCAAAAAGCTCCTTTGCCGACTTTATATTGTATCTCATGGCGTCTTTTGAAAACTCGGTATAGGGATTGGTCTTGTGCATATTGTCGTCATAGCCGCACTCATATACGAGAATAAAGTCATATTCGTCCTTTTCTATGACCTCAAGAGCCTTATTATGGGTGTCCTCATCGCTCTCTGTCACTATTACATCGCAGGGAGCTTTTCTGAAAATCATCTCGCAGCTGCTCTCCAGCTTGGCTATTATGACTCCCTTTTTGCCCTTTTTGGCGAGGGCGTGGAAAATCGTCTCCACATCTATGGGGAATTTCTCATATTTTTTGATGCCGTGAACCTCGGGCATCGTGCCCGACATCATGGTGGCGTAGCAGACGGGAGTTACCGACGGCATTATGGAGGAGAGCTCTATTTTGTGGCTGTAAATATCATTTAAGGAATCGGTATCCTCTTTATACATATCCACTATTTTGGCTCCCACAGCGTCGGGAGAGAAAAACAGACATCTTTCGGCCGCCTCGCCGCCGAACATATCGGTCACCTCGGCGATAGGCTCCTTCTCCGCCCCCTCCATTATGTCAAGGTGCATGAGAGAGCATATTGTGGCGGGAACATTGGCGAGAGAATATTTCATATTGTCCTCCTTTAAAGCTCTATCTTTTCAAACTCGGAGATGAAGTCGCAGATATACTGTGCCACGCTCTCGAGCATCTCTTTTCCCCACTTCTCGTCGGCGTACTTGGGGTCGTCCTTTTCACGGTTGCCGTACCAGCCGCTCTTTGCCATATTTATCGTGTGATTTCTCACGGGTACATGACAGCCCTTGAACTCTATCTGCCCCAATGCGGTATATGTCATATTTTCAGTCAGCTTGTGCTTGGGCTGCTCCATATAGTCGTTCATATCGACATATTTTTTGTCTATGGCCAGCATTGCCGCCGTCTCGGGTCCGCTGCCGTGACCGCCCTTCCATTCGGGATTGAGCTCGCCCACCAGCTGCCACCAGTTGAGGATACAGGAGATAGCTCCCTTTTTATTGAGCCTTATGCCAACCTCGGACAGCACGGGGTCGTTTCCGCCGTGTCCGTTGAGAAACACGAACTTTCTGATTCCGTCGTTATAAAGAGCGTCACATATGTTGGATATGACAGCCATAAGACCGTCAAAGCCTATGGAAATCGTACCCGGGAAGCCGTAGTGTCCGTCGGCTATGCCGTAGGGCACTGTCGGGCATATAAGCACATCGAGCTTTTCATCTATTGTTTTTGTGAGATGGGTGGGGACTATGAAGTCAACGCCCAAAGCCATGTGGGAGCCGTGGTTTTCTATGCTGCCCACGGGTATGACGGCTATTTCTCTTAAAGTATTCGGCCGCCTGTTTCCAGCTTATATTTTCAAGACGCATATGTGCCTCCTATTTTCCGTAATATCCCATTACCTTGTTTTCGCCGTTTTCAACCATAAGTCTGCCCTTGGCAAATACGGTGTCTATTGACATATCCTCGCCCAGCAGAACTATGTCGGCGTCGCTTCCCTCTTTTACACAGCCCTTTCTGGGGTACTGCTCGATGGCCTTTGCCACATTTTCCGTGACCAGCTTCAAAGCCTGTTCAAGGGGAACATCGCACTCATTTACAAGAGCCTTAACTGTGGCGAAAAGTGTATCTATCTTGCCTACGCCCATGCCGACAAGCTCATTGTTGGGGCCCCAGAGAGGCATGCTGCCGTTGGAGTCGGAGCTGAATGTGACAAGATCAGGATTTACCTTGGAGAGGACATCTTTGAGAAGCTTTGCCAGCTTTACGGCGTCTCTGCCCGAGGTGAAGTCGATGTTTCCGCCCATCTTTGCAAACTCGATGGCATCGTCAACAAGGTTTGCGCAGTGAGTAGGTCTGAAATGCTTTATAGGGAAGTCGGTCTCCTTAACTATGGCTATGACATCTTTAAGTCCCAGGGGGTCTTTGCCTGTGTGCATGTGGAGAACGCCTGGTTTGCCGCCGATAAGGCTGCCGTGTCTCACCTGTGTGGCAAGTCTCAGAAGCTCCTGCTTTGTGACATAAGACGATCTGTGGTCGGCTATGGCAAGTTTGCAGCCTATGACCTCGTTTATGTAGAGAATATCGTCCTTGACAGAGCCTGTAACCGTGGGCGACGGCATCTCATATGCGCCTGTAAGGCAGAAAGCTGTAATTCCCTCGTCATTTAATGCCTTTGTCTTTGCCACAAGATTCTGTACGGAACGAGTGGAGCCGTCTGTTCCCAAAAGTCCCACCACGGTGGTGACGCCGTTTCTCACGATGTCTGTCATGAGTATCTCGGGCACACGGCTCTTGAATCCGCTCTCTCCTCCGCCGCCTGTCACATGGACATGCTGGTCGATGAGACCGGGTATGCATTTTTTGCCCTTTGCGTCTATAATCTCGGTATCTTCAAAGGGAGATGATATATTTTCGGCTATCTTTACTACTTTGTCTCCGCACAGCAGTATATCGCGCATACCGACATGCTCGGGGGCGTAGAGATCGGTGTTTTTGATTAAAGTAAACATGGCTTGTGTCTCCTTAAAATATATTTTGTTATAACCTTATAATATCACAAAGGCAATGAGGTGTAAAGCACATTTTTATTTACAACTGTAAAATCTTTTTTGTAACTTCTCTATTGTAACAGGCTGTAAACTGTGGTAATATTTATATATAAATATAAACAACGGAGGATTTCGGTATGATACTCAAAGCCAAGCATGTTCTGACAGGCGACGGCAGCACCGTCATAGAAAACGGAGCTGTTGTCATTGAAAACGACAAGATCGCAGCCGTCGGCGTCTACGACGAGATAGCGCCTTTATACAAGGATCACGAGACGGCCGACTACAGCGAAAACACCATAATGCCCGGCATGATAGACACCCATGTCCATGTGGGCTACTACTGGACTACCGACCGCCACGCCAATCCCCACTATATAACCCTTCTTGCGGCAAAAACTCTTTCCGACGCCTTTAAAAAGGGTGTCACTACAATAAGAGATGTCTCCTCCCCCAAAGGTCTTGTAAACTCCTTCAAGAGAGCCGATGCCGAAGGTCTCTGCAAGATACCCCGTATTTTCTCTGCGCAGCAGGGCATATGCATGACGGGAGGACACTGCTGGAGCCTTACAACCGGAACGGTTGAGGCAGACGGCGAAGTGGAGATCAGAAAGGCCATAAGAGATCAAATCAAAAACGGCGCTGAGTTTATCAAGGCTTTCAGCAGCCACCGCTCCGACCTTCCCGAATACACCGACGCAGAGCTTGCCGTGATAGTCGACGAATGCCACCGTCTCGGCAAGAGAGTTGCAGTCCATTCGGGCACTCAGCCCTCTTTGGAGAGCGTCGTCAACCTCGGCTTTGACACCATAGAGCACGGCACATATCTCACCGACGAACAGGTCAAGCGCATGGTGCAGAACGGTCAGCACCTTGTCCCCACTATCGTCGCCTATACATACATCTACGAAGAGATGGAAAAGGACAGAATAGAAAAGGGACTTGTCTACACGGGCAACGACAAGATAACCTACGACTATTTCAAAAAGGCCGCCGAGCAGTATAAGAGCGCCTTCCCCAGATGGTATAAGCTGGGCGTGTCCATGTCGACAGGTACCGACATGGTGCGCAAGGGCTCTCCCTCGGTGCCCATCGCCAAAGAGGCAAAATATTTCTCCGAGTACGGCATGCCCAACATAGAGGTTGTAAGGGCTCTCACCCACAACGGCGCTCTGGCCCTCGGTCTTGAAGATTCTATCGGTCTTTTGAAAAAAGGTCTTCAGGCCGATGTGATCGTCGTAAAGGGCAACCCTGTCGAAAACATAGACGCCGTAGGCAATGTAATTGCCACCTACTTCGGCGGAGAAAAGGTATTTTAAATTATAAAAACAGAAAACACAGCGGAAACACCGCTGTGTTTTTTTATTTTGTGTAACGAAAACTACCGGCAGTGCCGGTAGTTCCAAAAAGCT
>CAJKFC010000123.1 GCA_905199135.1 uncultured Eubacteriales bacterium
GGGCAAGCTCTACGGTCAGTGGCTTATAGGCTGCGCCGTCATGGTCTATGATTTTGACAATTTTGACCCCAAACAGCTGGCAAATGTAATCAACCGATACGGCGTCACCTCTTTCTGCGCCCCTCCCACAGTGTACCGCTATCTTGTGCGCAAGGGAGTGCCCCCCATGCCAACCCTTAAGCACGCCTCGACGGCGGGCGAAACCCTTTCCCCCGAGGTTTTCAGAAAATTCCGTGAGATTACCGGTCTCACCCTCTGCGAAGGCTACGGCCAGACCGAGACAACTCTTCTCATGGCTAATTTCAAGGGCATGGAAGGCTCTGAAGGCTCGATGGGAGTCCCCTCCCCTTTCTACAATATAGAGCTGAGGGATAAACACGGACAAAAAGTGCCCGACGGAGAGATAGGCGAAGTTGTGATTATACCTCCCGAAAACGGCAGACAGGTTGGCATATTCTGCGGCTATCTCGACGGCGATGAACAGTACAAGTATGTTTGGCGAGACGGAGTATACCACACGGGCGACGCCGCCTACCGTGATGAAAACGGTCTTTACTGGTTCCACGGCCGTTTTGACGACATAATAAAGACGGGCGGTTTCAGGGTAGGTCCGTATGAGATAGAAAATGTACTGACCGAACACCCCTCGGTCACAGAATGCAGTGTAATAGGCGTGCCCGACCCTCTTAGAGGTCAGGCGATAAAAGCCATTGTGGTTTTGGCAAAGGATTTTCTGCCCTCAAAGGAGCTTGAAAAGGAGATCAAGGACTTTTGCAACACAAGGCTTGCCGAATACAAATGGGTGAGGTCGGTGGAGTTTGTGTCCGACATGCCCAAAACCATCAGCGGCAAGATACAGAAAAGTCTTCAGCGAAGCCGCTACTCCCCCGTTTAAAAACTTTTGCCTTACTGTAAATTTGTCTTTTGTGTAAGAATATGATATAATCTAAAAGGGCTTGGCTGAAAATCAGCAAAGCCCTGTGTGTTTTTTACATGACAGCGTTTGGGTAAAGGAGCTTTTATGGACGATATAAAGGAAATACTGAGCCAAAACATCAGCGGCTTTCACGAATATATTTTAGACGGTGACGACGCAAAGCTCGGCTATATAAGCGAAAATTTCTGCCGTATGGTGGGTTTCACTTCCGATGAGATTTCACAGCTCGGCAGCTACTCTCAGCTTGTGCACAAAGTGGACACAGAAAAGTTTTTTGAGCTTATAAGTGGTTTAAAATCGGGCAGACAGTCGGTCTCTGCCGAATACCGACTTGTGACAAAAGACGGCTCTGTGATATATGTCAAGGACTGCTCCACCCTCAAAATATCGGAAAACGGCGGTCTTGCCGCCCTTTCGGTGCTGACCGACATAACCGACATAAAGAGGGAAAATGAAAACCTCAAGTTTCTCAACGAGACTATACCCTGCGGCTTTTTGAAATACACCTGTGAAAAACAACCCAAAATAACCTACATAAACGACGAGATGAAAAGGATTCTCGGTTTTGACAGGTGCCGTGAAGGCGAGATAGACTACCTGGAGCTGTGCCGTCAGAACATCTTCCTCATGGTGCCCATGGAGGAAAGGCGCCGTCTTGCCCTCTATCTGAACAGGGTATATTCGGCAGGCACTCCCATGGCAGGCGACATAACCATGCTCAAATGCGACGGCACAAGGGCGAGAATCTTCGGCTGGGTCACCAAATGCGTAAACGATGACGGTCTGGATGAGTTTCAGAGCGTGTGCATGGATATAACCGAAAGACACATGAGCAAAAAGGTAAAGGAGACCGAGAGATACATAAAAGCCCTTTCCGATGTCTATGACAAGATATTTGAATACGACCTGAGTTCGGGCACGGTAAAATGTCTTTACAGCAACAACTCCCCCTCTTTCAGGTGGCTCGAAAATATACCCATGCAGATGGAAAGCGCCACGGAAAAATGGATATCCGACACCGCAGACCTTGATGACCGCGACAAAATGCTGGAGTTTTTCAGAGATTTCAGAGCAAAAAAGCTCTACCGTGAGGGTGAAAGACCTCCGCAGATAACATACAGCGCCAAATCATCAAGGGGCGATATGCGCCGCTATACGGGCATATTTATCAAAATGGACGAATCCGTCAGCCTTTACTGCTGCCGCTGCCTTTCGGAAAGTGCTGAAACCGAGAGCCTGAGGTGTGAAAACCTCTCTCTCAAAGAGGATATGCAGCAGCTCATCATGCGTTTTACCGACGGCATAGCCGCCTTTGAAGTGACAGACAGGTATGTTACCCCTCTTTACGCCAGCGACAATGTATGTGGTTTTTTCGGATTTACAAAAGACGAATGGCTACCCCTCATGCAAAAACGCACTCCTATTGAAGAATTTGTACGAAAAAGCGAGACGGCTTATGAGGATTTTGCCGCCCTTCTTGAGACCGGCGAGGCTGAGTTTGCCTATCTCGACCTTGCCACCGACACAGAGCGCCGCGTAAAGGCGGTATGCTCCCATAAAAATCCCCGAAGCAGCTCTCCGAGATATGTCATGCTCTACAATGTGGAAGGCTCAAACGGCGAAAAATCTCCTGCGGACAGCGCTGTCACCGTGAGGACTTTCGGATATTTCGATGTCTTTGTGGGAGAAAAGCCGATAGTTTTCCGCAATAAAAAATCCAAGGAGCTCTTCGCCCTTTTAATCGACAGAAAAGGCGGATACATCTCCTCGGAAGAGGCCATCGGCTTTTTATGGGAGGACGAGGCTGTGACCCCTGTCACCCTCGCCAGATACCGCAAGGTAGCTCTCAGGCTCAAAAATACCCTGGAGGAATACGGTATAGCCGATATAATGGAGTCGGTGGATGGCAGAAGGCGCATTGTGCCCGAAAAGCTGCGCTGCGATTTTTACGACTATCTCTCGGGCAAAGAGGAATATTCCCGTCTTTTCAAGGGCAGCTATCTGTCCAATTACAGCTGGGGTGAAAAAACTCTGGCTGAGCTGACGGGCGACATGTAAACATGAGAGGTTTGGATTATGCACACATACATTCACAAGGTCAGATATTATGAAACAGATAAAATGGGTATCTCCCACCACTCCAACTATATAAGGTGGATGGAAGAAGCCCGAGTTGACTTTTTTGATTTTCTCGGCTGGGGAGTTAAAAGATTTGAGGCAGAGGGAGTTACCTCTCCTGTCGTTTCCCTCGAATGCCGCTATCTTTCCCCCACCACCTTTGACGACGAAGTTCTCATAGAGGTGTCACTGGAGAAATACACCGGCGTAAGATTTGTCTTTTCATACACGATGAAGAACGCCCAAACCATGAAGACTGTTTTTACCGCAAAGTCGGAGCACTGCTTTATCGGAGCGGACGGAATGCCCATACCCGTTAAATCCAGTTTCCCTGCCTTTGACGCCGTTTTAAGACAGCTTTAAAACAAAAAAGACGCGTTGCACGCGTCTTTTTTTATTTTCTCAGTATTAGTCCTGCTTCTCAAATACAGAAGTATCCTGACCGCAGAGTGGGCATACAAAATCCTCGGGCAGAGGACCTTCGTGTACATATCCGCAAACTGTGCAAACCCATTTTTCCATAGTTAAAATCTCCTTTTATTTTTTATCTATTTTGTAAGCTCTCTGAGCCTGGCCCTGTCAATAATTTTAAGGCCTCCCCTCGAAAGCTCGACAATCTTTTCCCTTTCGAAATATTTAAGCAGCCTTGAGACCACCTCGCGGGCGCTGCCCATGTATCTGGCTATCTGCTCATGGGTGATTTTGAGGACATCGGAACCGTTTTTTGCCATTTCGTCGTTTAAAAATATGGCAAGCCTTTTGTCGGCGCTCATGAACAGTATCTGCTGCATGGCCCACATCACATCGGAAAATCTCGCGGCGGTCATCTCATAGCCGAAGCATTTGGCGTATATGTTTCTCTGACAGAGCTCCTTGAAAAAGGAGGCGTCAACTATGTAGACCTCACTGTCCACCTCGGCGTCAATAAACACATCAAATGTGATGAGATCCAAAACACACGAGGCGGCAAGTATGCACACATCGTTTTCCGACAGACGATAAAGCGTTATGTCTCTCCCGTCCTCCGACAGCATATATACCCTGAGCTCTCCCTTTTTGATAAGAAGCATGCCGAGACATTCGTCTCCGCCCTTGTGCACATGCTGTCCCTTCTTATACTTTGCGGCGACGGTGTGGCGG
>CAJKFC010000124.1 GCA_905199135.1 uncultured Eubacteriales bacterium
TCTCCGTTTTGTCAATTTCTATTGACATCGGACGGTTTTTCCTGTTACAATAATTATATAATCAAAAGGGAAAACAGTCAAGTAGACACATTTTTTTCATATAATTACACGGAGGTAACTATGGAAAACGACAGAAAAATTCAGGTCACCTGCGAAATCGAGGTCACATTGCACATAATCGGCGGAAAATATAAACCTCTCATAATATATTTTCTGACCAAGAACGGCACCAAGCGTTTCGGAGAGATTTTGGAGTACATGGAGCCCATCTCTCAAAAAACACTGACCAATCAGCTTAGAGAACTGGAGAGCGACGGCATAATCGTCCGCAAAGTCTTTGCCGAAGTGCCGCCCAAGGTGGAGTACAGCGTCACCGAAAAAGGCCGCAGCCTCTACCCCATTCTGGAAGCCATGTGCAAATGGGGCTGGGAAAACGCCGACGACAGATATGAGCTGATAACCCCCCAGTGCTCTGTCACAAAATCACAGCTCAAGGGAAAGCAGTAATTTACAAATCTATACTTATATGATATAATTTAAATACGGAAATATGAAAGCACTCAACATCAGTTTCAGCTACGGCAAAGATGAATTTGTAAAGGCCACTAGGGAATATCTCAAGATAAGCCACTATTTCGGCCTTACATACATACTTATTCTTGCGGCGGCAGGCATTTGCCTTGTATGGCTTTTAGCCAACAACATATACAATGTATTAAATATGATCTGTGTGTTTGTAATAGCATTTTTGCTGTCAAATATTCTCAGCCTGTATTTTATAAGACCGTCTCTTGCTTATAAAAAGGTCAAGAGCATAACCGACTCCTACGACCTGACATTTTTCAAGGACAGAATCGCCTTTAAATCCGACAAGGCGTCCACAGATTTCAAGTGGAAGATTTTCAAAAAGCTCTATGAGACCGATGAGTTTTTCTATCTCGTCCAGTCCAAGAGCAGCTACACCATACTGCCCAAGAGGGCTTTTGAAAACGAAGCCGCCATGGAGCTTTTCAAAAAGACCGCGGGCAGCGGAAACGGAGCTATGGAGTACATTAAAAAATAAATATATTCAGGAGGTAACTGTATGATCACTTTTGAAAAACCCGGCAAAGAAAACACCGACAAGACAATCGAGCTTGCCATAGCCTACGCCAAAGAACACGGCATAAAGAATATCGTCGTCGCCTCCGGCTCAGGCTTTACCGCATCTAAACTCAAAGCCTACGCTTCCGATTTCAACATAGCCGCCGTCACTCTCGCTTACGGCTACAAGGAGGAGAACAAGAACTCTTTCCCCGATGAGGTTCGCAAAGAGCTTGAAAACGCAGGCATGAGAGTCGTAACAGCCGCCCATGCATTGAGCGGAGCTGAAAGATCCATGAGCGCCAAATTTACGGGCGTCTACCCCATCGAGATAATGGCCCATACTCTCAGAATGTTCGGTCAGGGCACAAAGGTCTGCGTCGAGTGCTCGACAATGGCCGCCGACTGCGGAGCAGTTCCCTCGGGAGAGCCGATACTTGCCATAGCAGGTACAGGCGGAGGAGCCGATACCGCCCTTATTCTGAAGGCAGCCCCCACTCAGCACATACTCAACACAAAGATCTGCGAGATAATCTGCAAACCGAGCCTTAAGTAAAGGAGATTTTCAGTTATGAGAGAAATTTCACCTAAAGAATTTGACAAGAGCGCATTCAAGCTGACTACAAATATGCTTGTTACAGCCGAAAAGGACGGCAAAGCCAACACCATGACTGCCGGATGGGGCGGTCTCGGCGACATATGGAACAAGGACGCCGCCTTTATCTTTATCCGTCCCCAGCGCTACACGAGAGAATTCCTCGACGACGCCGACACCTTTTCCCTAACCTTCTTCTCCCCCGACTTCAATCCTCAGATGAAATATCTTGGAACGGTTTCGGGCAGAGACGAGGACAAGATAACAAAAGCAGGCCTCACTCTGGAGCACATCGACGGCACTCCCACCTTTAAAGAGGCTGAGATAACGATCATCTGCAAAAAGCTCTACAAACAGCAGCTCGAAAGCCACTGCTTTGAGGACCCCGACTTTGACGCCAAGTGGTATCCCCAGAAGGATTATCACTACATGTACATAGGCGAGGTCACAAAGCTTCTCGTAAAATAACACCGTACTTTTTAAAGCGACCCTTCGGGGTCGCTTTTTTTATCTTCGTGGGCCTGTACGCCGTGTTTGTTTACAATTATTTCACACTTGAGGAACGCCTTTGGAACTCGCCGTCACACTTTTTGGAACAGCCTATCCTGTATAATTTAACCACAGGGCGGACATCACCGCCGCAATAATTTATTTTGGAGGCAACCTCATATGTATTTTGACGCAATAGCTAAAATCGTTTCTCAGCGCACAGGCTGCGATATATCGGCCGTAAAACCCGAAAGCAAATTTTCCGATTTGGGCATAGATTCTCTCGACACAGTCGAGCTTCTCATGAGCCTCGAGGACGAAATAGGCATCGAGATAGACCTTGACAAAAAAGTTGAGACAATAGGCGACCTCGACAAGTTCATTCAGAGCAAACAGGGCTAAAATTATGATAAACTCGGAAATCTGCCGCCTTGTCGGCATAAAATACCCAGTATTTCAGGGCGGCATGGCATGGATTGCCGACGGTAAACTTGCCGCCGCCGTTTCCGAAGGCGGCGGTCTCGGCATAATCGCCGCAGGCAACGCCCCTGCCTCATATGTCAGAGAGCAGATAAGGCTGGCAAAGTCTCTCACAGACAAACCGATAGGTCTCAATATAATGCTCATGAGCCCCTTTGCAGACGAAGTTGCCGTGGCGGCTGTGGAAGAAAAGGTCGATGTAATAACCACAGGTGCGGGAAATCCTTCGAAGTATATCAAAACATGGCTGGAAAACGGCATCAAGGTCATACCTGTCGTGGCTTCTGTCGCCATGGCAAAGCTCATGACAAGGCTTGGCGCTTCTGCCCTCATAGCCGAAGGCGGCGAAAGCGGCGGTCATGTGGGCGAGCTGACCACCATGGTGCTCGTACCACAGATATGCGACGCCACACATCTGCCCGTCATTGCCGCAGGAGGAATAGCCGACGGACGCGGATTTGCCGCCGCCCTTATGCTGGGAGCCTGCGGAGTGCAGATGGGCACCCGTTTTCTGAGCGCCGAGGAGTGTACCATACACCCTGTATATAAGGAGAGAATACTGAGCGCCACCGACCTTTGCACCGTCGTAACAGGCAAGCGTCTCGGACACCCTGTCCGCAGTCTGCGCACTCAGTTTTCCCGTGACTACACAAAGGCAGAGTACGGCGGAATGCCCGACGATGAGCTCGAGGCAATGGGCGGCGGAGCTCTCAGAAGAGCCGTGCAGGAAGGCGACCTTGAAAAAGGCTGTTTTCTCTCGGGTCAGATAGCCGCCATGGTCAAAAAAGAACAGCCTGCCGCCGAAATAATAAAGGAAGTCATCGAAGAGGCGCAGCCGATTCTCATGAGGGCATCGCAATGGGTAAAATAGCTTTTGTATTTTCAGGTCAGGGCGACCAGTACCCCGGAATGGGAAAGGAGCTTTTCGAAAGCTCCTTTGCCGCAAAAGAGGTATTTGAGCTGTGCGAGTCGATACGAAACGGCACTTTAAAGCAGTGCTTCGATGGTACGGAGGCTGAACTAAAAGAGACGGCAAACACACAGCCCTGTCTCTTTGCCTTTGAGCTTGCCGCCTTTGCCGCACTCAAGGAAAAAGGAATAACCCCCGATATGACGGCGGGATTTTCTCTGGGCGAGGTGTCCGCCGCCACGGCGGCAGGGCTTTTCTCTGTTTCCGAAGGTTTCCGTCTCGTCTGCGAAAGAGGACGACTTATGCAAAAGGAAGCCGAAAAACACGACACCTTTATGGCCGCCGTGGTAAAGCTTTCAGACTCTCAGGTGGAGAAGATATGCGAAAAATACGGCGACATCTTCCCCGTCAACTACAACTGCCCCGGGCAGATAACCGTGTCGGGAGCATCTCTCAATTCGTCTGAATTTTTCGCCGATGTCAAGGCTGAGGGCGGCAGAGCAATACCTCTCAAGGTAAACGGCGCATTCCACTCGCCCTATATGAATGAAGCGGCATCAGCCTTCGGAGAAGTGCTGTCGCGTGCAGATATAAAGACTCCCGTTTTCCC
>CAJKFC010000125.1 GCA_905199135.1 uncultured Eubacteriales bacterium
ATCGCCCACGGCAACGCCATCGCGAACACCGGCCGCCAGGTCGCCGGCGGTTTGTGCACGGCGCTCATCATCACGGTCATGACAAGCGTCACCGCGTCGGCCGGCGTCGATGCGAGCATCCAAGTAGCCACCGCCGTGGGCGCGGGCGTCGCTTACAAGGTGTGCGCGGCAATCGGCCTCGTTTCCCTTATCTGCGCCATATTCAGCGTGCGCACCAAGAAAACCGCACCGAAAACGAAGGAGGCATAAGCGATGTCCGAGATTCTGTCCGAGCGCATCCCGCTCGAGCTCGAGGGGACGCCCGTTTCGAGCATCATGATTGAAGAGCCGTTCACCTGCACGCAGGATTGCACGATTTCCGACGTGGTGCGCATGCTCGCCGAAAACGAGGTGAGCAGCATGCCCGTAATCGATGAGCGCAACCAGGTGGTCGGGTTCATCTCCGACGGCGATGTCATGGGAGCCATCGCGCAGCATCGCGCTCACACCATCTTCACGGGCGGCGACGCGTCCATGCTGTACTTCGACGATCAGAGCCTTGAGCAGCGCATCGAAGACCTGAAGGATCGCTGCGTCATGGATTTCGCGACGCGCCAGGTAGTGTGTGCCCGTCCCGAGCAGAGCATCGCCCGCGTCGCCGCGCTGCTGGCGAAGAAGAAGTTCAAGAAGCTTCCTGTGGTTGATGACGAGGGCAAACTCGTGGGGGTCATCCGCCGCTCCGCCATCACCAAATACATCTTCGGCATCCTTTTCCAATAGGGGCAGGTCGCACTTGAGGCGAACATCTCGAGGCATCGAGCCAGCAACTAGACCAGACAACCTCGACACGCACGCGCTTTCCCTCGATGCTTCGGTAAGGGGAGCTGCGAAAATCGCAGCACGGGTGATCGGCGCCGCGCCCCCGAAGGCAAAAGCGAACACGGGAGCGATACGATGGGAAAAGTCCTGGACGAAGATTTGGTTTATGAGATTCTCTCCGTCGTGGCAGAGATTCCGGCGGGATGCGTCGCCTCGTACGGTCAGATAGCGCGCCTCATCGGCAGGGAGAAAAACTCTCGCCTGGTCGGAGCGGTGCTGAGCGAGGCGGATCGCTACGGCGATTATCCCTGCCACCGCGTCGTCAACCACGCGGGACGCCTCGCGCCAAACTTCCCCGACCAGCGAGCACTACTGACGGAGGAAGGAGTCGCCTTCCGAGACAACGGCTGCGTCGACATGAAAAAGCACCAGTGGAACGAGTAGCCAGGCAGCGTAGCGTCGAAAGGAGCGACGCCACGGGGAACGACCTGCGCCCCGCCGCCGGACAACCTATGGCAAAGTGACACGTTCCACAAAGAGCGGCGCACCAGTACGAGACACGACCGCGACGTAAAAAGACCCTATGATACTCGTAAGCATCTATCTGATTGCCCGCCTCGAGGTACCCAAAGAACGAGAGATGCCGAAACCCCTAGACAAAGAAAAAGGTCGGGAGCTTTTATGCTTCCGACCTGAAGTTTCATGGTCGCGGGGGGCGGATTTGAACCACCGACCTTCGGGTTATGAGCCCGACGAGCTACCGAACTGCTCCATCCCGCGATATTTTTTGTGCTCTCTCTTGAGTGCTTATTTATTATATCACAAATGAATGTGAATGTCAATACCTTTTTTGCAATTTTTTTATTTTGATTGAAAACTCTTGACTATTGTATCCAAATCGGGTATAATATATACGATATCGGGGTGTGGCGCAGATTGGTAGCGCGCTACCTTGGGGTGGTAGAGGTCGTCGGTTCAAATCCGGTCACTCCGACCAATATGTAAAAACGGCTTTCCGCTATTGTGGAGAGCCGTTTTTTAGTTGTCAAAATATTCTAACACCAAAAGCTCCGAAATGATCGGAGCTTTTGGTGTTATATTACATCTTCGCAAGCTTTGCAAATTCTGCTTTCAGTGCAGGATAGATCTCTGTGTAAAGCTTGTAGTATTTCTCATACTCAGGTACTCGCTCTGCTTCAGGCTGCTGTACCTTGTCGGTCTTTACTACTGCCTTACAAGCTTCCGGTACTGATGAGTAAATGCCTGCACCTGTTGCTGCAAGAAGTGCTACGCCAAGGGCTGGACCTTCTTTTGATGAAGCTGTTTTTACAGGGCAGTTGTAAAGATCTGCGAGCATTGATCTCCACAGCGGTGAGCTTCCGCCGCCTCCGCATGCCATCATGTCGGACACGTTGATATCCATTTCTCTGAATACCTCAACACAATCTCTGAGAGAGTATGAAACGCCCTCCATTACTGCTCTCAGCATATCACGCTTTGTGTGCATTGCGGAAAGTCCGAAGAATACTCCTCTTGCGTCAGGGTCAAGATGCGGTGTTCTTTCGCCCATGAGATATGGCAGATAGAGAAGTCTGTTTGCACCAACAGGCACTTTCTCTGCTTCTTTATCCATGAGATAATATTCGTCAACACCCATGCACTTTGCTGTTTCTTTCTCCGAATTGCAGAAATTATCCCTAAACCATTTCAGCGAAAGTCCTGCGCCTTGTGTAACACCCATAACGTGCCATGCGTTCGGCACTGCTGCACAGCAGGTGTGAACTCTGCCCTTTGGGTCGATAGAGATAGAAGAAGTGTGTGCGAATACAACGCCTGATGTTCCGATAGTTGTGAACGCCTTGCCGTCCTCTGCAACGCCTGTTCCGATAGCCGCAGCGGCATTGTCGCCTGCTCCGCCTACTACTATAGTACCCTCTTTAAGTCCTGTAAGCTCAGCCATTTTCTTTGTGACCTTGCCTGTTACCTCGCATGACTCGTACACCTTGCCCAGCATTGACATATCAATGCCAAGCGTATCGCAGACTTCCTTTGACCAGCAGCGGTTTGGCACGTCAAGAAGCTGCATACCGCTTGCGTCGGAAACCTCTGTTGCATATTCGCCTGTGAGGATAAATCTCAGATAGTCCTTTGGAAGAAGAATGTGTCTGCACTTTTCATATATATCAGGCTCGTTGTTCTTTACCCAAAGGATTTTCGCAGCCGTCCAGCCTGTGAGGGCAGGGTTTGCTGTTATCTTGATGAGCTTTTCTCTGCCTAGCTTTTCGTTCATTTCTTCAACTTCTGCGGCAGTTCTCTGATCGCACCATATTATGGACTTTCTAAGCACGTTGTTGTCCTTATCCAGCATAACAAGTCCGTGCATCTGTCCAGAGATACCAACACCTGCAACGTCCTCTTTATTTACGCCGCTTTTGGTCATAACAGCCTTGATAGTGTTTATCATTGCGTTTGCCCAGTCAGCAGGGTCCTGTTCTGCATAGCCATTTTTAGGCTGATACATAGGATATTCAATAGTTACAGAAGAAATAACAGTGCCCTTTTCGTCAAAAAGCACCGTCTTAGTGCCACTTGTGCCGCAGTCTACGCCGATTACATAAGCCATATTTTTTTACTCCTTTATAATATGTATAGTATCATTTGTGTTCATTAAAACGATTACATTAATTATACAATATTTCTCTCTGAAATGCAATACCCATAAAACGTTTTCGCAAAATTTATCTGCACATAAAAACAGGACGGTGGGGCTACCGTCCTATAAGTTTGTTGAAAGACCTGGCGAACTTGTTGGCGGAACATCGTGTCTGCGTTATTGGCAGGGTACGGTCTTATACCACCATTTTAAGTCTAGTCTGCTTTCTCAAGCACAAAGAATGTGCTGTTGTTTTCACTTTTCATTTTCTTTATAGCCCAGCCTGCCGCGATCAGACTGTTGAGCTTTTCAACTCGCTGAAATCTGTCCATATCCGGGGCTTTTCCATCATGGGCTTTGTCCTCATTTCTTGAAACATAAAATATCTTTTGCATATATATCCTCTTTCCCTGAGAGTGACAATTGTTCCCCGATTTTTTTACAACTGTCGCATTTTATTGATTACATTATACTACACAAATATGGAGATTTCAAGGAATACCAAAAATTTTAACCTCTTTTTAACGCTTTAGTATTATTCTGATTTTTCATGCTTTTCAGTGCTTATTATATATAACGGCATAGGTAAGGTGTAAAAATGCACGTTTTCAGGGCTGCTTTATGTGCTGATATGTACAAAAACTTATGACGAGTGAGTATTTTTATATGACAGCCCTTGACTTTTTTTTATAAAAGGC
>CAJKFC010000126.1 GCA_905199135.1 uncultured Eubacteriales bacterium
TCATAGCTAAAGCTTTTTGGAACTACCGGCACTGCCGGTAGTTTTCGTTACACAATAACAAAAACCGTTTGGACACATGTCCAAACGGTTTTCTGTTTTATGCCCTTATTCTCTCAGCCATTTTTATGAGAAGATAGTCGAGGTTTTTAACATAATCTACCGCTGTTTTCCAATAGTCAGGGCTTGTGATGACTCCCTGTTCGGAAAGTATTCTGACCGCCTCGTCTATGCTGCCTACGCTTTTCATCGAAAAGAGGTAGTAATTCGGGCTCCTGTTCTCGGTCTCTTTGGCCAGCACCTCCGATGAACACAGCAGAAAATCTCCGTCTCTTTTCAGGTATTCCATGCGCCAGCTGTTGCTTCCGCTGTATTTTCCGGCGTATTCTCCCACATCGTAGATCTTGAAATAACCACCGCTCCAACTGAGAACATCTATATAATGTCCGCCGTCAGAAAATACCCCCTTATATCCTGTGCGGTCTCCGCCCACATTGGCGATAGCCGCTCCGCCTTTTTCCAAAAAGCTCTTCAGCTTATTTTCGTCGCTTGTTGTCTCGTAATTCAGGTTGTACTTTTTTGCCACATAGGGACCGAGACGGGCCATAGATGTTCCGCCGTTTACCCTTGCGTCCGAGGCATAGGCGTCTCCCACCATGCTCTCCACAGTAGATTTTATGCCGAGTGCCGACAGGGCGGTGCACATGGCGCATATGCCGCAGCCCGCGCTCGCCACCGTAGCTCCCGAGCCTCCGGGATAATTGTAAGGCACATTTTTATAATTGTGTTGATTAAACAGTTCCATATTTCCTCCTTGCATTTATATATCAATACATACTATGCTCAAGGAGAAAAAAGACATATTTATTCACATGTTTTAAAGAAAATCTCTCTGTATATCAGCTTTCCTGCCGTCCTTTCGGAGGACATGAGAGATATTTTTTCACATGTCATTTTACATTCAGGCAGTGAAACATTTGGTTTTCCCTGACCTTTCAGCTCTCTCGCAAGGGTTATATGGGGTTTAAACGCTCTTCTCTCGATCTCAAATTCTGCCGACCTCAAACTTTCCGCCGTCTCACAGGCAAGTTTTTCAAGGGCTTTGTTTTTCTCTACACCTACCCACCACAGATCTCTGAAATTTCCGTATGTGCCCAGAGAAAGCTCAAATCTTTCAAAACTGATTTTTTTCAAAGCGTCGACCGCTTTAAATCGCTTTTCGGTCTCTCCTATAAACGCCAGTGTCAGGTGCATATTTTCTCTTCTCGTAAAGTTGCCGTAAAAACCCTGATTTTTCAGGTCGCTCTGTGCTTTTAAAAGAGCGTTTTTTATATTCTCACTTAAATTTATTGCGACAAAAAGCCTCATATGAGCCCCCTAAATCAAAATAAAACGATTTTTCTTAAAATCTATCAGCTTCTCCCTTTTCAGCTCGGAAAGCACGGCCGAAAGAGTAGTCCTGTCTACGGCAAAATATTGGGCCATCTCTCTCCTGTCAAAAGGAACGGTAAAGCTGTTTCCGTATACGGCAGCCTGATCACTGAAGTATGACAAAACCTTTTCTTTCAAAGTTCTCTGTGAAAGATGATCCGCCCTTTTCGTAAGCGCCGTATTTTTCTGTGAAAAAATATCCATCAAATTAGATATGAATTCCTTGTGACAGGGACAGTTTTGACTGCAGGATCTTATCATTTTTTCATATTCAAACCACATTACTTCGGTGTTTTCCGCGGCTTCGGCAAACACGGGAATCTCAGATTTTCCGCACAGGAAACCTGCGGCAAAAAGCTCTCCGCCCTCGGTTCTCGCCAGCATCGAGCTGCCGTTATCACTTTCTCTCCGCATGATGCTGAGAGCTCCCGAAATCACGACCCCAACCTTGCGCACATCGTCACAAGTCCTGAACACGATATCTCCCTTTTTATAGCAAATACGCTCAGCGCTTATGCATACCGCAAGTTTTACGGCGTCGTCGCGGGAAATATTTTTAAAAAGGCCTTTCGAACCGTAAATATCGTAGAATCTCTTCATAAATATGTTCCTTATGCAACATTTTTTATTATTCTACTATAAAATTGATTTGAAGTCAATACGGGCAAAAGACCTATCAAGCAACATAATATAATATTTTCAGAATACATATTTGGTTTTACATACATTGTTGTTATATTTCCCTTTGTATTTCATTCATATTTTAGTAAAAATCATTTTTCATTTTTCGAAACATTTGCGCATTTTTTAATTATTTTTTGTTTTTTTATATTGACTTTTACCATGCGAGGTCGACTATATAGACAGCCTCCCCTCCGTCGATGTAGAGCGCGTCAGAAGCAACCCCGATCTTAAAGCCGTCGATATGCTGTCCTCCAGCGTAGCATACATAGGTTTGAATGTCGAAAGAGAGCCCTTCAACAATAAAGACATCCGCAAAGCTCTTCATTACGCAATCAACAAGCAGAATATAGTAGATGTTCAGTTTGAAGGTCTCGGCATAGCCTCTACCTCTATATTCCCCAGCATAATGTATTGCTTTGACAAAGACCTCAATATGTATCCTATGGATGTAGAAAAAGCAAAAGAACATATGGTCTTGGGCGGATATCCTGACGGATTCTCTATGAAAATCATCGTATCCTCCGAGCTCAGAAGCCGTATATGCCAGCTTATTCAGCAGGATTACAAGGCTATAAATGTAGAACTTGATATAGAGATGGCAGAGTTCGGTACAGTTCTCGACCTGACATCGAGAGGTGAGTTTGATGCTTTCCTTCTGGGCTGGTCCAACGCCACAGACCCCGACTCGACGGTTATGTCCAACTTCCACTCTTCCAAGATTGGCGGCGGAGGCAACCGCGTTCGTCTCAACAATCCTGAAATCGACGCTCTTATAGATAAAGCCCGCTCCACATTAGATGAAGACAAACGCACAGAAATGTATATGCAGCTTCAAACCATGATAATGGATGAATGCGCATGGATACCGCTTGTACAGCAGACCTATGTGGCAGGTATGCTGAAAGGCGTCGACGGCGTCGAAATGTATGAAGCCGGCGGCAGATATTACAGAAATATGGTAGTCTACGAAGACTGATCATTTTCACCGCTTTTCAAAAAGGAGAGGCTTTTGCCTCTCCTTTTTATTGACTTCACTTGATTAATATGTTAAAATTAAGTTAGTATAAACTAACTTAATGGAGGAAATATATGTTTTTTAAAACCCCTGTAATCGGTAAAACCGAATTTAAAATTCCTGTAACAAACTCCTTATCCATTCCTTCAGTCATGATAAACGGCGCAGCCAAAGGCAAAAGGCTTGTCGTAACGGCGGGAGTACACGGCTGCGAATATGTCGGTATAGAAGCAGTACGACAGATAATCCACGAACTCAGGCCTTCCGAAATGAAAGGCAGCGTCATCTTTGTTCCTCTTGTAAATCAAAGCGGCTTTTACAAGGGCGCAAAACAAATCGTACCCGAGGACGGCAAAAATCTCAATCGTGTTTTCCCCGGCTGTCAGAACGGCACCGTATCTCAACAGATTGCCGATTCTGTATGTAAATATCTCTATCCCGAAGCCGACTTTATTTTAGACCTTCACGGCGCCGACTGCAATGAGGACATCGTGCCCTTAGTCTTTTGTCCCTCTGCCGCCCGAAATATGGTAAATTCCATGTCTTTTGAAGTCGCCTCTTCTCTGTCTGTCGAATATGTAGTCCTGTCCAAATCAAATAACGGTCTTTACAGCTATGCCGCTGCTTTTGGCATACCTTCTCTTCTCATCGAACGAGGCGGCAGAGGAATGATATCCGACGGCGAAGTTGAAATGTGCAAGAAAAATATAAGAGAAGTAATGTCCGCACTCGATATAATATCACTCACAGACAGAACAACCACAGCAAAAATCATTGAAAAAGCCGAGTACATCGAATCGGAATACGACGGATTTTGGTGCTGCTCAAAAAAAGCAGGAGAACACTTTAAAAAAGGTGAGATTTTGGGTCATGTGGAAAATCTCTTCGGCGATAATCTGCAAACTGTATATGCAAATTTTGACGGTATCGTTATGTATCACACCACCTTTCTCGGCGTATCGGCCGGAGACCCCATAATAGCTTACGGCAATATATAAAATTATATCTTCCTTTTTG
>CAJKFC010000127.1 GCA_905199135.1 uncultured Eubacteriales bacterium
GAAGTTTCTCTGCAATCCCCGTTATCTGCTGGGGCTGTTCCTGCTCCCGGATAAGGGCGTGGCCCTGCTGTTTCTGATCTTTATCGCAATCCTTCAGCAGCTGGAGGGCAACCTCATCTATCCGAGGGTTGTGGGCAAATCGGTGGGCCTGCCGGGTATAGTGGTCTTTTCGGCCATTATCATAGGCGGCAACGCGGGCGGAGTTTTGGGGGCTCTGCTGTCTGTGCCGACGGCGGCGGTCATATTCATACTGACAAAGGAATTTGTCGACAAAAAAACCAAAAAGACGGTAAAAGAAAGCGATGCATAGAAAAAAGGTCTTTTTTAAATACGGCGCCTTTGCCCTTCTGGCCATGGCGCTGTTTATGGTGCAGTACTCCAAATGGGGCGGAGAGGGGCTGTCTCTTTACGGCCCCGACCTTTTCATGTCCTTTACCGTGGCGGTGGCCATATTTGAGGGCGCCGAGGCGGGCGTGGGAGCGGGGCTTTTGTCGGCCGTGCTCATGTCGGTCTGCAAGGGGGGCAGCGTGTTCGGATACACGCTCTTTTACCCGATTTACGGCCTGTTTTCAGGCATAGTCATAGAGAGGGATTTCAGAAAACACTTTATAACCGCAATGATTTTTTCGGCGGCGGGCTGCGTTTTGCAGAGGGGACTGGCCTATGTGTTTGTGGGCGCTTTCGTCAAGGTGCCCCCTGCGCCGTACGCGGCAGCCACAGCAATCAAGGCAGCCATCACACTTGTTTTCGCCGCCCCCGTCTATTTTGCCGTAAAGGGGATAGACGGCATATTTTCCGAGGAAGAAGAATGATAAACAAATACTCAAAATACAAGGTTTTAGCCATAGTTCTGTTTTTTGTCCTGTGTATCTACGGCATATGCGTAAGGCTTTATGACTATCAGGTGGTGCAGCATGAGAGCCTCAAGGAGGCTTCGCTGAGACGCACCATGCGCACCTATACACAAAAGGCCTCGAGAGGCAGCATTTTGGACAGAAACGGAGTGCCGCTGGTCTCCAACGAGATGACCTTTCAGGTGGTTTTCGACTACTACACATGGGATAAGGAAATGGCCAACGAGGTGATACTTCAGCTTTGCTCCCTCATGAACACCGAGGGTCAGAGCTACACCGACAACCTGCCCATCACCATGTCGGCTCCGTTTGCCTATGAGGGGACGGCCGAGTCGGAGTTTAGCGACCTGACAAACTTTCTCATAGATAAGGAGAAACTTTCCGAAAACGCCGAAAGCGTACAGAGCCAGCTCAAGCCGGGAGAGGTCATGGCCTTTCTCGCCGATTACTACGACATATCCGATGAATATACCGATGAGGAAAAGCGCATTATAGCGGGAGTCAGATATGAGATGAGCAGGCAGGGCTTTTCCAGCTATTCCCCCTATGTCTTTGCCGCCGACATCACAAAGGAGACGGCCAGCAGGATATCAGAAGCGGGGGTCTTTCTCCCCGGCGTCGAGATACAGGAGGGAGAAAAGAGAAGCTATGAGACCGAGTATGCCGCCCATATTCTGGGCAGAGTGGGTCTCATATGGCGTGAGGAATACGAGGCTCTGAGGGAAAAGGGCTATCCCTTAAACGCCATGATAGGCAGAGACGGAGCCGAAAAGGCCTTTGAGGAATATCTCAGGCCCATCGACGGCACAGTGGGCATCGAGTCCAACATTGACGGCGATGTATCAGACCCCACCACCATTCTCGCCCCTCAGCCGGGCAAAGATGTCTATCTGACGATAGATCTGGAGCTTCAGAAGACGACCGAGGAGTCTCTTGAAAGGGTCATCGGCGAGATAAAGGAAAAGGGAGCCAAGAGGACCGGCACCAACACGGGAGCCGACGCCGCAGGCGGCGCTGCCGTCGTCATCGACATAGATACGGGAGAGATTCTGGCCTCGGCCTCCTACCCCACTTACAGCCTTGAGACCTTCAGCGCCGATTTCAACGATTTGAACGAAGACCCCCTGACCCCCATGGTCAACAGGGCGATAGCGGGCATATATCCCCCCGGCTCGATATTCAAAATGGTTACGGCTCTCGCCGCCTTGGAGGAGGGGGTCGTATCACCCACCGACGAGATCGTCGACAAGGGCGTCTACACATATTACGCCCCCAGCTACACCCCCGCCTGCTGGGTGTGGAACGATTACCACAGGACCCACGGCAGCATCAATGTGTCGGAGGCCATAAAGTATTCCTGCAACTACTTCTTCTTTGAGGTCAGCCGAATAATGGGCATAGACACCCTCAATAAATACGCCAAGGCACTGGGTCTCGGCGAGCTGACCGGCATAGAGATAGCGGGCGAAAAGCCGGGCAATCTGGCGGGCCCCGAGAGCCGAGAGGAAAACGGAGGCCCCGAGTGGCAGCCCGGCGAAACCATACAGGCGGCCATAGGCCAGTCGGAGCAGCAGTTTACCCCCATTCAGCTGGCAAATTACATGGCAACTCTGGTCAACGGAGGCGTCAACTACAAGACCCATCTTCTGAAGAAGGTCGTCACCTATGACGGTTCGGAAGTGGTGCTTGAAAAGCAGCCCGAGGTTATGAACAGCATAAACCCCTCACAGGAGACGATAGACGCCATAAAGCTCGGTATGCTGGGCGCCACTACCGACGACGGTACCGCATCTTCCACCTTCCAGAATTACCCCATAGAGGTGGGCGGCAAAACAGGTTCGGCCGAGACAAAAAAGGGAGCTTCGGCCCACGGTACCTTCCTCTCTTTCGCACCATATGACGACCCCGAGATAGCCGTGTGCGTAGTCATAGAGCACGCAGGCTCGGGCGGCGCAGTCGCCCCCGTGGTAAAGGATATTTACGACTGTTATTTTGGATTTACGGAGTGATTTTATGTTTATCTGTCCCGTCTGCGGCAAAAGGCTCAAAATGGGTCACAAGACCGCCGTATGTCAAAACGGCCACAGCTTCGACAAAGCTAAAAGCGGCTATATAAACCTTTTGATGTCCCAAAAGTCGGCACTTAAGAGACACGGCGACGACAAGCTCATGGTAAAGGCAAGAGCCGAGTTTTTGGAGAGAGGGCACTATTCCCCTCTCGCCGAGAAAATCTTCAAATCCGCCCTGCCATACGGCAAAAAGGGCGGCGCCGTGCTGGACGCAGGCTGCGGCGAGTGCTATTACTCCTCCTATCTCAGGGACAGGCTCTATGAAGAGGGCTTTGAAATGGAGTTCTACGGCACTGACATATCAAAGGACGCCCTCATGCAGGGGGCGAAAAGGGGCGGCGGGATACATCTCGCCGTGGCCTCCACCGCTCACCTGCCCTTTGACGACGACAGCTTCGACATAGTGATAAATGTCTTTTCACCCCTCTCCAAGGACTGCGCAAGGGTGCTCAAAAAAGACGGAGCGCTCATAAAGGCCGTGCCGCGGGAGCGGCATCTCATAGAGCTCAAGGAGGCGGTATACAAAAATGTATACCTCAACCCCGCCGTAAAGGAGCAGGCCGAGGGCCTTGTCCTTACAGGCAGGGATTACATAGACCAAAGGCTTGAGCTTTCTGGCGAAGACCTTCAAAACCTCTTCAAGATGACCCCATACTATTACAAGACATCGAGAGAGGGCCAGATAAAGATGGAAAATCTCGACAGCCTGACGGTGTCTTTGGAGTTTGCCCTGCTGATATACAAAAAAGCATAAATAAATCCCCGTGTCTACGGGGATTTTTATTTTAGAGGAAAGCCGCTGGGGGCACTGTCTGCAAATATAGGTCGGCGCGGTTATTTGTGTGTCTGAGACAGACGGCTCGTTTGACATAGCCCTAAAGGCTTGTGACAAATTCTGCCCCGCAGTCGGGCTTGCGAAAGTGTATTTAAACAGGAAATGGTTTGTATCATCACATTTATTGCCCGTTTGCGGCATAAAACCATGCCGTCGGCGGTTGTAAAATAAAAAATCCTCCGCAAAACTTGCGGAGGATTTGTCTTACTGTATTCTGTTTTACGGCAGGGAAACAGGATGGAAGAATTATTGGATGCAGGCGCAGCGATGCAGATGAATTATCGGAGAAT
>CAJKFC010000128.1 GCA_905199135.1 uncultured Eubacteriales bacterium
CGGCGGCTACATGACCAACTGGATCATCGGCCACACCGACCGCTTCAAGGCGGGCGTATCCCAGCGCTCCATTGCCAACTGGGTAGCATTTAACTTTGTATCCGACATCTCGCTTTTCGGCAAGAGAGAGATGCAGACCGATATCTTCACAGACCCCGACAAGATTTGGTGGCATTCTCCCATGAAATACGCCGACAAGGCCAAAACTCCCACCATGTTCATACACTCCTTTGAGGATTACCGCTGCTGGCGCCCCGAATCGGAGCAGATGTACAGATCGCTGCTCAACAACAAGGTTCCCACCCGCATATGCTTCTTCAAGGGCGAGAATCACGAGCTTTCTCGTTCGGGCAAGCCCAAGCACCGTATGCGCCGCCTCAAAGAGATGACCGAGTGGCTCTACAAATACATCAACGCTTAAGGGAGAACGACTATGAAAAAATATACATATTCCGATTTTACACAGATGGTTCTGCCCCACTCGGCGCAGTTTTCGCCCGACGGCAGATATGTGGCATTTCTTGTAAGAATTCCCGACGACGAGACCGACTCCTATCTTTCCAAGCTCTATGTGACAGACTTCAAGACCGGCAAGGTCAAAAAACTGACCAACACAGGCTCGGAGAGCTCCTTTACATGGGTGTCCCCCAAAACTCTGCTCTTCTCCAGTATGAGAAGCGACAAGGACAAAAAACTCAAAGCAAAGGGCGAGCTGCTGACCGCTTTCTACGAGATAGCCGTCGACGGCGGCGAAGCCGAGAACGCTTTCAAGATACCCCTTGACGGCGCATCTGCAACTAAACTGGGACGCAACACCTATATGATAAGGGCTACATTTGACAACTCCTATCCCGACCTCACAGGTCTCAAGGGCAAAAAGCGCGACGAGGCTCTTGAAATGTGGAAGGAAGAGGCCGACTATCAGGTGGCTGATGAGTTCCCCTACCGTTTTGACGGCATGGGCTACATAAACAAAAAACGCAGCAGACTCTATCACTACAACCGCGCCACCAAAAAGCTCGTCCCCATCACAGACAAGCTGTTCTCCACAGACAACGCAGTAATAAGCGAAGACAAGACCATGCTCTATTACTCCGGTGAGCTGCTCGAGTGCGACACCTCCAATACCGACGGCATATACTCCTACAACTTCAAGACCGGAGAGAGAGAAACTCTTCTTGAAGAGGGCAAATACACCGTAGGCTCCATGGCTCTCGTAGGCGACGACATCTATTTTGTCGGCAAGGTCTATGCCGATGTTCAGATAATCGGCGAAATGCAGCTCTGGAAGCTCAACGTCAGCACCAAAAAGCTCGAACAGGTATATGTTCCCGAGGGAGACTTCGGTTTCGGTCTTGTCACCGACGGCATAAACGGCGCAGGCTCAAACATGAAATCCTTCGGCGGCAGCCTCTATTTCCTCGAGACGAGAAGATATGGCTGCGGCATCTACCGTCTCGAAGACGGCAAGGCTGTAAAAGTCAGCTGCGACGACATTCAGACCGCTTCCTTTGACATTTCGGAAAAGGGTATCGCAGCTGTCGCGGTCGAATACAACAAGCCTTCCGAGATATATGTCGTCGACGAGAAATCCTTCCGTCCCATCACCGCTCTCAACAAAAAGTTCAACGAAACCTTTGAGCTTTCCAAGCCCGAGATGTTCACCTTTGTCAACAGCGACGGCATAGAGATAGACGGCTGGGTCATTAAGCCCTACGGCTATGAAGAGGGCAAGAAATACCCCGGATATCTTGAAGTTCACGGCGGTCCCAGGGCAAACTACGCCCGCGAGCTCATGCTCGACCTTCAGTTTGTCGCCGCTCAGGGATATTTCGTATTCTATGCCAACCCCAGAGGCTCCTCGGCAAGAGGAAACGATTTTGCCAACATCAACGGCAAATACGGCACGGTTGACTATCAGGATCTCATGGAGTTTACCGACGAGGTCATTAAACGCTATAAAGATGTAGATGAAAACAGGCTGGGCGTAGGCGGCGGCTCCTACGGCGGATTTATGACCAACTGGATCATCGGCCACACCGACCGTTTCAAGGCTGCCATTCCCCAGTGCTCCATCTCCAACTGGATCACCATGTACGGCACCTCGGATATCCCCAAGTTCTGCCAGTCTCAAATGAACGGCACTCCGTGGGACAACTACGAGGAGCTTTGGAGAGCATCTCCCATAAAATATGCCGACAAAGTTACCACCCCCACCCTCTTCCTCCAGTACGGCGACGACTTCCGCTGCCCCATGCAGGAGGCTGTGCAGATGTACACCGCCCTCATGCTGAGAGGAATTGAGACAAGGCTGGTAATATTCCACGGCAACAGCCACAAGATGCGCTCCCTCGGCAAGCCCACCCAGCGCAACAGACGCTGCCGTGAGATAATCGAATGGCTCGAAAAATATGTAAAAAACGCAAAATAAGCACAAAAAAGGGAAAGCCAAAAGCTTTCCCTTTTTTATTTTCTGTTTAATACAACAGCTGCTGCCGCTCCTATTGCTGCCGACAGTGCCGCCTTAAATGATGCCATATGCTTTACGCTTTCCCAAAAATACACATCGGGAGAGGCTTCAAGCTTTATTCTCAATGGCGGCAGATAACACATTACAATGTACGACAGCACAAAGGTCACTGTAAAAACAAGTATGAATTTCAAAGTCTTTGACATTATATTCTCCTTTACCACAACTGCATAATCAAACCTATGACCTTGGCAATCAGCCAAAAATATATGCTGAAAAGCCCCAGTCCGCCTCCTACGCCCGTTATAAAACGGCGCAGGTTGGTGGATTTTTTAATTCCTACATACTGCACTCCCCAGTCTGCACCCATTATCAAAAGCAGGATTACAGACCAAAGAGGCGGCAGAATGACTTTAAATATGAGCAGCAAAACTGCCGCAATCTGCCCTGCCATAACTCCCGTACATCTGGCGCAAAGGGGAAATATATACCCCTTGACCTTAAAGCACCTCTCGGGTATCTGATGGCAGCCGCTTATGTCTCCTATGTAGCTGAATATCTTTAAAATCGGTATCCGCATCTTCTGCAAACATTTACATTTCGGGTGGTGGTGTGCACAGTTCTCGTGCCCTCACCCATGCCGCAAAGACCGCACAAAAGCCCGGGAGTACTGCAGAAAATATATCCCAAAAGGGCCTTTAAACAGCTGAATCCCTTGACATCGTCGTGGGTACGGGTCTCACTTATATATTTAGTTTCCACATCGTCGCTTCCGCAGTGGGGACAATACATATTTTTCTCCTTTTTAAACAGGGAGCATACTTCCGCATGCTCTCCTTGTTTTTGTTTTCTTACTGAGCCTTATCCTCTTCCACAAGAGCCTTTACCGAGGAAGCAAGCCCCGCTATGCCCTGTATCTCAGAGGGAATAATTATCTTTGTAGCCTTGCCGTCGGCAGCCTTTGCAAAAGCCTCGAGAGCTTTTATCTTGAGAACTGCATCTGTCGGAGCCGCTTCATTGATATATTTGATACCGTCTGCTATGGCCTTCTGAACGGCGAGGATAGCTTCGGCCTCACCTTCGGCCTCTCTGATCTGAGCCAGCTTTTTGGCCTCGGCTCTCAGTATCATAGACTCTTTTTCACCTTCGGCTATGAGAACCTTGGAGCGTTTTTCGCCCTCGGCCTTGAGGATATTTTCTCTTCTCTCACGCTCTGCCTTCATCTGGCGCTCCATGGCGTCCTGAATCTCGGCAGGAGGAATTATGTTTTTAAGCTCAACTCTGTTTACCTTGATGCCCCAGGGGTCTGTGGCCTCGTCGAGAATTGCTCTCATCTTTGTGTTTATAACATCTCTCGATGTGAGGGTCTGGTCGAGCTCGAGATCGCCTATTATGTTTCTGAGGGTTGTGGCAGTCAGATTTTCAATGGCCGACATGGGGTGCACAACGCCGTATGTGAAGAGCTTTGCGTCGGTTATCTGGAAGTAGATGACCGTATCTATCTGCATGGTTACATTGTCCTTGGTGATCACCGGCTGGGGAGCAAAATCCACCACCTGCTCCTTCAAGCTCA
>CAJKFC010000129.1 GCA_905199135.1 uncultured Eubacteriales bacterium
CTGCCACATGGCAGATGACGGCGGCTACTGCCCGCAGGGCCTGACCTTCGAGCAGCGCACCGAGATGCTGGACAAGGATCCCGAGGGCTTTGCCAAGCTGGTGGACGAGTCCCTGAAGCATCACTATGAGATGATCTGCAAGTTCCACGAGAAGGGCACCTACTTCTTCGATTACGGCAACGCCTTCCTGAAGTCCGTGTACGACGCCGGCGTGCCCGCTGAGAAGATCTGCAAGAACGGCGAGAACGACCTGGACGGCTTTGTCTTCCCCTCCTACGTGGAAGACATCCTGGGTCCCTTCCTGTTCGACTACGGCTATGGTCCCTTCCGTTGGTGCTGCCTGTCCCGGAAGCCCGAGGACCTGGCGAAGACCGATGAGGCCGCTGCCGAGTACATCAAGGCCCACACCCGCCGCTATCAGGACCACGACAACTACATCTGGGTCCGGGATGCCGGCAAGAACAAGATGGTGGTCGGCACCCAGTGCCGTATCCTGTACTCCGACGCCATGGGCCGCATGAACCTGGCGCTGAAGTTCAACGAGATGGTGCGCAACGGGGAGATCGGGCCTGTCATGCTGGGCCGCGACCACCACGACACCGGCGGAACCGATTCTCCGTTCCGTGAGACCTCCAACATCAAGGACGGCTCCAATGTCATGGCAGATATGGCTGCACACTGCTTCGCAGGTAACGCGGCACGCGGCATGACTATGATAGCCCTCCACAACGGCGGCGGCGTCGGCGTGGGCAAGGCTATAAACGGCGGCTTCGGTCTGGTGCTCGACGGCTCCAAGAGAGTCGATGCGGTCATCAACTCGGCCATGATGTGGGATGTCATGGGCGGCGTCGCCAGAAGAAGCTGGGCAAGAAACGAAAACGCCATCAAGGTCGCCAAGGAATACAACGAGAGATACAGCGATGTGGCTCACATCACTCTCCCCTATATTCCCAAAGACGAGCTCATCGACAGCCTTATAAAATAAGCTTTTTACAGTTTAAAACGCATCGGCATACGCCGATGCGTTTTTATACATTTACACTTAAATATACATCTGTTTTCATCTAAATACAGCACTTTATCACAAATATATTTTGCTATTATATTGATTTTTTAAATTATTTATGTTATAATATTTTCATAAACAACTTATCAAAGAAAATCTCACTTAAAAAGGAGGTAAATTCATGAAAAATTAGTTTTTTTAATTATGTCCGCAGCTCTTCTTTTTGCCTTTTGTTCCCCTCCGTCTGTTGCCGAACATCAAATTTTTGATCCGGATTTTGAACAAATTTACGAAATCGGCACACGCCTTTTGGGCGATATCGAACATGTCAAAAACTCACAGGCAAGAGAGCTATAAATATCGGCATATTTGACAACAGCGCAGCTGATGAGCTGTATTCGTCTACTCCTACTCAAGTATTTTTAGATGTACCTCTTGTAACCAAGCACATTCCCGGTGTACCGCTCGAAAACAATGGTGCTTGCTGGGCAGCAACGGTCAGGGCAATAGGACTTTATCGTGAAATAGATAAAAGTATTGACCAAATATACGATGACGCCGGAATTGTTAAATACCATGGTAGCTCTGAATTATTGGGAACAGTAGAGTCTTGTCTAAATAAATACGGACGGTCCACAACTCGATACTCTCCAACGGAATTCAGTTTTACAAAATTACAAGAAACCCTATATGACGACAAGCCGATAGCCGCTCAGTGTTATGTAAATTCAAATAATGCATTTCACGCCGTCACCATAAGAAGCTATGTCAAATACACCAATTCTTTAACTCATGTCGGTTCTTTTTCATATATTGAAAACGAAACAAATCCCGCTACATATGTCGCTGTAAGTATATCACATTCACAAGATTTTGAACACCAATACGACTATTTTTTCAATAACGGTCTAAGCGGTATTTTCAACTCTTTCAGCGCGGTATCTTAAAAATGAAAAAATATTTAATTTTTCGATTTTCAGCCGCTGTTTTTGCATGTTTCTTCGGCTGCTTTCTCATATTTTTACTTTCAGATGCATATTACTCCTTAAACCCTCTGTATTCTGATGACATCTCGAACGCTGAAATATATGTCGGCTCTTTCATATCTCCCGATACTCATTCCGTCACTTCGGATGAGCTTGAGATCATAAAGGCCTGGAGTGACACTCTGGAATATTCCGGATTTTACAGTTTTGCAATAATGGGTGAAGGTCCGAATCTAAAGCTCTCCGGCAGATTCTCATCTATGTCTCTGAAGCTGAGAAACGAAGCCGGCAGCGATATTCTCGCTTGGGGAAAAGGTATTTTTACCGCCCGTTCTACAGATGCAGAGCTTTCAAAAAAAGTTTATGACATTGTCAAAAAATACTCCGACATTGGCTAAAGCCCTTTCTCCTCCGCTATATGCAAAATGATCTCATTGTAATTATAGCAACATATATGATGAAGAAAATTATCTTCCCCGCGATTTTCTGCTTTGTGCTTTTCCTGTTTTTCGGTGACTACCATGTGCCTCAAAAGGAGCTTTTCAGCAAGGGCGAGATAACGGTCAGATCTCCCCACAGTGCAGGCTATTTCGATTCCCGGTTTGTCTCCCCGTCGGAAAGCGACGGCGAAACCATAAGACAATGGCTGCTGACCCTCAAAAAGACGGAGGAAAAACACCTTGAAAACCTGCCGCCCGACCTCTACATCTCCTACGGCAAGGAACAGCTGGGGGCAAAGGTCTATTACAACATAGACGGCATACTCATGATCTCTGTCTACCCCTCTTCAAACGAGCCTGTGCAGCAAAGCTTTGACGCCGAATCGTCGGATTTGGAACTGACCCAAAAGGTAATAGAAATTCTCGAGAAATATTAGCCCATACACGGTATGTTTAGGCATACCGTGTATTTTTTTGCCGTTTCCGCCCCTGTTTTTATTGACGATAGACAAAAGATATGATATGATATTTATATGTAGATATTATATTATGAAAGGATATGACAGCCATGATTTTCAAAATGACAGCAGCTTGTGACAAAACTCCCGACACCATCGTCCGTTTTGTCAAGGTAAATTCCGAGCCCAAGTTTTCATGCGACACGCTTAACGCGGCATACGCCGCCGCTTTCGGCGGAGACGACACCACTTTGGAGCTTCTCGCCCTCAAAGTGCGCCGCCTCAAGGTACACGATAAATTTGTAAATGTAATTCTCGTCGGCTTCGACTGCTCCGACTCCAAGGCCTTTGAAAACTTCCGCAAGGCGGTTCTCAAAGTTGGCGTAAAGCTCAACGAGCTCAAAGCCGAGACAGTTCTCTTCGACAGCCTGACAAACCTCGTCTTTACAGACGACAAGGCCGAGATCGTCCGTCAGTTGTCCTCCACTCTTCCCCTCTGCGACTATGCTTTTGACAAATACAAGGCCAAAAAGGCAGGCTACACCGCCAAGACTATCCTGGTAAACGGCGACGAGTCTTTGGGCTGCGCCCTTCAGGAAGGCGCCAACATCGCCGAAGGCATCATGATCGCACGCGATCTCACCAACGAGCCCGCCGAGGATCTGACCCCTGCCGAGCTGGCAAGAAGAGCCGTGGAATTCGGCAAGGAATACGGCTTTGAGACCGAAGTCTTTGACAAAAAGGCCTGCGAAGAGATGGGCATGGGCGCATTCCTCGCCGTAGGCAGAGCCAGCGTCAACGAGCCCAAGCTCATTGTCATGCGCTACAACGGCGGCGAAGGCGTTGCCAAGGGCGTCATAGGCAAGGGTCTTTGCTATGACTCGGGCGGACTTTTCCTCAAACCCGGCGCAGGCATGGCAGGCATGAAGGGCGATATGGCAGGGGG
>CAJKFC010000130.1 GCA_905199135.1 uncultured Eubacteriales bacterium
ATTTTGCCGCCCCGTGTGTCTGACTTATTTGCAGAGCTTTATGATTACATCGGCGAAGATGCAGCCGCTCATCATGAGCTCGTCGATGACGGCGCTCTCGTCGGGGCCGTGCATGTTGTTTTCGGTGCCCGGCATGGAGCAGCCGAAGGCGACGCCGCCCTCGATGTTGTGGACATATGTGCCGCCGCCTATGGCGACGCAGCCGCCCTCTTTTCCGCTGTAATCCTCATATACGCTGTTGAGGGTCTTTACAAATTCGCAGTCTGCAGGGGTGTGGTGGGGCTTTCTCATCTTGGTATTGGCGAGGATGATGCCCTTTTCTGCCATCTTGCCGTATACAATTTTGGACATGTTGTCCTCATTTGCGCAGATGGGAGCACGGCTGTCTATCTTGCCGGTCATCTTTGTAAGGGTGTATTCGAATACGCCGAGGTTGAGTGTCAGCTCGCCCGAAAGGTCGTCCTTCTGAGCTACGCCGAGAGCCTTGCCCAAAAAGTCGCCGTGGGGTATGAGGGAACTAAGACCTTTGAGGGCTTCGAGACCCTGGCAGGGGGCGAGGGGCATGGAGCAGACCGTCTCTACGGCAGCGGTGACGGCGTTTACACCGAGGTGAGGTGTGGAGGCGTGGGCGCTCTGACCTGTCACGAGAATATGGAGCTTGCCCTCTTTTTCCTCGGCGGTGTATTTTACATCGGACACTTTGAAATATTTTTCGGCGTCCTTGAGGGAAATGCCCTCGAGAATAATCTCACATTCCTGGGGGACAATATTACCGGCGTTTCCTCCTTTTATAGATATGACTCTGGGCAGAGCCGTGCTTTCTTCAAATTCCGATTCAAAGACCGAGCTGAGGCCGCCTTTTTCTATATTGGTAACAGGGTAGGAGGAGTCGGGCGAAAAGCTCATGGGAGGATATTCCTCTATCTTGCTGTAATAGGCCAGATCGGAGCTGCCGCATTCCTCGTCGGTGCCCAAAATCACGCGGACATTGGAGGAGAGCTCTATGCCCAGATCTTTTACAGCCTTTAATGCCCAGAGAGCCATGACGGCGGGACCCTTGTCGTCGGCCGTGCCGCGGCCGTAGATTCTGCCGTCCTTTATGACAGGCTCATAGGGTTTGCACACAGTCCAGTCCTTGCCCTCGTGGACGACATCGAGATGGGCGAGAATGGCCAGCTTTGAGGGCTTGTCGTTTATGTCGGCGGTCATGACATAGCCGTCGAAGTTTCTCACGAAAAGTCCGAGGGATTTCGCAAGATCCATGGTGTGCATGAGAGCCTTGTGGCAGCCCTCGCCGAAGGGCATGCCCTCCTTTGCGTCCTCTCTGACGCTTCTTATGGCGCAGACATCGGAGATGTCCTTTAAAATTTCCTCTTTGTGGGTCTCAAAATAGGCCTGAAGTTTTTCTTTATACATGATTTTCCCTCCGTTTAAGGTGTTTTTAAAAATTGCAATAAGTTATTCCGATAAAATTATAAACCATATGAAAGAAAAATACAATTTAAATTACTGTTTCATAATTATTAAAACAATATGAATTTGATTGACAAAATCCGATTTCAGTAGTAAACTGGTATGGTCAACAAAAGTTATATGCTTTTTGCATAAAAAAAGCTTTAAAGGTTGCAGCAAAATGCATATAATAAAAAATAAAAATATAAAGAGGTAAAAAGATGAACGCAAAAAGACTCATCGCTTTTGCTCTTGTCTGCTGCCTTTCCTTTGCGCTCTTTGCAGGCTGCGCAAAGACAGAGGGTGAGACATCCGAGGGCTCAAGCACATCAGGTTCCTCCTCTGAAGGAACAACAGGCGAAGAAGGCATTCGCACAGATCTCATTATCGGTACAAGCGCCGATGTAGTATCTCCCGACCCCCATCAGCAGAACGACACAGCTTCCAAGCGTGCCATCAGCATGCTCTATGATACACTTATCGTTCTCGGCAAAGACGGCCAGACCTTTGAGCCCGGCCTCGCAGAGAGCTGGGAAGCAGTTTCCGATACAGAGTATGTTTTCCATCTCCGCAAGGGCGTCAAGTTCCATAACGGCGAGGAGATGAAGGCTTCCGATGTAAAGTTCTCTCTCGAGAGATGCGCCGAGAGCCCCAAGTCCAAGGTTCCCATGGACTCTGTTGCATCTGTCGAAGTTGTAGATGATTACACAGTAAAAATCACAACAGACGGTCCTTTCGCTCCCTTCCTCTTCAACATGGCCAACCTCAACTGCTCCATTCTCAACGAGAAGTACACAACAGAGATGGGCGACGACTACCAGACAGCTCCCATGGGCACAGGTCCTATGAAGTTCGTCTCCTGGAAGCCCAACGACAGCTTTGTTGTAGAGCGTTTTGACGATTACTGGGGCGGCGCACCCAAAGCATCCAAGATCACAATCCGCATTATCCCCGAGCCCACATCTCTTACAATAGCTCTTGAAAACGGCGAGATCGACTTTGTCGACTCTGTAACTGCCGTTGACGCAGAGCGTGTAAAGACAAATCCCGACCTCAAGACTGTTGAACAGGTTCAGGGCAGTGTAACATACATCGGTATGAACTATCTCCAGGCTCCCTTGGACAATGACAAGGTCCGTAAGGCTTTGGCATACGCAGTTGACAGAGAGGCTATTATCGAGGCTGTTCTCGAAGGCTACGGCGAGATTTTGAACACAGTTTTCCCGCCCATGATGCCAGGCTACAACGACGAGATCGAAGGCTATGAGTACAACCCCGAAAAGGCAAAAGAGCTTCTCGTCGAGGCAGGTTATCCCGACGGATTCTCCATTGAGATGGCTACATCGGGCGATGAGAGAAACAGAATTGCTCAGCTCGTTCAGGCTAACTACGCAGCTATCGGCGTAACACTTGACATCAATCTTCTTGAGTGGGGCGCATACCTTGAGTATGTCGGCGGCAATGACCACAAGATGTTTATCCTCGGCTGGTCCAACCCCTATAACCCCGACGGAAACATGTTCGATACATTCCATAAGGACAGACCCGCAACAACAAACCGCTGCCACTTTGAAAACGACGAGGTCTCCGCTCTCATTGAGCAGGCAAGAACAGAGCTCGACTGGACAAAGCGCGAGGAGATGTACAAGCAGCTCCAGCAGATGATCATGGACGAGCCCGTATGGATTCCCCTGTTCGCAAAGACGGTTGTCATCGCTATGAACAAGAATCTTGAAGGCGTAGAGCTCGAGCCCATCGACAACTACGATTTCACAAACGCATATGTCGTTGAGGAATAATTAAGCTTAATATTATATAATGTAAGAGCCGTGAGTTTTCACGGCTCTTTTTTGCGCCTTGCGGTTATCTCTTTATATGAGGTATTAAAAAACTATTAAATACAATTTATTACAGGGAAAAAACAAGATAAAATATGTATTTAATATTATATTTAAAAGCAAAAAATATGTCTAATTTTGATAGTTTTTTTATCCTGTTATGATAATTATTTGACAATCTACAAGATAAAAATATAACAAAAGTATGTATTAAAAACATATTTATGTCTGTTTTATATAAAAAATACAATTAAAAAATGTGCAGATAAACAAAAATATTGATATTTAAATATCTATAATTGACAAAAAGGCAAATAGGTGATAGACTGTATTTGTATTTAAAAATACTTTTTTAACAATTCTAAAGAAAGAGGTAAAAGAAATGTCAGCAAAAAGATTTATCGCCCTGACGCTCGCAATCGTCATGGTATTTGCTCTTCTCGCAGGCTGTAC
>CAJKFC010000131.1 GCA_905199135.1 uncultured Eubacteriales bacterium
CGTGGAGCATGGTAAGGGCCACCGTCAGGGCGCTGACCCCCATCTTGGGGTGAATATCGATGGGGATGCCCCGGCCGTTATCGGTAACGGATATGGAACCGTCGGGGGCGATGGTCACCTGGATATGGGTACAGAAGCCCGCCATGGCTTCGTCAATGCTGTTGTCCACCACTTCCTGCACCAGATGATGCAGGCCCCGGGTATCGGTGGTGCCGATGTACATTCCGGGACGCTTTCTGACCGCGTCGAGACCTTCCAGCACCTGTATCTGCTCTGCGCCGTAATCGGCGTCAACATGGCTGACATTCTGCAGCTCCTCGGTAGTTATATCGTAATTTTCGTATCCGCTGTCTGTGTTTTCTGTACTTTCGATTCTCTTTTCTTCCAGCATTATCTGACCACCTTTGCAATGCCTTCGGGCGAGAACTCTGTCTCAATATTTTCGCCCGTGGCCATAATTTTGACATTGACCTTGCCGCTTTCCAGCTCGGTCTCGCCGATTACGGCCGTATGTTTCGCGTTTATTCTGTCGGCGTGCTTCATCTGGGCTTTAACTCCCCTGCCGCAAAGATCTATCTCGCAGCTTACGCCGATCTGCCTAAGCTCAAAGGCCAGCTTTCTTGCTGCCCTTGCGCCCTTTTCGTCGGCCGACACCAGCACGATATCAACCGAGAAAGGCTCGGGGAACTTGTGTCCCGCCGCCTCGGCCGTCATGATAAGTCTTTCAAGGCCGCAGCCGAAGCCTATGCCCGAGGTGGGCTGACCGCCCAGTTGCTGAACAAGTCCGTCGTATCTTCCGCCGCCGCACACTGTGCTCTGGGATCCGAGACCCATGCCGATAAACTCGAACACCGTCTTGGTGTAGTAGTCGAGACCTCTGACTATGTCGGTGTCGATTTCAAAGGGTATGCCCATATCGGTGAGGGAGTTCTTGACCCCTTCAAAATGATCTCTGCACTCGTCGCACAGAAAATCTATCGTTCTGGGGGCGCCCTTCACTATCTCCTTGCAGCTTTCCACCTTACAGTCTATGACCCTCATGGGATTTTTGTCCAGTCTGTCGCGGCAGGTTTCGCACAGCCCGTCCTTGCGCTCCTCGAGATATTTTCTCAGAGCCTCATTGTAAATGGGGCGGCACTTGGGACAGCCTATGGAGTTTATCTTGACCTTGCTGTCCACATCCAATTTCTTCAAAAATGTATATACCAGCGATATGATCTCGCTGTCGGCGGCAAAAGAGTCGGCTCCGAAGCATTCGACGCCGAACTGGTGATGTTCTCTCAGTCTTCCCGCCTGGGGTTTTTCATATCTGAAAACCGGAGTTATATAGAAGCATTTAAAGGGAGCGCCCTTGCCCTGAAGACCGTTTTCAAGATAGGCTCTCACAGTTCCGGCGGTGCCCTCGGGCTTCAAGGTTATCGACCTTCCGCCCTTGTCCTCAAATGTATACATCTCCTTCTGCACCACATCGGTGGTCTCGCCCACTCCGCGGTTAAAGACCTCCGTGTGCTCAAAAACAGGGGTGCGCATCTCTTCAAAGCCGAAAAGATGAGCCGTTTCCCTCAGCATATTTTCGAGATAATGCCATATGTGGGCCTGAGAGGGAATCACATCTGCCGTCCCTTTCGGTCTTTGAATTCTTTCGCTCATTTTTGATACCTTCCTGTTCTATTTCGTCTTTAAAATTTCACGCCATGCCAAGTCGCCTCTGCTCAGACCGAGGATAAGCACCTCTGCTGTGGCAAGATTCGTGGCGACGGGTATGCTGTTCATATCACAAAGTCTCATAAGTTCTATGAGCTCGGGTTTTTCTGTGTATTTTTCGCTGTGATCTCTGAAAGCCAGCACAAGATCTATTTCATCATAGGCTACGCGGGCCGAAATCTGCTCTATTCCGCCCGATGTGCCCGAGAGAAGGCTTTCAATCTTAAGACCTGTGGCGTCGCTTACATGTTTGGCTGTCGAAGCGGTAGCGCACAGGCTGTGCTCGGCCAGAATGCCCTTGTACGCTATACAGAACTGTGCCATCAGCTCCTTCTTACGGTTTTGCGCGATCAGTGCAATCTTCATGTTTCCTCCTCCTGAATTTTTATGTTTATATTTTAAGAAGGCGAACCTTTTCGCCTTTTATTCTCTTGGCTATGTTGTCAAAAGCTTTTACCGCCTTGCCGTCTGAATACAGCATGAGGATTTTTTTCGCGTTGGCGCATCTCGGAATGTCCTTGTCCTCGGGCACAAGACCCAAAAGCCCTATGCCCGCCTCGTCCATAGCGGTGTCTATGTCGGGGCAGTACCCCTTTTCTATCGTGCCCTTCTGCACTCTGTTTACAATGAGTTTTATGTCCTCGCAGCCTGCCTCGTATATCCTGTCGGCCATGACCGACCCCCCTCTCAAAGCGGTGTCGTCGGGGGTGGACACTATTATTGTCCTGTCGGAGCCTGCGCCGAAGGCCACATTTATCTCGCCTATTCCTGCGGCGCTGTCTATTATTATATATGTAAAATGTCTTCTGGCGTATTTCAAAAACGCCTTTATGTTGTTGGGGTTCAGTGCCGCCTTTTCGTCAAAGGTGGCGGGAGCCGTCAAAAGATAGAGGTTTTTGACGACGGGGTGTGTCACCGCGGCCTGTTTGAGCGTAGCTCTGCCGCATATCACATCTCCGTATGTAAAGAAAACTTTATCGGACATGCCGAGCACCACATCGAGGCATCTCAGCCCGATATCTGCGTCAATGAGGAGAACTTTTTCTCCCAAAGCGCAAAGAGACACCGCCACATTCGCGGCAGTGGTGGTTTTTCCCGTGCCTCCCTTTCCGGAGGCTATTGTGATGACCTGTCCCAGCATTTTGCGTCCTTTCAAAAAAACTTTGAGGTACACACTCCGGGCAGATAAAATCTGCCCGGAATATGAACCGTATATTAGGCTTTTAAAAATTACTTGCCTGCTTTGATCTTTGCCTGAGCCGCTGCAAGGCGTGCAATCGGCACACGGAAGGGAGAGCAGGATACATAGTTGAGACCGACATTGTGGCAGAACTCAACAGAAGAGGGATCTCCGCCGTGCTCGCCGCAGATACCGAGCTTGATGTCGGGGCGAACCGATCTGCCCTTTTCGGCAGCCATCTTGACGAGGGCGCCTACGCCGACCTGGTCGAGGCGTGCGAAGGGATCGGACTCAAGGATCTTCTCGCTGTAATAAGCTTCGAGGATCTTGCCGACATCGTCTCTCGAGAAGCCGAATGTCATCTGTGTAAGGTCGTTTGTACCGAAGGAGAAGAACTCTGCCTCCTTGGCGATCTCATCGGCCGTTACGCAGGCACGGGGGATCTCGATCATTGTACCGACCATGTACTTCATCTCAACACCGGACTGAGCGATGATCTCATCTGCAACTCTTGTTACGATGTTCTTTACGAACTTGAGCTCCTTGACCTCGCCGACCAAGGGGATCATGATTTCGGGAACTATATCAAGGCCTGTCTGCTTCTTGACATTGATAGCGGCCTCGATGACAGCTCTTGTCTGCATCTCTGCGATTTCGGGATATGTGATGGCGAGACGGCATCCGCGGTGACCCAGCATGGGGTTGAACTCGTGGAGGTCGTTGATGATTGTGTGGAGCTTGTCCACATCCATCTTCATCTCGTTTGCCAGCTCGACAATGTCAGCTTCCTCTGTGGGAACGAACTCGTGGAGAGGCGGATCGA
>CAJKFC010000132.1 GCA_905199135.1 uncultured Eubacteriales bacterium
GGCAGCCGTTTTTCAGACAGCTGCCGGTATTCTTTTGCATATCAGCTTTTATACTCAAATTCCAGTCCATATATGCTTATGGTGTCCCCATCCTTGACGCCGAGGGCCTCCATGCGCTCATAGATGTGGTTTTCACGCAGCATGCGGTCAAAATACATTCTCGACTCGTAATCGCCGAAGTTTGTAGAGGCCACGACCTTTTCTATCCAGCTGCCGCGGATATAGTAGATGCCGTCCTCCACCTCGATGGAGATGTCTCTCTCTCCGTCGGGCTCGGGCATTTCTTCCACAAAGTCAGGTGTAAAATCAGGTATCGGAGGCAGTTTTTCAAGCTCGTTCCACACAGTATATACAAGCTCCTTTGTTCCGCTGTTTGTGACGGCGGAAAGCTCCAAAAGCATGTATCCCAGCTCATCGGCTTTTTCCTTCATGCGCTTGAGATTATCGTCGTTTTCCAAAATGTCCATCTTGTTGCACACAATAATCTGGGGTCTTTTGGCCAGCTCGGGGCTGTATTTTTCAAGTTCCCTGTTGATAACTTCAAAGTCCTCCACAGGGTCTCTGCCCTCGCTGCCCGATATGTCGACAAGATGTACCAAAAGTCGGCATCTTTCCACATGTCTTAAAAAGTAGTGTCCGAGACCTACGCCCTCCGAAGCCCCCTCTATGAGACCGGGTATATCGGCGCACACGAAAGATGCGCCCTCATCGACAAACACCACGCCGAGATTGGGGGTGAGGGTTGTAAAATGATAGTTGGCGATTTTGGGTCTCGACTTGGATATCATGGACAAAAGTGTGGATTTTCCCACATTGGGGAAACCTATAAGTCCCACATCGGCGATGAGTTTGAGCTCAAGAAGTATCTCTCTTTCGTCGCCCTCAAGTCCCGGCTTGGCAAAGCGGGGAGCCTGTCTTGTGGGTGTGGCAAAGTGGGAATTGCCCCAGCCGCCTCTGCCGCCCTTGGCGGCTACAAATCTTTCGGTGCTCGACATATCACACATGAGAGCTCCCGTGGCGCTGTCCTTTATCAGAGTGCCTCTCGGCACCTTTATCAAAAGGTCCTTGCCCGCCTTTCCGAAGGAGTTTTTTATGCCGCCGGGCTCGCCGTTTTCGGCCACATACTTTCTCTTAAACCTGAAGTCAAGAAGGGTATTCATGTGATCGTCAACCACAAAGACCACATTGCCGCCCGTTCCTCCGTCGCCGCCGTCGGGTCCGCCCGCCGCGATGTATTTTTCACGGTGGAAATGCACCGCGCCGTCGCCGCCCTTGCCGGCTTTTATTCTTATTTTAACTATATCGACAAACATTGTTCCACCTCGATTCTGTGATTATTATTTACAAAAAAGGGGCAGACAATCGTCCGCCCCGCCGGTTTTAATTCTTACTGAGCAACTATCTCGTAAACCGAGACCTTCTTGCGGTCACGGCCCATTCTCTCAAACTTTACATGGCCGTCGACCATTGCAAAGAGAGTGTCGTCGCTTCCGCGGCCGACATTGGTACCGGGATGAATCTTTGTTCCGCGCTGTCTTACGAGAATATTACCTGCCAAAACAAACTGACCGTCTGCGCGCTTTACGCCAAGTCTTTTGCTTTCGGAATCTCTGCCGTTCTTGGTAGAACCAACACCTTTTTTATGTGCCATACTATTTATCCTCCAAATCTTCAGTTATTTTCAATTAAGCCTTGATAGCTGCGATCTCAACCTTGGTGTACGGCTGTCTGTGACCCTGCTTGCGGCGATAGTTTTTCTTTGCCTTCTGCTTGTAGACAATGATCTTCTTCTGCTTGCCTGTCTTTACAACCTTGCCCTCGACTGTTGCGCCTGCAACTGTGGGAGCGCCGACCTTGAGATTGTCGCCGTCTGCGACCATAACTACATTGTCAAAAACAATGCTTGCGCCGTCTTCTGCATTCAGCTTCTCAACATAAATAGTATCGCCTTCGGCGACCTTGTACTGCTTGCCGCCTGTAACAATAATTGCGTACATTTCTTTACCTCTTTCTGATTTTTATAGAGACTCGCTCTTGTGGGCGTGCACATGCAACTTACAGCCCCACTCGATGCGGCTTATATATTATAGCACGGTAAAATGCCCATGTCAAGCATTTTTCGGCAAAAAAACAATTTTAAAATCGGGGGTTGACAAAACGGCATAAGAGGTGTTAGAATATGTCCATAAAACAGAAACGAGGATATCAAGATGCTTTTCGTGAATAACATGGGTTATTATTACGAACAGCGCTCACTTTAACGGATTTTATTCCACGGGTGAGCGCTTTTCGTGTTGCCCGTGGTTAAAGAGCTTTTAAGCCTCGGGCGATTTGCCCGAGGCTTTTTTGTATCCCGAAAGGAGTGATAAACATGGGAGCTATTACGGCTTTCATTCTTTATACCGAGTGTTTTTCCACATCAGAAAACACCGATATTTTAAAGAATGAAAGGATTTAATTAAAATGAACAACATAAAACTGTCTGACGGAACTTTTATACCTTTGGAAATGCACCGCGCCACCATTGTCAAGAAGATAAACCTCATATCTGCCGAAAAAAGGTTCAACGCCCTTAAAGAAGCGGGCAACAACACCTTCCTTTTGAAAAACCGAGATGTATTTTTGGATATGCTGACCGACAGTGGTGTCAACGCCATGTCTGACAGGCAGCAGTCCGCCATGCTGATTGCCGATGACAGCTACGCCGGTTCCGAGTCCTTTTACCGTCTCGAGGCGGCTGTGGGAAGGCTTTTCGGTACCAAGTTCTTCCTCCCCGCCCACCAGGGCAGAGCCTGCGAGAACATAATTTCCAAATGCTTTGTAAAGCCCGGTCAGGCCGTTCCCATGAACTTTCACTTTACCACTACAAAAGCACACATCACCATGAGCGGCGGCGAAGTCTTTGAACTTTTCTGCGACGAGGCCATGTCCACCGTCTCCTCAAATCCCTTCAAGGGCAACATGGACACAGATAAATTAAAGGCTCTCATAGCCGAAAAAGGCGCAGAAAACATAGCTTTTGTCCGCATGGAGGCCGGTACAAACCTCATAGGCGGTCAGCCCTTCTCCCTCGAAAACCTCCGCGATGTATCTGCCATATGCAAAAATAACGGCCTGATGCTCGTCCTCGACGCCAGCCTTCTCTCCGACAACCTGCACTTTATCAAGCAGCGCGAAGAGATGTGCAAAAACATGTCGATAGGCGAAATATCGAAAGAAATGGCCAAATGCGCCGACATAATCTACTTTTCGGCGAGAAAGCTCGGCTTTGCCAGAGGCGGCGGAATCGCCGTATGGGATAAGGAGATTTTTGAAAAAATGCAGTCCCTCATTCCCCTTTTCGAGGGCTTCCTCACCTACGGCGGCATGTCTGTAAGAGAGATGGAGGCCATTGCGGTAGGTCTCGACGAGACCATGGACGAGGAGATAATCTCCCAGGGTCCCCAGTTTATAGAGTTCTTCACCCGTGAGCTTCAAAAGCGCGGCGTGCCCGTCGTAACGCCTTCGGGCGGTCTCGGCTGCCACATTGACGCCAAGGCGTTTTTGGATCATCTGCCCCAGACCGATTACCCTGCGGGCGCTCTTGCCTGTGCCATATTCATCGTCAGCGGCGTTAGAGGCATGGAGCGCGGCACTCTTTAGACATCACCAACTCTTGCAGAGTCTGGTTCAATTGTCCGATTTGC
>CAJKFC010000133.1 GCA_905199135.1 uncultured Eubacteriales bacterium
CGCTGTCACACCCAGTTTCTTTAACGCGTTCAGCATCGGCCTGGTAAATGCCTCAAACCGAAATGCCTCCGCCCGGTCCTCATCCAGCAGGTCCTGGGCCTCCGCCGCCAGGGACAGCAGGAGGGACAGCCGCTGCTTCAAGGGGCGGCAGGTATGAGAATGTATGGAGTTGAGTTCTTAAAGAAGGCGAGAGAGCTGTGCGACAGATATGGAGTTCTGCTGATATTCGACGAGGTGGCCACAGGTTTCGGACGCACGGGAAACCGTTTCGTTTCCGATCTTGTCCTGCCGGATATTGTTGTTTTGGGAAAAGCGTTGACAGGAGGATATATAGGTCATGCCGTAACAGTTGCCAATAAAAAGGTATATGACGGATTTTACAGCGATGATAAGTCTCATGCCCTGATGCACGGGCCGACATTTATGGGGAATCCGCTGGCATGCAGCGCGGCTCTCAAGTCGATAGAGCTGTTTGAAAAGCAGGACTATATGTCCAAAATCCGAAAAATAGAAGAAATTACCCGAAGAGAGATGAAGGAATTTTCCGACCCGAAGATCAAGGAAATACGCATAATGGGAGCCTGTGTGTGTATTGAAGTATTTGACAGCGAAACAATAAGAGGATACAAACAGTTTGCCGCAGAGCGCGGGGTGTTCAGCCGCCCGTTTTTGAATTATATATATGCCATGGTTCCGTATGTGATAGGAGAGGACGATCTGATTACTGTTTTGAAAACCATGAAAGATTGGTTTTCAAAGTGATATGCGGGATAAAATAAAAAGACCACCCGATAGGGGTGGTCTTTTGCTGTAAAGGCTATATTTCTCTTGTGTAGTGCTTGAGCCAGGCGTTTTCCTCGGCTGTCATGTAGGGAGAGAGCTTTTCGTAAACCATCTTGTGATAGTTGTTGAGGCGCTCGCGCTCTGTTTTGGACATCTCCTCGGGCAAAATTGCGTCGAGGTCGATGGGAGCAAAGGTGATTGTCTCAAAATACATAAACTGACCGTGCTCGTTTTTTTCGCCCTTGTGGCATATGAGCTCGTTTTCGGTGCGTATGCCGTACTGACCTTCGAGGTAGATGCCGGGCTCGTCCGTGGTGACCATGCCTTCCTCAAACTTTGCGCTGTCGCTTCTCTCAGGTACGATCTGCCATCTGAAGCCGTTCGGCGGCTCATGGATATTGAGGATATATCCCATGCCGTGACCTGTGCCGCACTTGTAGTCTATGCCGAGATCCCATATGGGGCCTCTTGCCAGAATATCGAGGTTCTGACCGTTGCATCCGTAGAGGAAGCGGGCGGCAGCCAAATTGAGGTTGGAACGGGCGACAGCAGTGAAGTGGAGCTTCTGAATGTGAGAGAGTTCACCCAATGCAATGGTTCTCGTTATATCGGTGGAACCTTCCATGTAATGTCCGCCCGAGTCGACGAGGAGGAAGCCTTCGGGTTTGAGAGTGGCGTTTGTCTCCTCTGTTGCGCTGTAATGCATCATGGCTGCGTTGGGGCCGTAGGCCGAGATTGTGGTAAAGCTGGGCTGTATAAAGCCGTCCTGAGCCTTGCGGCACTCATAGATATAGTCGGAAGCCGAAATCTCTGTGATCTCTGTCTTGCCGATGTTGTTTTTGAGCCAGTACATGAACTTTGTAAAGGCTACACCATCCTTGATATGGGCGTTTCTTGTGTTTTCCAGCTCGACGGGGTTTTTGATGGCCTTCATAAGAATGGCGGGGTTTACGCAGTCTATGACATTGGTGCGGTCAAACATATTTGCAATGCGGAAGTTGACCTTGCGGCAGTCGAGCATAACCTTTGCGGACCTGTCTATCTGAGCCAGAGCGTCATATATATCGTCGTAGCCCTTGACAATGACATTGCTGTCGTCGATGTGCTTTCTGACGGCAGGGGTGAGAGCCACATCGTTTACAAACCATGTGCAGCTGTCCTTTGTGACTATCACATAGGAGAGGACGACAGGGAAGCCGTCTACATCGCCGCCGCGGACATTCAAAAGCCATGCGATGTCGTCAAGAGTTGTAAGAACATGGACATCTGCGCCCTTGTCTGCCATTTCCGCTCTAAGCTGAGCAAGCTTTTCGCCGACTGTTCTGCCCGAGTATTTTTCGCTGAGGACAAAAGCCTCTTTGCAGCCCATGGAGGGTCTGTCGCTCCATATCTCGTCTATGAGATCTTTATCTATCTTGAGAGAGGCATTTTTGGCACTGGCTATTTTTTCAAAACCTCTGCCCATTCTGTCGTTGACGACGCGGCCGTCAAAGCCGAGAACGCCGCCCTCTTTGAGGTTGCTTTCGATGTACTGCTCTATGGACATTACGCCTTCACTGCCTGCTTTAAAGAGCCTTACGCCCGAGCCCTCGAGCTGATGCTCGGCCTGTATCCAGTATCTGCCGTCGGTCCAGAGTCCTGCGTCGTCCATTGTTATGACGGCTACACCGGCAGAACCTGTAAAGCCTGTTATGTATCTTCTCGCCTTAAAATATTCGCCGACATATTCCGATTCATGAAAATCTGCTGTCGGTACAACATAGATGTCGACGCCGTTTTCCTGCATCTTGCGGCGGAGCGCTTTGAGTCGTTCTTTGATCATATGCCATTCTCCTTATAATTTATTATATAGCCTTATTATACAGCTTAACGGCGCTAAAATCAATAGAAAAGAAAAAGAAAGACGCCCCATATGGGACGCCTTTAAACTGTTTACTCATGAATTCTGCCGTATATGAAATGCTCAAGCGTATTTCGGGGAAGCCAGCAGTGCTCGGTGTGGAAAGATTTTTCGTATTCCTCCAGTTTGCCCTTTATGAATGGATTCATCTCGGAAAAACCGTCTAACGGAAGGGAGTTTTGATAGTAGGCGAATGAAGCATACCCATCTCCGAGTTCGACCGCTTGTCCGCCTATTGTAATTTCTTTTTCCCAAAGCCCGTAATCGACCCAGCGAATCTCGCTGAACAAGAGATTTTTTCCTTTTACATACTCGGGAAACGGAATATATTGGACATAGATAATGCCGAAAGGCATTGCAAGGTGAAGGCGCTTGACAGGCTCACTCATTGATGTGGGCGAAATGTAAATGTCATTGAAAAATCTTATAAACGGCGTGTTGTTATAAGCGACAACATAGCATTTGCCGTCTTCCGAGTAGGACATATTGGTTATGCCGCCGAAATTCCTTGCCCAGAAATAGCCAAGCTCCACATAACAGACAAAGAGGAGAAAAACGGCGAGAAAGAAAGAGAAAATACCGATAATAAAACGGCAGGGAAGAGGAAGCTTTTTCCACTTTTCTTTAAAAGAAGTACGGTTTTTCATGACAGAAACACCTCCTTTTTTATATGGGAGCGATTTAAGATGAACATATATTATATTTAGATTATAGCATATATAGAGAAAAATGCAATTAAGAATTGATTATATTTGCATTAAAAAACATAAAAAAAGAACACACAAAGTGTGTTCGGTGGTGATCCATCGGAGATTCGAACTCCGGACACCCTGCTTAAAAGGCAGGTGCTCTGCCGACTGAGCTACTGGGTCATTGGATATCGGTTTTAAGATGAAAACGCGGCACACAGCCAAGCGGAAAA
>CAJKFC010000134.1 GCA_905199135.1 uncultured Eubacteriales bacterium
GCCTCTGACCTCTGCGCGAGTGAGAGTGCTCTGTGTGCCCTGTCTCTTATTTGTAAGGTGAGCCTTGACTGCCTCGTGCATTACGACAGTGTTGGGCTCGATGCCGAAAACACTGTCCATAAGCTCGATTTCGCCTATGACTTTACCGCTCATATCATAAAGATTTGTTTTAGCCATTTTTTATTCCTCCTCTCTGTCTGCTTAAGCCTTTACCGCGCTCTTGATGAACACGATAGAACCTTTAGGACCGGGGATCGCACCGCGGATAGCGATGAGATTTTCGCTTGCATCGACATATGCGATGTCGAGGTTCTGAACTGTTACCTGCTCAGCACCGAGGTGACCTGCCATCTTCTTGCCGGGCATAACTCTCGAGGGGTCTGTGTTAGCGCCCATCGAACCGACCGAACGGTGAACAGGGCCGACGCCGTGGGTGTGCTCCTGAGAGTGAGCGTTCCAGCGCTTTACGACGCCTGCGTAGCCTTTACCTTTGCTTGTGCCTGTGACATCTACCTTGTCGCCTTTAGCGAAAACATCGGCCAGAACTATGTCGCCGACATTCATGGAAGCTGCCGAGTCGAGTTTGAACTCCTTGAGGTATTTCTTGGCTGCAACTCCTGCCTTCTTGAAATGACCTGCCATGGGCTTTGTGACGCGCTTGTCGGAGAGATCCGAGAAGCCGAGCTGTACGGCGTCATAGCCTTCTTTTTCGGCTGTCTTCTTCTGAACCACTGTGCAAGGGCCTGCTTCAACGACTGTTACGGGAATGACTTTTCCTGTTTCGTCGAAGATCTGTGTCATACCGACTTTTCTGCCGATAATTGCTTTTTCCATTTTTTATTTCCTCCTTAAGGTTATTGGTTGGGTTTCCCCAACTTGACCTGCCTCATTGAGAGGCGTGGCTGATTATTAAATATACACGCTAATGTATAGATAAACGAATTAGAGCTTGATATCGATGTCCACACCGGCCGGCATATCGAGGCTTGTGAGGGCGTCGACTGTCTTCTGGCTGGGGGAGATGATGTCGATGAGACGCTTGTGAGTTCTTCTCTCGAACTGCTCTCTGCTGTCCTTATATTTGTGAACAGCTCTCAAAATTGTGATGATTTCTTTCTCTGTGGGGAGCGGTATGGGGCCGGAAACCTTTGCTCCGGTTCTCTTTGCTGTCTCCACGATCTTTTCTGCTGCCTGGTCGATCACCTGGTGATCATAAGCCTTGAGTCTGATTCTGATCTTCGAATCTGCCATTTTGTTCCTCCAAAATAATTTGTATTATATTGCGACACCATATGGCGGAAAATCTGCAACGCGCCCGCGTGTATCACGCTTTGGGCATAAATCAAGCCGCATAATATCCATGATATTGTCGGCTCAAATAAATACACAGGTTGGTCTCTCATTTACACGGCTTAAGGATTTAAATCATCAGTTCCGTTTCAGGTACTCTCTGCGTCTAATTTTCCAGCCGCCCGATTGTCGGACATACTCTGCCAAAGTTACCTGCCAAAGCAGCAATCTCCGGCTTCATCGCACAGCACTTTTATTCCGAGTGCCTTTATATAATACTACACTTTTTGCCCTTTGTCAAGGTTTTTTGTGAAACTTTTCAAATTTTTTCTTCGGAATTTGTTGCATATAACCTATAAAACTTTCTGTCTGTTTTTAATGCAAACTGCATAAAAAGGGGCCGGCATTAAAGCCAGCCCAAAGATATGCATCCGTATGTAAACAAAAACATGGTGATTACCGAAAATGCCGCGCCGTAAACCAGAAGAGCCGCCGCCAGATCTCCGTCGCTACCCATGCTCTGAGCCATGGTAAAGGAGGAAACCGCCGTCGGAGCGCAGTACATGGCCAAAAGAGCCATCATCTCCTCGTTTCTGAAACCGAAGGCCGCCGCTATCGGCAGGAATATGGCAGGCACCAGAACAAGTCTGCCAAAAACTCCGGCAAATATTCTTTTGAAGTCGCCCGCCGTCTTTTTGAAGTCAAAGGAGGCGCCCAGCACCACAAGACCGAGAGGAGTTGCAACTCCAGCCAAGTCCTTCACCGTCTTTTCCACCGCCTGCGGCAGATGTATCTTTAATAAGAGACACAGCAGACCGAGGGCCGATGAAATGATAAGGGGATTTGTAATTATGTTCTTCGCTATCTTCTTATAGTCCACCGTTTTTCCCAAAAATACCGAAAGGGACACGACGGCCATTACATTGTACATAGGCACTACCACTGCGATAAGTATCGCGGCGACGCCTGTGCCCTCGCTGCCGTAGAGGGACTCTATGAGGGGAATTCCGAAAATTATAAAGTTGCTGCGGAATATGCCCTGTATCAGAACGCCTTTTTTCTTGTTGTCCTTTTCAAACCTCGGCACGATGAGGAATGTGGTGAAAAATATCACCAGCACCGTGGCAACGGCAAAGGCCAGAAGCCTCGGGTTAAAGGCGGCGCCTATGTCGGTGGTATATATATTGTAGAACAGCATCGTGGGAAGGAAGATTCTGAACACGCTGTTGTTCATGACCTTAAGGGATTTTTCATCAAAAAGCCCTGTATATTTCAGACCGTAACCCAGTGCCATCGACAGAAACAGCGGCAGCACCACATTGAGCGAAATTATAAAATTGTCCATATTGTCCCCCAAAATACATTTTCTTTAAATGCGCAAAAGGTGCAGGAACACACCTGCACCTTTATTTTATTTATATATGACGGTCGTCGCTGTTATGCTTCACTTCGTATTCAACATGTATCGTACCGTCGTCCTCGGGCATGACAAAAGCGCATACGATGTATGCCACGATGCCCATTCCGCCCCAGATGGAGAAGAATACAAAGGCAAGTCTCACAACTGTGGCATCAATGCCCAGATAATTCGCAATACCGGCGCAGACGCCCATGAATTTTCTGTCAGGACCTGTCGCCCTTACCAATCTGCGTTTCATAGAATATACCTCCCGTAAAAGCTATACATCGAGCCTTCCGACATTTTTGGCGTTTTTCTCGATAAATTCCCGCCTGGGCTCTACCTTGTCGCCCATCAGGATGGTAAAGGTTTCGTCCGCGGCGGCCGCGTCCTCCAGCTCTACCTTCAGCATGATCCGGGTTTCCGGATTCATGGTGGTTTCCCAAAGCTGCTCGGAATCCATCTCGCCCAGGCCCTTATACCGCTGGATCGGCGCCGTGACGGTCATTTCCTTCAGCATTTGATCCCGTTCCTTATCGGAATAGGCGTAGTAATGGTTTTTGCCCTTGGTCAGCCGGTAGAGGGGGGGCTGGGCGATATAGATATGTCCCTCCTCGATCAGCGGCTTCATGAACCGGAAGAAAAACGTCAGCAGCAGGGTCCGGATATGGGACCCGTCCACGTCGGCATCCGCCATGATGATGACCTTGCCGTAACGCAGCTTCGCCAGATCAAATTCATCTCCAATGCCGCATCCCAAAGCGGTGATAACCGGCATCAGCTTGTCATTGCCGTAGACCTTATCCAGCCTGGCCTTTTCCACGTTGAGCATTTTGCCCCACAGCGGCAGAATGGCCTGGAAGTTCCGATCCCGCCCCTGAATGGCGGAA
>CAJKFC010000135.1 GCA_905199135.1 uncultured Eubacteriales bacterium
AAGTCATTCTCCGCGACCTCGATGAGCAGCTCGGCATAGCTAGATACGACATCACATGGAAAGACATCTTTCAATATAATGATACCTTCCGCTTTGTGCAGGACAAACCCCTGCCGGCAGTCCATATTTACGGCGACGGAAATCATACCGCCGTATCCGATTACCTCGCAGAGCACATCAAGCCTATAACGGTCTACGGCAATCCCAGCCGAAAGGATCACAACATCGATATCGACAACCTTTCTTTCGGCGGCACTTATGGAAAGACCCGTCCTCTCGGCAAGTTCCAGAGAAAAGAAATAGAGTTCACGGTCAATATAAACGCCGCCGACGGCTTTGAAGCCGTCCGTATAATATACAATGACGGCGACGGCGGCGAGTACGAGGTGTATTACGACATTGTAAAATAAAAGGGCGGATAATCCGCCCTTTTATTAAGGTTCAAGCCATATACCGTTTACCAATATTTTTTCTGTAGTAAATGTATTAATATTTTCCATTTCGCCATCGCAGATAGCAGCTCTCCAGACTGTATCAGCTGTCGCCTCAAGAAAAGAAAGTTTTACCTGGATAGCTTCAAATGTCGGATGGGCCTCAAAATAATCACTTGCAGTATAAAAAATATTTTTCCCTTCAAAAACCACATTTTCAAGCATTTCTTTTTCCTGCTCGCCAAGTTTCTCTACAAGTTCTATCATCTTATTTACCAAAACTGCAGCTCCTGTCGCCAAATTCCACTTTAAAACGCTCTTAGCTGCTATTGATGCTGCTGAAAATATTGTAACAAGTGCAGAAGACTCCTCATTATTTTTAATAACTTTGTACATTTCGTCCTGCATTTGAATCAGATCTACAAGATCTTCCTTGTAGATAATTACCGACGCACGATATTCTCTTGTGTTTGTAATTGTTGACATACTTCTTATTCTCCTTTTTAAAATTATTTTACCTATCCTTTTAAACCGATAGACTTTGTCTGTAGCTACGAACATATTATATCAATCTCCTTTTAAAACAAAAAATGAAATGTTTCTAAAAAACATTTCATTTTAAAAGCGGTTATTGCAATAAACATTATAAGCAATATATTACAACTCTATTGACACCCTTACCTCTATATGGTATATTAAAATCAATATAAGGAGGTGCACTTATGAAAAAGCGTTTAGCCCCCATTTTGTCCGCTGCCATTCTTATTGTCTGTCTCATATACCCCATAATTCTGCAAAAACCCACAGGCAAAGGCGAGGAAATCTCCCTTTATGAAGTCATTCTCCGCGACCTCGATGAGCAGCTCGGCATAGCTAGATACGACATCACTTGGAACGACATCTTTCAATATAATGATACCTTCCGCTTTGTGCAAGGCAAGCCCATGCCTTCAATTCAGCTTCACGGCGAGGGAAATCACACAATCATATCCGATTACCTTGCAGAGCACATCAAGCCTATAACGGTCTACGGCAATCCCAGCCAAAAAGACCATAGCAATGCCATCGACACTCTGATTTTCGGCGGCACCTACGGCGAGACCCGTCCCCTCGGCAAGTTCCAGAGAAAGGACATAGAGTTCAGGGTCTACATAAACGCCGCCGACGGCTTTGACGCCGTCCGTGTAAGATACGATGACGGAGACGGCGGCGAGTACGAGGCATATTACGACCTTGTGAAGTAAGGAGGTAACCATGAAAAACAAAAGGCTCATCCTGTTTTTTTCTCTGATTGCAGTTATCCTCGTTTCGCTTCTTTTCTTAAAACCCAAATCCGCCCCTGTTTCAATGGAAAAATTCTGTTTCGAGCCCTTTGAAAAGGAGGGAGTCGTCTTCGACTCGGCAAAGCTCCTCCGTGAAGACAGGCAAATCACCCTAAGCGGTCAGGAGCTTTATGACTTTCTGTCGGCTTTGAAGTCGGCAGAGGTGTACACCAACTATGAGGAAAATATCGGCAATTCCGCGGACGACTCGGGAAACTTTGAGGACTCCATATCGGTATCGGTTTCGGGCAGCCAGCTGACCTATCTGAAGTTTTTCTTATATGACAGCGAGTTTCTCCATTTTACCTTTAAAAATTCCAAGATCGAGCCGAAAAATCTCCCCTCCTCGTCTCTGCTCCGCATATCAGACGGCACAGACCTTTTTTCCCTTGCGGAAAGCTATATAAAATAAAAAAACCGCCCGAGGGCGGTTTTTTTGTCTCTTCTATTGCAATTTCCTCTGCCGTTATTTATACTGTATATATAATATAAAATCGGAGTTTTGATATGATTTCAAAAATAAACACCTGCGCCCTTTCGGGGATAGACGGTCTGCACGTAGTGTGCGAATGTGATCTTTCATCGGGTCTCCCCGCCTTTGACATAGTCGGTCTGCCCGACGCCTCGGTGCGCGAGGCAAAAGACAGAGTGCGCTCTGCCGTAAAGGCTTCGGGATTTGAGTTTCCCTTAAGGCGAATCACGGTAAACCTCGCCCCTGCCCGCATCAAAAAGAGCGGCACATATTTCGACCTGCCCATACTCATGGGCATTTTGCTGTCGTCGGGTCAGATTGAAAAAATCCCCGAGGACTGCGCATTTTTCGGCGAGCTGTCTCTCGACGGCAAAATAAGAGGGATAAGCGGAGCTCTGCCCCTGTCTCTCGCCGCCATGAAGGACGGAAAGACAAAAATATTTATTCCCGAGGAAAACGCAATGGAAGCCGCCGTGGCAGAGGGCGCCGAGATATATCCCTGCCCCGATGTGCCGTCCCTCATCGCCCATTTAAAAGGGATTTCCCCCATAAAACAGGCGAAAGCACCGATTTTCGCCCACGAATACGGCGATAGTCTCGACTACGCCGATGTTTTGGGTCAGGAGAGGGCAAAAAGAGCCATCACAGTGGCGGCGGCAGGGGGACACAACATACTGATGATAGGCCCTCCCGGCTCGGGCAAGTCGATGCTTGCCAAGCGCCTGCCCTCTGTGCTTCCCCCGCTCACCTTTGAGGAAGCGCTGGAGTGCACCAAAATATACTCGGTTCTCGGTCTTTTGAACGGCGAAAAGCCCATGATAACCGAAAGGCCTTTCCGCTCTCCCCACCACACCGTCTCGTCGGCGGCAATGGCGGGCGGCACGGCAAATCCCCGACCGGGCGAAATATCCATGGCTCACCGAGGGGTGCTGTTTTTGGATGAGCTCCCCGAGTTTCACAAAGATGTCCTTGAGGTCTTAAGGCAGCCCATGGAGGACGGCAAGGTGGTGGTGTCGAGGGCGTCGGGCAGCGCCGTTTCCCCCGCCGAATTCATGCTTGTCTGCGCCATGAACCCCTGCAAATGCGGCTATTACGGCTTTGACAGCTCGCGCTGCACCTGCACCGAACAGTCGGTGAAAAAATATCGTCACAGGATTTCGGGCCCCATGTCCGACCGAATCGACATTCAGATCACCGTCCCCGCCGTGGCATACTCCGATCTTTCGGGCAGGGGCGAAAGGTCAAAAACCTCGGCGGAGATGCGCGAGGAGATAAAAAAAGCCATCAAAATACAGCGCCGCCGCTTTGAGGGCAGCGCAGGCACTCTAAACGGCCG
>CAJKFC010000136.1 GCA_905199135.1 uncultured Eubacteriales bacterium
CCCTGAGAGTGAACTCTCGCCACTCCTTCGGCGTCGCTCTCTTTGGCTCTGCGAATTGTTATCTCCATATCCTATCCTTGCATTTAAAATCTGTGGTATATACGAAAATTTGATTACTGTTTGTATATTTTCTACTTTTTAAAACCAAACAAAATCAATTTTGTCTGTTTTCTACACTATCCGCAAAACAAAATCCTTCAAAGCCTCTCCCGTTTTTTGGGGGCTCTGTGTGTTTATCTCGTGTCCCGCACCTTCGATAACGCGAAATTCCGCCCCTTTTATAAGTTCGGCAGTCTCTTTGCAGGCCTTTATATTGGCTCTGTCCCTCTCTCCGGAAAGCACAAGGGCATGGCAATTTATTTTTGAAAGCTCTTTTTTAAAGGTCAAATCCCTCATGGACTTGGTCAGCGATATGAAATCGGCCTTTTTAAAGCCCGTGCCGTCAAAAGCCTTTTGGGGCAAAACCGAAAATACGGCATTCTGAAAGGCGAGCAAAGCCTTCGGCATGGTGTGCTGAACTCCCGCCAAGACAAGTCCTTTTACTTTACACGGGTTTTCAATACAGTACTGCATGGCGATTATGCCGCCCAGCGACAGGCCGCACATAATCAGCTCTTCGTCAAAGTTTTCGGCATATCGGCAAAAGGCGGAATATATTTTGTCATAGACGGCGGGGCTTCCCGCATTTTCCCATATCTCTGGGAAAAAGCACTGACGCGGCACATGCTCTGCCGCTGCCTTCCAGCTTTCGGCCCGCTGCCCCATGCCGCAGAGAAATATACATTTCATTTTTCCAATCCCTCAACGGTCTCCATTATGCTTTTGGAAAACTCGTCATCTTTGAAAATCGCGGCCTTTTCGGCCTCATAATACAATGTCATCTTTCCGAAAAAGTTGTTCAGCGATACGCCGTTGCCGAGATGTATCTCCCATTTGAAATCGCCAAGCTCTATTCTGTGGGTGCTGGTGCCGTTTCCCTGCAAAAATGTCATGGGTGATCTTTTTATCTTTATATTTCGGAGCGTTTCGATTATCCCGTCAAAGCCATCGTCTCCCTTTTGGAGCACTATTTCGTATTTTTCACCGTCGGAGGTTTTTTCGTAATAGGTCTCGGCCCATATGCTTATTCGCTCCGCCGATTTAAGGTCTGCTTTTGTCAGATCCTCTATCGAAAGAGGCCTCATGTAAAAGGCGGCGGCGAGGATTATCAGAGCGATAACCGCTGTCCATATTTTCTTTTTCATGTCCTTCTCCTTTCGCACCCTGGTCTCTACCCCTAACATATCAAAAAACCCCGTAAAATTCAACGGCAAAGGGGCAAATGTCTTGCGGAGAAAACAAAAAAATGGTAAAATGTTTTCAGTAAGCAGTCTTTGACACAGGAGGTGCATCGCCCATGCCAATCGACATGAAATCGGTCATCGCCGAGGCCTTTAAGGACATGGTGAGACGCGGCAACGCCGACAAAATCACCGTAAAGGCCTTGATCGAGGAATGTCATATCTCGAGACAGACCTTTTATTACCATTTTCAGGACATTCTCGATGTGATGGAGTGGTCGATAAAGCAGGAGACGAAGCGCCTTACCCAGGAGAGCATCAAGGCCGACGACATGCGTTCGGCTCTGAAAATCTTCATCTCCTTTACGGCCGATCATTTTTCCGTCCTTGAAAAGCTGATGGGCTCTCAAAGAAGACCCCAGTTTGAAAAATTTATGGTGGAGTCGATGGAGACCTATCTCGGCGAAATGGCCAGATACAAGGCGCCGAAGGCCTCGGGTTCCTTCGGCTATTTCGACAGAGAAGTGCTGCTGAGATACACTGCCTGCGGCCTTGTCGGAGTGCTTCTGACCTACGGAAAAAATACCGACCCCGACCTTTTGGCATCCCGTTTGGAGCTCATTCTCCCCGGAGAAATACCGAAGGACGGCAAATAGAGAATATTTTAGACGGAGATCCTTTAAAGGGCCTCCGTTTTTTATTACAGAATTCAAAAATTGTAAGAAATTCTGACACTTTTTAGATTCTGTAAGGACATAAACTAAAAACTGACAGTGGACATAATATAAAAATAAATGTATAACAGAATCAGACAGGCAAAACAGCCTGATTTTCAGCGGAAAGGAGCCCGTATCGCCATGAACCCGAACAGGGAAATTTTCTCCGCCAAGCTGGAAGAAATGGAGCGGCAGTACGGCAAAATGCAAAGCCGTATACGGATATGCGGACAGGAGGACCACGAAAAAATCCGCAAGGAACTTCAAAAAGCCGCGGAGGAATACAGTGAATATATCCTCTCCCTTCAAAAAGCCGCCTGTGAAAGTCGGTCTCCCGCAATAAGGGAGCTTGCAAAGGCCCAGCTTGAATACATCAAAAAAACCGAGTCCCTGCTCAAAGACGGCCGAATCGGCAGCTTTATCCACTGCGAGAAGAGCAGCCCCCAGGAGGACACGGCGGAAGCCGCCGCCCTCTATGCCGAATACGCCATAGATTACGCCGTTCAGGCGTCCCGCTACGCCCTGGCCGCCGTACTTTCGGCCGAGGACTTACAGATGAACATTGAGGAACAGAAAGGAGCGTCCCCTTATGCAGGAAGTGCAAAGACCTAAAAAACCACTTATATTCTATTACGGCATCGTGCTTTTGATTTTGCTGCTGTTCAATTTTCTCGCCATGCCCTGGCTGGCCCAGCGTCAGATAAAGCAGGTGGACTACGGCACCTTTATCGATATGGCGAAAAACCATCAGCTCGGTCTGGTGGAGGTGCAGCAGGAAGACAACATGATACTCTTCACCAACAAAGAGCAGACCGCCGTTTACAAGACGGGCATGATGCCCGACCCCGACATTACAGAGAGACTTGACGAGTCAGGAGCCGTATTTTCGGGAGAGATAATCGAGCAGGCCAACCCCATAATAAGCTTTCTGCTCAGCTGGGTGCTGCCCATCTTCGTATTTATCGCCATAGGGCAGTATATGTCCAAAAAGCTTATGGAGCGCGCAGGCGGCCCCAACGCCATGGCCTTCGGAAAATCCAACGCCAAGGTGTATGTCAAATCTTCCGAGGGCATCAAATTTGCCGATGTGGCCGGAGAGGACGAAGCCAAGGACAGTCTTTCCGAAATTGTGGAATACCTGCACAACCCTGAAAAATACAGGGAGATAGGAGCCACGATGCCCAAGGGCATACTGCTTGTCGGCCCTCCCGGCACGGGCAAAACCATGCTGGCAAAGGCTGTTGCGGGCGAATCCAATGTGCCCTTCTTCTCCATTTCAGGCTCTGAGTTTGTCGAGATGTTTGTAGGCATGGGCGCCTCCAAGGTCCGCGACCTCTTCAGGCAGGCCAAGGAAAAGGCTCCGTGCATAGTCTTTATCGACGAGATAGACGCCATAGGTCAGAAGAGAGACGGCAGAATGGGCGGCAACGACGAACGCGAGCAGACCCTCAATCAGCTTCTAACCGAGATGGACGGCTTTGAGGAAAACACAGGCGTCATCATTCTCGCGGCCACCAACCGCCCCGAATCTCTCGACGCCGCCCTCACCCATCCCGGCCG
>CAJKFC010000137.1 GCA_905199135.1 uncultured Eubacteriales bacterium
CTTCTACAGATGTTACTCAGATTAAAGTAGTAGATGAAATACCTGCAGGCTCTACCGTCAAGGTCGACACCTCGGAAAAGCTCAAAAATCTCTATGAGATAGCCAGAAGAGCCAAAAAGGATAACAACTCCGAGCAGGCCGCCAAATACTATGACATGATTCTTCAGGAAGACCCCAAGAGCTGGGAGGCATCCTTCTATTCGGTATATTACACGGCAATGCAGTGCAAGATTGCAAATATCGCAGGCGCTGCCCAGAGCGTTGAAAACAGCGTAAAGAGCACAATCTCCCTCATCGCGGCAAATGTGCCTGCCAAGGAGCAGTACGCCGCTCTTGCCGACATAACAGTGTACGCCCTGTCCATCGCGTCCATGCTCTACTCCGCCGCCAAACAACACTACGACGGCATAGATATTCAGATAAAAAACAAGTATCTCCAGGAGTTTTTCAGCAGAGCCGGCTCCTCCATAAGCATAATGGCCGCCGTGGGCAACTCCATAGAGCAGCATTTCTCCTCAAATAAGCAGATAATGAAGCTGGCAATACAGGCATGGAAGCAGGCCATAAGCACCGAAAGGGGCTACATGATCTATCACAGAGATAAGACCGCGGCCAACAAATACATAGCTTTCTACGCCGAAAAGATAGCCCAGTATGACCCCGACGCCGCAAAAGAGCAGGTCAAGGATTCCTACAAGACGAGAATAGCCGACATAGACAAGCAGATAGCCAAGACCGATGTGACGGGCGGATTCAAGATCAACGGTCTGTCTGTGTTCTTCTTCATCTGCGCCGTCATCATGCTGGTGCTGGGAAACCTCGCCCGTATGAGCTGGTCTACCTATATAGGTATCGGCGAAATAGCCATCGGCGTGTATCTGATATTCATCTCAAAGCCAAAGCCCGAGGTTTTGGAGAAGAACAAAAAGACTGTCGAAATCCTCAAAAAGGAGAGGGCAGACCTCATCGAAAAGCTCAAGGCAATGAGCGACAACCCCGATGTCAAATAATTGAAAAAACGGAGCTTTCGCTCCGTTTTTATCTTTATCAGATAAACAGCTCGTTTTTCTTTGGAGATGAGCAGCTTTTTTTCATCTTCGCCTCGGCAAGAAAGGTGAGCACACCGCCGACCTTTCTCGCGCCCATAGGGCAGACGGCAACGCATCGCATACAGCTTACGCATTTTTTGCCGTCGGTCATGGCGGGGTTTTGGGGCGGAATGGCCTTTACGGGGCATTTTTCGGCGTACAGACCGCAGCCTGTGCAGCCTTTTTTGGCCGACAGCTTCAAGGGCACTCCGCCGTAAGCCACATACGGTGTGCCGCCCGGAACGCTCACATCTTCGGCAGCGCCGTTTTCCTCGATTTTGCGGCGTATCCTGCGGGCAAACTCTTTAATCTGATCCATGTCCTTTTTGTCGGGGCGCCCTGCGGCGAATTTGTGTATTATCGAATGTTCTGCCACTGCCGCCACCGCCGCCGTGCATCTGAAACCGCAGCCTTTGAGTATGTTTTTGAGCTCCGGAAGGGTGTCATCATAGGCTCTGTTTCCGTAGACCGCCACAGCTATGGCTGCGGCTGTGCCGCCCTTTATCTTTTCCGGTCTCTCCGCGGCGGTTTTGGGCACTCTTCCGCCGAAAGACGGCGCAGCCGCCACGCATATGTCCCCCTCCGAAAGGGATACAGAGGTGAAATCGGCATCGGCGTCGGTGAGATCTACGGTCTTTATCTCCTGCCCCGGCTCTTCTGCCAGGCACTGCGCCGCCTTGTCGGTGCCGCCCGTGGGGCTGAATACTATTTTATATATGCTCATATGTTTTCCTCCTTATGTTTTCGGCGCTGTTTCATGTTTTCCGCGGCGTCGAGAAAAAGCTCGGCCACCTTTATAAGGCTGCTGCCGTCGGGGTCGAGATAATAGAAATTTTTCGCGCCTCACGGCGGAAATCTATAATGCCCGCCTCTTTTAATATTTTCAGATGGTGGGAAACTGCCGCTCGGGAAATATTCGCCCTCTTTTTAATTTCCCCAACTCTCATTCCGTCTTTTTCGCAGTTTTCAATCAAAACTCTTATGATTATCCGGCGTGTTTCGTCTCCTATCACCCGCAGAGTGGGTCGGCAGGCGTCAAATCTCACGGTAAAGCCGCAGTCTTTCCTGTCCGCTGTCTCCATTTTGTCACCTCCGTTTTTTCGTCTGTATATGTAAACCATTATAGCACAATTTTGCCGCCGCGGGTCATTGGTAAAGAAAATCAAGCTCATTACCCGTCCACCTCGCATAAAATATTGACATTTTCCCCCGAAAGCCCTATAATAATTACACCGGTAACAAAAAGGGAAGAGGGTGAGACTCCCTCGCAGTCCTGCTGCCGTGATGGCTTTTGCCTCAGTCGGAATACCTTTGCCGCACACTTGCCTTTCACAGAGAATGAAAGGGCAGGCTTTTTTGTCATGGAAAGGTCTCTGCCCGGAGGCCTTTTTTGTTTTTTACGGAGGAATTATGCTTATTTTGGTTTTGGGCGGCTCGGGCAGCGGAAAATCGGCCTTTGCCGAAGCTCTCACCATGTCTTTTGGCGGCACGAGAGCCTATATCGCCACCATGGAGCCCTATGGCGACGAGGGCAGACGGCGCATAGAGCGCCACCGCCTCATGCGAAAGGACAAGGGCTTTGAGACGGTGGAGAGTTTTTACGACATATCTCCCGCTTTAGGCTTTGACAACGCCCTTTTGGAGTGCCTTACAAATCTTGCCGCCAACCGCATGTTTTCAAAAAAGGACGAAAACGCCTTTGAAAACATCATATCTCAGCTTGAAAATCTCGCGAAATACCACAAAAACACCGTCATTGTCTCGGGGGATATCTTCTCAGACGGCGGAAATTACGACGAATATACCTTAAAATACATGGAGCTTGTGGGCAGACTCAACTGCGAATTGGCACAGCGAGCCGACGCCGTATATGAGGTGGTCTGCGGCCTGCCCCTACCTCTGAAAGGAGAAAAATGAAAAGTATTTTCCACAGCCTGTGCATAAGCTTTTCGATGTACAGTGTTTTCCCCGTCCCGAAGGCCGACTGGGACAGGGTGAATATGAAACATGTAATGGTTTTCTTTCCCCTTGTGGGGGTGGTCATCGGCGCTTTTGTGTCGCTTTTCGCCCGTTTCGCCCCGTCTTTGGGCATTTCAAGCCTGCTTACCTCTGCCCTTATGGCGTTTCTCCCCATATTCCTCTCGGGGGGCATACACATGGACGGCTTTATCGACACCATGGACGCTTTAGGCTCCAACGGCGACGCCGAAAAACGCCTTAAAATCCTCAAAGACCCAAACTCGGGTGCATTCGGAGTTTTGGGCGCCGTGCTTTACGCCCTGCTTTTCTTCGCCGTTTTCTTTGAATATCTGCAAAAGGGCGGACATTTCGCCGCCTTTCCGCTGATTTTTGCCCTTTCAAGATCTGCGTCGGCGGTGCTTGTGGTCAAAGGAAAAGCCGCACGAAACAGCGGACTTCTCCACCTTTTCGGCTCTTCCGCCGACAAA
>CAJKFC010000138.1 GCA_905199135.1 uncultured Eubacteriales bacterium
GACGCGGCTTCAAGCATATCGCCGTTAGATGCCGCAAATGCCGCCGTCAAAGCCGACAGCATACAGCCGCCCCCCGTTATAAGGGACATCTTTGCGCTGCCGTTTTTAACGGCACAGGCTCTGCCTTCTGCCACTATGTAATCGGTCTCACCCGTAGCCATTATGACAGCTCCCGTTTTCTGTGAAAAGCTCTGCAAAAAGCCGAGGGCCTCTTTGAAATTGTCCTCCGTTATTTTGTCCTTTAAATCGGCATCTATGCCGGCTCCTGCCGCCCCCAAAGCCAAAGTTTTTATTTCGGAGATATTTCCTCTTATGACGGCAAATCGCACATTTTCCAAAAGCCTTTTGGCCGTCTTTTTTCTCATTTCCGAGCCGCCTACTCCCACAGGGTCCAAAATAACGGGAAGTCTCAGCTCGTTTGCCCTCATTCCCGACCTTATCATGGCCTCGGCTCTGTCGGCATTTATCGTGCCCATATTGATGCACAGAGCCGAACAGGCCGCCGTTATCTCCTCTGCCTCACCGCTGTAATCTGCCATTATAGGAGAAGCTCCGAGGGATAGAAGGGCGTTGGCGCAGTCGTTTGCCGTGACATAGTTTGTTATACAGTGCACTCTCGGCCGTTTATCTCTGACCTTTTGTAAAACTTTTCCCCACATGCTTACCTCTCAAAGTAAAAAAGCCTTTTTGGTGCGGTCACATCAAAAAAGCTTTTTTGTATTTCGTATGCTTTTATTCTCTTGTTTCAATCATCGTTTACATAATAACATGAGATTGTGACAATATTATGTTTTTAAGTCAATATTTTAAAAGGACAGGCAAAGCCTGTCCTTTTATAGGAAGTATCAATTACAGAGTAATTAGATAAGGCCCTGAGCCATCATAGCCTCTGCAACCTTCTTGAAGCCTGCGATGTTAGCGCCTGCAACCAGGTTGTAGCCCATGCCGCACTCTTCAGCAGCTGCTGCGGATGCGTCGTGGATGTTCTTCATGATGGAGTGGAGCTTTGCGTCAACCTCTTCGGGCTCCCAGCTGTAACGCATGGAGTTCTGAGCCATCTCGAGAGCAGATGTTGCAACACCGCCGGCGTTTACAGCCTTGGAAGGAGCAACGATCTTGACATTCTTCTGGAGGTAATCAAGAGCCTCATTTGTTGTGGGCATGTTGGCAACCTCGATGTAGTACTGAACCTTGTTCTTGACAATCTGCTCAGCCTCTACCATGCCGATCTCGTTCTGATATGCGCAGGGCATGCAGATATCAACAGGGATATCCCAAACCTTTGCCTTGGGGATAAACTTGCAGCCGAACTTGTCGGAGTAATCCTGAGCGCGGTCACGGCCGGAAGCACGCATCTCAAGGAGATATTCGATCTTCTCTTTTGTAACTACACCGTCGGGATCATAGACAGCACCGTCGGGACCGGAAAGTGTAACAACCTTACCGCCGAGCTGAGCAACCTTCTCGCAGACGCCCCAAGCAACATTACCGAAGCCGGAAACTGCAACTGTCTTGCCCTTGATATCCTCACCGTAGTGCTTGAGAACTTCCATGAGGTAGTAAACAGCGCCGTAGCCTGTTGCCTCGGGACGGAAGTAGGATCCGCCGTAGGAAAGGCCCTTACCTGTGAGAACACCGTTCTCCCAGCAGCCCTTGATTCTTCTGTACTGGCCATAGAGATAGCCTATCTCGCGAGCGCCGACACCGATATCACCTGCGGGAACATCGATATCAGGACCGATGTGTCTGTAAAGCTCTGTCATAAAGGCCTGGCAGAAACGCATGATCTCAGCGTCGCTCTTGCCGCGGGGATCGAAGTCAGAACCACCCTTAGCGCCGCCGATGGGGAGGCTTGTAAGGCTGTTCTTGAATGTCTGCTCGAAGCCGAGGAATTTCATTGTATCGAGTTTAACGGAGGGATGGAAACGAAGACCGCCCTTGAAGGGACCGATAGCGCCGTTGAACTGAACACGGAAACCGCGGTTTACATGTACGCAGCCGTTGTCATCTGTCCATGTTACACGGAACTCAATTGTTCTCTCGGGCTCGCACATTCTCTCCAAAAGACCCATCTTTTCATACTCAGGGTGCTGATCAACAACTGTCTCAATGCTCTTAAATACTTCTTCAACTGCCTGGATGAAGAGGGATTCGCCTTCGTTGCGAGCCTTTACTTCGTCCAAAACTCTTTGCATATAAGCGTTCATGGGAAACGACCTCCACAAATTTTTTTGTGTTCAAATGCTTGAACACTTTCTTATAGTTCCATTTTATAGCTTTTGCACATAAAAGTCAAGTCATTTTGGAAAATAATTCTTGAAATGGATTCTTTTTTAGCGTCGTTTATGAAACCGCAGGTGTTGACGATCAGAATATCCAATATATACGGAAAAATCGCGTAATATCTATGAAAAGAGACATTTTTTACACCACTCAGCCCGAGGACGAAGGGCTCAGAATCGAACAGGTTCTCAAGAAACGCCTGTCCCTTTCATCAAAGGCCATAAGGCGCGCGAAGTTTCTGCCTGACGGCATAAAGGCAGACGGCGAAAGAGTTTTTTCCAACTATATAGTGAAAGCCGGGCAGAAAATATCTTTTAATCTGGAATATGAGGAGGACTGCTCGGAAAATATTGTACCCGTCAAAGGCGACCTCAACATCGTCTATGAGGACGAGGATCTCATCGTCATAAACAAGGGCAGAAACACCCCCGTGCACCCTTCTTTGGGTCATTTTGACGACACTTTGGCCAACCGTCTCGCCTATTATTATAAGGAAAAGGGGGAGAACTTTGTCTTTCGGGCGGTCAACCGTCTTGACGGCAACACCTCGGGCCTTATGATAGTGGCCAAGACCTCCCATGCCCACAAGATTTTCATGGATCAGCTTCAAAGCCGCACTTTAAAGCGCACCTACAACGCCGTTGTCGTGGGCTGTCCGCCCTTTGACGAGGGCACCGTCGACGCACCCATAAAGCGAAAATGCGAAAGAGAGCTTTTGAGAATAGTGGCTGAAGACGGTCAGAGAGCCGTAACCCATTACAAAGTCCTTTTAAAACGGGGAGATTTTTCCCTTTTGAGCCTCAATCTCGACACGGGAAGAACCCATCAGATCAGGGTTCACATGGCCTATATCGGCTGCCCTGTGGCGGGGGATTTTCTCTACGGCAAGGAGGACTTGAATCTCATCAAAGGTCACGCCCTCCACTCAAAAACTCTCCGCTTTATCCACCCCATGACCGGCAAAGAGATGTGCTTTGACAGCGAACTGCCCGATGATATGAAAAAAATCTTAGGGCTTTAAAAAAACAAACAAAAGCCACACTGAAGGCATAAAGTAAATTATCAATAAATATTGATCCAAGAGATATTTAAACAGCCACACATCCCTGTGGCTTTGACACAAAAAGACGGCGCTTTCCCGCAGGAGGCGTCTTTTTTGCACAACATATATAACTTTTTTCAGAGTTGAGATATATTTCATCATATATTGTATATTATGCCAAATTTTGATTTTTATC
>CAJKFC010000139.1 GCA_905199135.1 uncultured Eubacteriales bacterium
AGAGATTTGATACTCGCTCCGCTCGGACGGCGATACTCATCGCCGTGTCGGGCATTCGCCCTCCTTGGGTGCTGTGTATTCCGCTCTATGATTTAGACAGCCAAATCCCGAATTTCCACGGAACGACACACAGGTCGTTCCCTACGGGCAAAATATCTTTTCTCTCCTGTTCCCTGCACAAATACAAAAAAGCGTCGGTTACCCGACGCTTTTATTTTTAAAATTATTCGCCTTCGTGGCCGTGGCAGTGCTCGCAGTTGCCTGTGCATCCGATGATGGGTGTGGGGTCGATGCCCTGACCCTTGTAGTAGTTGGCGAGAGCCGACTTGATGGCCTCCTCTGCAAGAACCGAGCAGTGGATCTTCTGGGGCGGCAAGCCGTCCAGAGCCTCGGTGACAGCCTTATTTGTGAGGGCGAGAGCCTCCTTGACCGTCTTGCCCTTGACCATCTCGGTGGCCATGGACGATGTAGCCACGGCGGCGCCGCAGCCGAAGGTCTTGAAGGTGACATCTTTGATGATGTCGTCCTCTATTCTCATGTAAATCTTCATGATGTCGCCGCACTTGAGGTTGCCCACCTCGCCTATGGCGTTGGCGTTTTCAAGCTCGCCGACATTTCTCGGATTGACAAAATGGTCCATAACTTTTTCGGAATACATATATACACTTCCTTTTTATCTGAATTAACCGTGCCACACGGGAGACATTTTTCTAAGCTTGTCCACGATTTCTGTGACGCACTCGATGATGTAGTCGACCTCTTTCTCTGTGTTGTACTTGGAGAGGGAAAGTCTCAGAGAGCCGTGGGCGTTCTGATGTGTAAGGCCTATGGCCATGAGCACATGGGAGGGGTCAAGGGAGCCTGTCGAGCAGGCAGAGCCTGTGGAGGCGCAGATCTTTTTGAGGTTGAGATGGATAATCATGCTCTCGCCCTCTATTGCCTCAAAGGCAAAGGAGCAGGTGCCGGGCAGGCGGTTTGTCCTGTGACCGGTGAGAACGCTCTTTTCTATCTTCAAAAGACCCTCGATGAGTCTATTTGACATCTTGTTTATTCTCTCGTTGTCCTCGTCCATATGGTCGAGCATATCCTGGGCAGCCTGACCGAAACCGACGATGCCGGCCACATTCTCTGTGCCGCTGCGTCTGTTTTTCTCCTGACCGCCGCCGTCGATTACATTGTCCAAAAATACATTTTTGGCGATGTAGAGGGCGCCGACGCCCTTGGGGCCGTGGATTTTATGGGCCGACATGGACATGAGGGAGATATTCATCTCCTTGACATCGAGCTTCATGTGACCGAGAGCCTGAACGGCGTCTGTGTGGAAGAGCACGCCGTGCTTTTTGGCAATCTGGCCTATTTCGTAAAGGGGCATTATTGTGCCTATCTCGTTGTTGGCGGACATTACCGAGATGAGAGCTGTCTTTTCGGTGATGGCGTTTTCCAGCTGCTCAAGGCTGATGAGACCGTCTCTGTCAACATCGAGATATGTCACCTCAAATCCCTCGCGCTCCAGGTGCTCTGCGGTGCGGAGGATTGCGGGGTGTTCTATTTTAGTGGTTATAATGTGATTTTTGCCGTTTTTTCTGGCGCTTACGCTTTTGACGACGCCTTTAAGAGCCATGTTGTCGGCCTCTGTGCCCGAGCCTGTGAAGAAGATCTCAGCAGGGTCGGCGTTTATGAGCTTTGCTATCGGCTCTCTGGCGGCGTTTATGGCCTTTTTGGCCCTCTGGCCGAGATCATAGAGGGATGACGGGTTGCCGTACTCACCCTGATAGTGCTTTATCATGGCATTCAAGACGCTTTCCGACACTCTGGTGGTGGCGGCGTTGTCTGCGTATACTATTTCAGAAGGTATATTCAAAACATTTCACCTCTCGTAGTTTTTTACTATGGCTATATTATATACCTATTTGGTGTAAATTGCAACACCCTATTTGTAAATTATTTCAAATTATAGAAAAAATCTATAATAAATCGGCATATTTTCTCGTCTGAGCCACCGCCATTTTGTCGCATCTGTTGTTGTATTCGTTGTCGGCGTGGCCCTTGACCCAAATAAAGGTCACCTTGTGTTTTTCGGTGAGAGCCAGAAGCTCTTTCCACAGCTCGCTGTTGAGTACGGGGGATTTGTCGCTTTTTTTCCAGCAGTTTCTGACCCAGTTTTTGAGCCAGCCCTTGTTGAAGGCGTCGCAGAGATATCGGCTGTCTGTATAAAGTGAAACGATGCACGGCTCTTTGAGAGCCTTAAGCCCTTCGATGGCCCCCGTCAGCTCCATTTTGTTGTTGGTGGTTTCTGTACTGCCGCCCGAAAGCTCTATCTCATAGGACTTGTAGCGCAGTATCGCTCCCCAGCCGCCGGGACCGGGGTTTTTCGAACAGGAGCCATCTGTATAAAGGGTTATTTCTTTCATTATCTGTTCTTCTTATTCTGCTCTACTATGTCTATAAAATACTTGAAAAGAGGAGCGAAATCGGGGGTTCTGTCGTCCCACATGATGTTTGTCAGTCTTTCGGGGTGGAACTGCACGGCGAAAATCGGAAGTTTTTCATGCTCCCAAGCCTCGATGAGCTGTCCGTCCTCGGAGAAGGCTGTGGCCTTTATGTCCTTGCCGAGGTCTTTTACGGCCTGATGGTGTGTGCTGTTTACTCTGAAAGATGCGCCGAAGAGCTTGTGGAGAATGCTGCCCTCGTTGGCTGTGACATAGTGTCTGATGTGGGGCACCATGTGGTTCATGTTTCTCTGCTCCACAAGGTCCTGATACATTGTGCCGCCGAAGTAGACATTGAGCACCTGAGAGCCGCGGCAAATGCCGAATATCGGCTTGCCCTGCTTCAAAAACTCGTCGATGAGCTCATATTCATATTTTGTACGGGCAGGGTCTGTCTTTACGCTGGCGTTGAGAATTTCCTCACCGAAAAGCTCGGGCTCGATGTCGGGACCGCCCGAAAGCAGCAGACCGTCGCATATTTCAGCCAGCTCCGGGGCGCACTGCTCGCCGCCTATGACGGGAACACCGCCTGCCAGAGCGACAGCTCTTGCGTAGGACGCGGGGGAGCGCAGCTCTCTGGGAGCTCCTGCGTTCTTGGGAGCCTGCTCGTTGGAATCGGATGAAACGAGAATGATCGGTTTGTTCATGCTGTACCTCCATTTTACCGTAACGGTGTATTGATATATCTATATCTTGATATAAACATATCGATACATCGTTTCCAAAGAGTAAAATATTTGTGTGTTTTATGAAATAAAGGGCTTGTGATTTACCGTCCTGAAAGCTGATTCGCAGAAAACGGCTGATAATACCGTTCCGCCCCTCGTCTCTCGTCCTTCGTAAAAAATCTTCCGTATACCGCAAAGCTTAATTCAGCAATTCGCGTCGGTAGGGGTGTGGGGAGAGCGTCGCGACACTTGAAATTTAATTCTATCCCCACGTTTTGCCTACTTTTTCGCAAAAAGTAGGGTATTTCACCCCATTGACCTTGTCAATGGGGACCCCGGGTAATT
>CAJKFC010000140.1 GCA_905199135.1 uncultured Eubacteriales bacterium
CCTCCCGTTTTTCTCCGAAAAGTCTGTACTGCATATTGTCCTCCGTTTAAAGGGCAGAGGATATCTCCTCCGCCCCCTTATATATCTTTATTCACCTTTGAAAAATCTGCCCATGGCGTCGGCCGAAAGCATTGCCGAAAGCACCTTTTCGCTTGTGACCTCAAAGGGCATATTGCCGATGGTGTCTCCTTCTGCGTTGGCCAGTTTTGCCACATCAAAGAGCTGATCACTGTCGACATTTTTAATGCCTAGATCCTCAAAAGTTACAGGCAGACCTACATCTATACAGAAGCCTATCACCTCTTCCAGCTCCTCCATGGAGGCGTTTTCCAGCATGAGCTGAGTTATTGTTCCAAACGCCACCTTTTCACCGTGATAGAGGTGGTGACAGTCCTTGAGAAGTGTCATTCCGTTGTGGATAGCGTGAGCAGCGGCAAGTCCTCCGCTTTCAAAGCCTATTCCGCTGAGATATGTGTTGGCTTCGATGATTTTTTCCACCGACTCGGTTACAGCTCCAGCGTCCACGGCAATTTTTGCCTTGAGTCCCTCTTCCAAAAGTGTGTTATAGCACAGCTCTGCCAAAGCCATGGCTGCCGATGTAATTTTTCCGCCTGCGCAGCTCTTGGCTCCGCTCCTCCGGCAGGCTCTCGCCTCAAAATATGTGGCAAGGGCGTCTCCCATACCCGAAACAAGAAGTCTTGCAGGTGCAGCCGCCACAACTTCTGTGTCAACCAAAACCACATCGGGGTTTTTCGGCAGGAAAAGATATTCCTCAAATACTCCGTCGTCGGTGTATATGACCGAAAGGGCGCTGCACGGCGCGTCTGTAGAAGCTATTGTAGGGCATATCACCACAGGTGTTCTTCCGTTATAATATGCCACAGCCTTTGCGGTGTCGAGGATTTTTCCTCCGCCTATGCCTATAACAGCGGTGGAGCCTTTTTCCTTCATTATCGCCGAAAGACGATTTATCTCGTTCTTGCTGCACTCCCCGTTGAATATCTCAAAATGACATGCTATGCCATGGTTGGAAAGGCTGTTTTTAACCTTTTCGCCCACTCTTTTCTCACCCGATTTGCTTATGATCACAAAAACATTTGACGAAAAACTCTCCACATACTGTCCTATATTGGAAAGCTCTTTTGCTCCCTGTACATATTTGCCGGGGCTGATGATGATGTTTGCCATAGGTCATTTCTCCTTCACTAAAATTATGTTAAAATTATATCACTCTTTTTCAAAATTGCAATACCCTTTTTTAAATTTTGATCTTTCGGCAAAAAATACGCAAAAGAAAAGACAGGGCAAAACCCTGTCTTTATTTTAAATTAAAGCAGCGAGAGAGAGAATGTCAGCACTATGAAAAGTACTGCAAAGACTCCTGTCAGCTTTGCCAGCTTCTCATCGAGAGAACGAGCCTTGTTCTTGCCGAAGAAGGTGTCTGCCACACCGTCAATACTGCCCGAAAGACCTGCCTGCTTTCCCGACTGGAATATAACAGTCAAAATAAGTGCGATCGACACAAGCACCTGTGCCACCGTTACAATGATTTTTACAATTTCCATCCATATGCTCCTTAAAGTAATATATTACACAATTCCGTTATTATATGATAACACAGACCGCCGCAAAATGCAAGCTTTTTTTGCATTTTTATATGTAGCTCCTGTCGAAAGTTATGACGGCAAAGACCTGTTTTCCGGACGCTCTCAGAGCGCTGTCCACTATCCTCTTTATCTCGCTGCCCGTCATACGGAAATTATGAGGCACCACCACATCAAATATGAGGTTGTCGTGGGTCTCGCCGCTGACCATTCGGAAATCGTGGAAACTGAGCTGTTCGTCTATCGATTTTAGAATATCCTCAACGATATTCTTGTATCTTATAACCTCTTCACTGTCGTTTTCAACAGGGTCCATATGTATTACAAAAGACATATGGAGCTTTTTCTTTATCTCCCTTTCTGCGTTGTCTATCTGATCGTGAGCCTTGAGCATGTCGCACTTGGCGGATATCTCCACATGGGCGCTGCCCATCAGCCTTCCGGGGCCGTAATCGTGGATTATCATGTCGTGGACTCCCTCGCACACATCGTAGGAATAGAGTATGTCTTCTATGCTTTTTACAAGCCCCTCATCAGGCGGTGTACCCAAAAGAGGTGTTATAGTCTCCGTGACGATTTTATATCCCGCCCAGAGTATGAACAGGCCTACAAAAATACCGAGATAACCGTCGATGTTAATGGAGAAGATTTTGGCCACTATTATGCCGACAACGGTTGCGGCGGTGGATATACAGTCGCTTTTGCTGTCCGCTGCGGCGGCGATAAGGCTTGTCGAGGATATTTTTCCTCCGACCTTTGTATAAAATCCGCTCATCCAAAACTTTATTGCTATGGACAAAAGCAGGCCTATTATGACAAAAATATTGAAATCTATCTCTTCCGGAGTAATGATTTTGGACACCGAAGTTTTTACAACCTCTACACCGACCATTATGACAAACACGGCTATCAAGAGACCCGAAAGATATTCAAATCTTCCGTGTCCGAAGGGGTGCTCGTCGTCGGCAGGCTGCGAAGCCAGCTTGAAGCCTAAAAATGTCACCACATTGCTGCCTATATCCGACAGGTTGTTAAAGGCGTCGGCCGTTATGGCTATCGATCCCGATATGAGACCGAGGGTCAGCTTTAGGGCAAACAGCAGAAAGTTGCAGCACATTCCCACAATGCTGGAAAAGTTTCCGTATCTTTTCCTTACCTTTGTATCGTTTACATTTTCCCCGTCTTTAACAAATAATTTTATCAAAACATCTGTCAAATAAAATCACCTCTGCATTTTCCTGTTTTTAGCGCTTTTATTATTATATCACAATCTTCCGAGGCTTTGCAAGTATAAACCCAAAAAATAACAAACAAAAGGAATACCCTTTGGATATCCCTTTTATTTCTGATGATTTTCGGGGACTATTTTTCCGTCCTCTATGAGCTCTATAAACTTTATTCCCAAATCGGGGTCAAACTGCTTTCCGAGGTTTTTCTTTATCTCGGCCACGGCGTCCTCTATACTCATGGGGCTCTTGTATGAGCGTTTTGACACCATGGCGTCAAAGGCATCGGCAATGGCGAGGCATCTTCCCCCTATCGGTATGGCCTCTCCCGCAATTCCTCTGGGATAGCCTTTTCCGTCCCATCTCTCATGGTGTGAGACGGCGCTGGGAATGACATAGTCAAGGGAGGGCAGGTGCTTTATCATGGATATCGACCCCTCCACATGCTTTTTCATTACTTCATATTCCTCTTCGGTCAGTCTGCTGTTTTTCGAAAGGATTGCCTCGGGAATACCTATCTTTCCAATGTCGTGCAAAAGACCCGCCTGTCTGATTATCTCCACATGGTCCTCGTTGAGTCCGATGTACTCGGCCAAAACTGTGGCGTATTTGGACACATTCTGGGAATGGTTGAAGGTGTAGTGATCCTTGGCGTCAATGGCTGCGGTGAG
>CAJKFC010000141.1 GCA_905199135.1 uncultured Eubacteriales bacterium
AGACAGATGCTTCATAAAGCAAGAAAGATGAACCCGGATTCTATTGTTGTTGCCTAACAACCCCCGATGTGGTGGGAGCCGAACTGGGCGGAGCCATGAAAAACATAATGGCACTGGCCGTCGGAATAAGCGACGGCATGGGCTACGGCGACAACACAAAGGCTATGCTGATGACGAGAGGAATTATGGAAATGGCCCGTTTCGGTGTCGAGATGGGTGGCAAGCCCGACACATTTTCAGGTCTTTCGGGTGTGGGAGACCTCATAGTCACCTGTATCTCCCAGCATTCGAGAAACCGCAGAATGGGTCTTTTAATAGGCGCGGGCAAAAAGCCTGAAGAGGCTATAAAAGAAGTCGGAGCGGTGTGCGAAGGCTTTTTCGCCACCGAGGCGGTATATGAGCTGAGCAGGGAAAAGGACATAGACCTGCCCATATCTCAGTCGATGTACCGCATACTCTACTGTGGAGCCGACCTTGAAACAGAGTCAAAGGAACTTTTGGGAAGAGCCAAAAAAGGCGAGCTTTCCGAGAGCTGGAACAGGCATCTGTCCTGGTAGTTTTAGGATAAAAAGGGGCGTAAAAATTGGAGCTTTTTGAGAGAGCGATGATACTTTCGCTCATAGCCGGAGTGGCGGGCACCGGCCTGGGCGGTATTTTGGGGATACTTCTCGGCAGCAAGTCGAGAAAGCTTACAAGCTTGCTTTTCAACCTTGCCAGCGGCGTCATGCTGGGAGTTGTGTTTTTTGAACTGATACCCGAGGCTTTGGCCACGGCCTCCATGTATGTGGTGGCTTTGGGAATAGCCCTCGGAATACTGTTCGTGTTTTTCATAGGCAGTGAGGTGGATAAAAAGCTCGATGTAGGCAAAATCGGCGGAAAAGGCCGCAATATGCTCAAAATCGGCATAGTGATATTTTTCTCCATAACGCTGCACAACCTGCCAGAGGGCCTTGTCATAGGCTCTTCGACGCTGATAAGTCACGGACTTGTCACGACTATACTTATCGCCCTGCACAATGTGCCCGAGGGAATGGCCATGGCTCTGCCCCTTATGAACGGCGGATACGGAAAGGCAAAATCTGTCCTTTTGTGCTTCCTCGCGGGTGTGCCGACGGTGATAGGAGCTTTTGTAGGGTACGGTCTGGGAACGGTTTCGCCCATATGGATATCTCTCTGTCTCGCCATAGCGGCGGGCGCAATGATGTGCATCGTCTTTTCCGAGATGATACCCGAGGCACACGAGATATCGGGTGAAAACTATAAACTCGGTACGATATTTCTCATAGGCGGAGCGATAATGGCGCTGTTTATGGGGGAATTTTTATCATAATCACAGGAGGTATAAAATATGTGGTGGTTAATTCCGGTAGGTATCGTTGTAATTTTGATTTTGTGGTTCATTTCGGCTCAGAGAAGGCTTGTAAAGCTCGATGAAAATGTCGGCAACGCCATGTCTCAGATAGGCGTTCAGCTTGAGTCGAGATGGGACGCCCTTTCGGCTCTTGTGGAGCTGACAAAGGGATACAATTCTCATGAGTATGAGACCCTCACAAAAGTTGTGGGAATGAGGGGCAGTGTCACATCCAAGAGCACTGCCGCCGATGTAAACGCCCAGGAAAACATGATTACAGAAGCCATGGGCAAGTTTATTGCCGTTGCCGAGGCTTATCCTGACCTCAAGGCAAATCAGAACTACTCCAAGGCTATGGACAGCGTAAATATGTATGAGCAGACCGTCAGAAGCAGCAGAATGATCTATAACGACTGCGTCACTAAGTTCAACAGAGCTGTCAGAATGTTCCCCGGCTCCATTGCCGCGGCCATGATGGGCTTTTCTGTCCGTGAGTATCTCGAACAGCCCAAGGGCAAGACTCAGATGCCCGACATGAGCACAAATATCGCAAAATAACTATGAAAAAAATACTTCTCTCCTTTACACTTTTCTTTCTGTTTGTTTTCTCGGCTTCGGCCAACTCGATAGACTCTATTGACATCACGGTAAGCATCAGGCAGGACGGCTCCGCCGAGATAACCCAGACATGGGTGACCGACAGCGACGAGGGCACCGAGCACTATATCCCCATGCAGAATATGAACGGCATGGAGATAGAGGAATTTTCCGTTGAGGAAAACGGCGTTCCTTTTGAAAATATCCCGTGGGATATAGACAAGAGCCGTGAGGAAAAGGCAGGCAAATGCGGAGTTGTCGAGACCTCAAAGGGCTATGAGCTGTGCTGGGGAATCGGAGAGTACGGCAGTCATACATATACCATAAGATATGTCCTCACCAATATGGTGAGGGGTTTTAACGACTATGACGGTTTCAATGTCCGTTTTGTCAACGATGAGATGAATCCTGCTCCCGATAATGTCAAGCTGATGATAGTTTCTGAAACAGGACAGCTGAATGAGGACAACACAGCCATGTGGGCATTTGGCTTTGACGGCGAGATATGGGCGGAAAGCGGCGGAATATTGGCATATTCCAATAATTTCAATTCCTCGAGCCATATGACCGTTATGCTCAGATTTGAAAAAGGCCTTTTTGACCCTTCTTATCTGGAAAACGCATCTTTTTCGGAGCTTCAGGACAGAGCCTTTGAAGGCAGTGATTACGGTGATGATGAGTCGTTCTTTGAAAAATATCTTTTTCCGCTTTTGATGTTTCTTGCGGCGGCAGCGGCGATAACCGCGGCAGCTGTGGCTGTGTTTCAGATTATGAAGAGCATCAGAGCCGTTAAAAAGATGTACAAAGAGGCTGAATACTGCCGCGATGTGCCTTTCGGCGGAGATTTGGAATGTCTCAGCTGGTTTACCGAAAACTTCGACCTCAGCTCCTCGGGCGAGAACAATGTCATCGGCGCATATATGCTCCGAATGACACAAAACGGCTGCGTTTCGGCGCTGAATGAGGAAAAGGAAAAGTTCTTCGGACTTTCCAGCGAAACAGAGGTGTCTTTAAGGCTTCATCGTGCTCCCGTAGACGGCGAGGAGACAGAGCTGGCTCTTTTCCGTTTCATGCGAGAGGCGGCGGGCGATGACGGCACCCTTCAGCAGAAAGAGCTGGAGAAATACAGCCGCAAACACTACAACTCCTATAATGCCTTGCTGGAAAAATGCATGAGAAAGGGCAGCGAAAAGCTCAATAATTACGGCGTGTTCACACCGAAAAAGGGATTTAAATACTACAAGGCTCCGAGAAGTCTCTCGGAAGAGGGAGTAAAAAAGCTCAAAGAGATAATGGGGCTTAAAAAATATCTTCTGGAGTTTTCCCTCATAAACGAGAGAAGCACCTACGAGGCAGCCTTGTGGCGTGACTATCTGTCCTTCGCCTATCTTGTCGGCATAGCCGATAAGGTGATTGAGGAACTCAAGGGAATGTATCCCGAGTATGTGACCGAGATAACCAATACAGCCGGTACGGTTTATATGGCATCCTGTTATTCGAGAATGGCCATGAGAGGTTACC
>CAJKFC010000142.1 GCA_905199135.1 uncultured Eubacteriales bacterium
GCTCGTCGGGCTCATAACCCGAAGGTCGTAGGTTCAAATCCTGCCTCCGCAACCACAGTATAGTGACCGATTTTGTAATCGGTCACTTTTTTGTTTTTGTTTGTGACAGGACAGGGGGCTGCGGCATATAATGGGTTACTACCATCGAAAGGGGAAATAACAATGCAAAACGATATGACATTACTTGAAGATCAGACCTGTCCTGCGGTGGGATACCGGTCGGCGTCCATCTGTGTGCCCGTCACGGTAAATCCCTTTGCAAGAACAGGGGCAACCTTTACAAAATGCTGCGGCACTCCCGTGGTCATACCGGGAAAAGTCACCTGTGAAGGCGAAAGAAACGGCTCCTGCGTTTTCACAATTTCGCAGGATATCTGAGTAGCGGTACCCGTCGAATTCGGTGCGACTGCAACGGTCGGAGACGCATTTGTCAACTGTATCGGTGCCTCTGTCGACGACATCTGCACAGGCTGCGGTCAGGTTCAGCCCCCGCAGGCAGTTTTGGAAGATCTCAAGTAATGGATTTTCGCATATAAAATCAAAAGCTCGGAATCAAATGATTCCGGGCTTTTTTTGACGGTGCAGGCGTTAAAAATAATTGAAAAATATCGGCCGTTATGTTATCATATTGATATAATGATTTTGGATATATTTCAGATAATTACAGGAGGTCGCTATGCCTGATTACAAAGCTATGTACTATCACCTGGCCGGCAGAATGGCCACAGCCATGGACGCATTGGAGGCCACCACCAACGCCCTCGTGGAGATAACCGAAAAACTCAGGGCAGCCCAAAAGGCCGCCGAGGAGACCATTGCGGCAGAAGACGGGGAAGAAAAGGAAAACAAGTGATCAAAATCGGCCGAGGAGCCGCTTTATGCGTTTACTGTATATTTTAAGGGGAGGAAAGATATGGGACTTTTCGGATTCGGAAAAAGCAAAGAGCAGAAAAAGGCGGAACAGGGCTTCATGTATTACAAAATGGCCAAGGGCAATCCCGACCGCAGAGTGGAATATCTCATCAAGGCTGTCGAGCTGGGAGACCCCCACGGCATGAGCGGTCTGGCGAAATATTACCTGGAGAGGTATTACCACAAAAAGGATTACATGAGAAAGGCAGAGGAGCTGCTGCTGACCGCCATAGACAAGGGAGTTCTTATCGAATACGAAGATTTGGCTCAGGTATATATGCACCTTGACGAGAAGGAAAAAGAGTTTGAGTACCATAAAAAGGCGGCCGAGCAGGGCAACTCCTGGGGCATATACTGCGTGGGCTGCTGCTATGACAAGGGCAGGGGAACGGAAGCCGACCCGAAAAAGGCCGCCGAGTGGTATAAAAAAGCCATGGAGCTGGGGGTGGACGCCGCCTACAACAACATGGGTATTCTCTACAAAGAGGGAAGAGGTGTCGAAAAGGACAGAGAAGCCGCCCTTGAGTGCTTTATCAAGGCTGCCGACATGGACAATAAAGCCGCCTGCGGCAACGCCGCCGTCATGCTTTTATCCAAGAAGAGCAGTGTGGCCGACGATATGGCGAGAAAATACGCCGAAAAGAGCAGGAAAAGCAGCAAGGAGAGCCGGTATGTCTTGGCGGTGCTCAAAGCCGAGGGCAGGGGAGAGTGGCCCAATATGCCGGAGGCTCTCAAAATGCTGGAAGAGCTTATGGAAAGACGCTACGAGCCTGCCGAAAAGGCATATTACAAATACATCGAAGATATAAAAAATCCCGGCGAAGAGGCCGAGAAACTCTATCAGGATGGACTCAAAGAGGGCGACGAGGACTATTTCCTCGACGCGGCTCTCATGGGTCACATAAAGGCCTGCGAAAAATATCTGGATATCCTCTACAACAGCGTTTTCAGCGCCTTATATGAAGACAAGATACTGTACGAGCGCACCGTGCGATACGCTCCGAATTTATATGAGATTTTGAAAAACGGCGGAATAGATTACCCCAAGGAGAAGTTTAATTCCATACTCATTCTGTTTTCGCAAATTGCGAAGAAACTCATCAAAGCAGACAGCGGATACGATGCACTCAGGCTGCTCAAAACCGTTGAGAAATACGACGATCTCCACTGCAAGTATATGATGATACACGCCTATCACGCCATAGCCGAGGACTATAACGCCAAAGCCGTGATAAAAGAGGTCATGGCGCGCACAGATGTGCCCGACTGGATGACGGAGGAGTGCCGCAAAAATCTCGCTATTTTAAAAGACGAATAAAAAAACGGCCCTCGGGCCGTTTTTTTTATTTTCTCAGTTTCTGACAGTACTGTATGCACAGCTTGTCCACGCAGGCGCTGCATGTAAGTGAGGCGTTGCTCTTTTCCCAAAATCTTTCGGGGTGGGTGATTACACGAAGCTCCCAGACGGCCCATACAACAATAGACATAATCAAAAGAGAGAGGCTGAAAAATCCCTTTACAAACATCATGGGGGTGAACATCATCAGATGGTCCCAGTTGAAGATGCGGCAGGTGGTGCAGCATTTGTTCTTCATGATAAGGCGGAAAGGACACCATATCAGCACGCAGATAAGGTCACACACATAGAAAACCACGCTGACCATAAACAGGATTTCGTCGTTGATTACATTTTTGCCGTAAAGAACGCCGAGACATATGAGCAGAACAGCCCATATGAGAAAAACCTTGTAGGCAGCCTTTGTGGTGCTGACTATGTACCTGTGGAGAGATTCCGTGTTGATTTTTCCCTGAATGGGGCGGAAAAACTCCTTGAAATGCTTTCTCGACCCTAAAGCCACCACCTTTTTAAAGGGTATGAGCTGAAAGAGCATGTCGCACACCCATATTATCCACAGTATGTGGAGAAGGGAAAATTTTCGGAAAAACTCCCACCCTTTGAGCACGGAAAGTTCCTCGGGACGGAAAAAGTAGATGTAAAAGCAGATAAATAATATGATTATTCTGCCGATTAACCGCATGATATATGTCTTGCGGGTTTTGGATAAACCGCCGTTTTTTTGTCTTGTTTCTGTCATCTTTTACCTCTGATATTATAGAGAAGCAGGCTTTGCCGTTATTCAGGCAAAACCGACACTATATATCATTATAATACCGATACCGCGTTTCTGTCAAGCAGGCGGCAAATATGAAATCCCCCCTTAAAAGGGGGGAGATTTGCGCTGCAAGGGCACATCAGCTGTTGAGTATCTGCATAAACTCGTCGCCTGTGATGGTCTCTTTTTCATAGAGGAAGTCGGCGATTTCGTCGAGTTTTTCGCGGTTGTCCCTCAAAATCGACAGTGCTTTCGAGTGCTGTTTCTTGATGAGAGATACTACCTGCCTGTCTATCGCTGCCTGGGTCTCGGCCGAGCAGGCCAGATTTGCG
>CAJKFC010000143.1 GCA_905199135.1 uncultured Eubacteriales bacterium
GAGCCCGAGCAGACGATAATCGTTGTCCCCACTGTCCCCGACCTCTCGGGCTGCGGAGATCCTACATATTATCGCCGTTCCGAAATATTAAAAGCCTATCGAAACAAATACCCCACCGACGCCTTTATCATATACCCTGACAAAAAAGGTTATATCGGCATAAACGCCTATGATTGGCTCGACGACGAGAAACTCTATGTGTATGTGTCGCAGGAAAAAGAGCTGGCGGAATTTACCGACTTCTTCATGCACCGCTTTGCCACCAAGTAAGACAAAATATGCCTTTAAAAGAAATCGCGGCCGTTTTTTTGTTTCTCACATTGGTGATTGCCTTCGGTCATCTGTGGTATTCGGTTGTGGAATCGGTTTTAGGTAAAATTAAAAAACTGTTCGTCTCCCCTAAAGAGACTGTATGGCATCCTTTCCCCACCGATAAGAAAGATGATTGATATTTTTATAATAAAAAAAGTCCCGCCCAAAGGCGGAACTTTTTTGTTTTTATTAAAGCTTCATGGCTCTTGTGGCGTTGAGTATCGCTATGAGGGCAACGCCCACATCGGCGAATATCGCAAACCATATTGAGGTTATGCCTATTACGCTGAGAATCATTATGAGCAGCTTTACTCCGAGGGCAAAGACGATATTTTCCATAACTATCTTTCTTGTCTTTCTGGCAACCCTTATACCGATAGGCAGCTTTCTCATATCGTCGTTCATTATGACTATGTCGGCTGCCTCTATGGCGGCGTCGGAGCCTATTCCGCCCATAGCTATGCCTATATCTGTTCTGGCGAGAACGGGGGCGTCGTTGATACCGTCGCCTACAAATACCGTTTTGCCGTCGGTATTTTTGAGTATCTCCTCAACTGCCGACACCTTATCCTGGGGCAGCAGGTTGGCTTTATACTCGGTTATTCCGATTTCAGCGGCTATGGATTTTGCAACTTCTTCCCTGTCGCCCGTCAGCATGATAAGTCTCTTTACGCCGAGTTTTTTAAGGTCTCTGAGAGCTTCTTTTGTCTCTTTTTTAAGAGAATCACTTATTCCGATAGTACCGAGGAACTTTCCGTTTTTAGCGACATATATCAGAGTGTCTCCGCTGTTTACTTCGGAGCAGAAGACATCAAACTGCTGCATGAGTTTATAGTTACCTGCCAACAGGACATTTCCGTCCTTTTCGGCCTTGACGCCTTTGCCCGCGATTTCGGAAATACTGTAATCCTCCTCGGTTTTTCCGTAATACTCTGTTACAGACTGAGCTATCGGATGGTTAGAGTGCTTTTCGCATATGGCGGCGCTTGTCAAAAGCTCGTCTTTATCAATTCCCTCTGCGGGGTTTATGGAGCTGACGGAGAACTTACCCTGTGTAAGTGTACCTGTCTTATCAAATATAAATGTATCGGCCTGATTCAAAGCCTCGAGGAAGTTTCCTCCCTTGACCAGCACACCCTGACGGGCAGCTCCGCCTATTCCGCCGAAAAAGCTCATGGGAATCGAAAGCACCAGAGCGCAGGGGCATGAAATGATGAGGAAGTTGAGGGCTCTGTATACCCATGTCGACAGATCACCCAGGAATATCGGCGGTATAAATGCAACCACAACGGCGGCGCCGACTACAAGCGGTGTATAAACTTTTGCAAACTTTGTTATGAACTTTTCGCTTTCAGCCTTGTTGCTGCTGGCGTTTTCCACCAGTTCGAGAATCTTGGATACCGTAGAATCGTTGAAATCGGAAGTGGTTCTTATCTCCAAAAGTCCGTTGAGATTTATCGAACCGGACAGCACTTCGACGCCCTCGGCCACATCTCTCGGCATACTCTCGCCTGTAAGAGCCGATGTGTCAACACTTCCAGTGCCCTTTACAATAATGCCGTCAAGAGGTATCTTCTCTCCCGGTTTGACGAGTATCATACTTCCCTTTTCGACCTTTTCGGGAGATACAGTCTGTGTTCCGTTTTCCGTGATGAGATTTGCGTAATCGGGTCTTATATCCATAAGACTTGCTATATTCTGCCTGGACTTGGATATTGCAAAGTTCTGACAGAGCTCACCGATACCGTAAAAAATGAGAACGGCTACCGCCTCGGTTCTCTCGCCTACAATAAAAGCGCCCAGCGAAGCTATACCCATGAGGAAGTTCTCGTCAAATAGGTCGCCTCTTGAAAGTCCCTTGAACATGGCTATAAATACTTCATATCCTGCCAGGACATAAGCCGCTACAAAAAGAATTGTGGATATTACCGAATTGGGGACAAAAACCGCCGCGACGGTCATAATCGCCGATACGATGAGTTTTACAAGAAATATTTTGTAGTCACTTCTTACTACGCCGTGATCGTGGCCGCAGGAACAACTCTCATGGGAATGATCATGCTTGTGTTCATGACCGTGGTCATGGCCGCAAGAGCAGCTGTCGTTGGAATGATCGTGCTTGTGTTCATGGCCGTGATCGTGGCCGCAAGAGCAGTTCTCATGGGAATGGTCATGCCCGCAGGAACAGCTCTCATGGGAATAGGAATGTTGCTTCTCGTTCATAAATACCCTCCTAATGCATTAAGTGTTCTATCGCCATTTCAAAAATTACTTTTACATGTTCGTCGTCAAAGCTGTAATAGACGAATTTTCCGTCCTTTCGTGATTTCACGAGACGGGCCATTTTCAGATTTTTCAGCTGGTGGGATACCGCGGAATGGGTCATATCCAGTTTTTCCGCTATATCGTTTACGCACTTCTCCCCTTTGTCAAGCTCGAAAAGTATCTTGAGTCGGCTTTCGTCTCCGAACATTTTATAAAAATCTGCAAGCTCTTGAAATTTATCAAACATTGCGTCCCTCCGATCTATATATGATTGATTGTTCATATGTTCATTGTATCATATATTTTTGTAATGTCAATACCTTTTATAAATATTTTTATTTTTTCCGCTGTATCCCTCTATCTTCTTGACATAAGACCCGCTAAATGATATAATATATCTTACTGAATATGCCGCTGTGGTGGAATAGGTAGACACAAGGGACTTAAAATCCCTCGGAGTAAAATCCGTACCGGTTCGATTCCGGTCAGCGGCACCAAAAAAGCGTCCCATTTGGGACGCTTTTTTTATTTTAACTTTTATCAGCATTTTTTGCCGTAAAGCCTTTTTGCCGCTTCGGCGCCTGTCGGCGATACGGCAAGACCTCCCCTCGAAGTCTCTCTGAGGCTCGGAGGTATCGAAATACCTATCTGATACATGGCGTCTATCACCTCATCCGGCGGAATAAAGCTTCTTATTCCGCCCATAGCCATATCGGCGGCTGTAACCGCTATCGAAGCAAACATGCCGTTTCGCTTGACGCACGGCA
>CAJKFC010000144.1 GCA_905199135.1 uncultured Eubacteriales bacterium
AATCTCCCCCAGGGACAGGTCCTCGTTGTAGTAGAGGTCGTAGAACTCCTTCTGGCGGTCTGTCAAAAGATCACCGTAAAAATCATAGAGCATAGCCATGCGATACGCCTGGTTTTTCACAGCGGACCCCCCCTCCTGCGGCATGTAAAGTTGAATTCCTTTACAGAGGCTACTATGACGGCGTCGATATAGCATATATGGTACACCAGGGCAACCTCCCCGTAAAAGGTATGAAATTCGCTCCCGGCAACAACGGCTGTATCACAAAAAATATCAACTACATAGGCAAAGCTTCCCACGCAGGCGGAGCTCCCCACCTCGGTATCAATGCCCTGTACGCCGCAAATCTCGGTCTTCAGGCTGTAAACTCTCTTCGTGAAACCTTTAAGGATAACGACCATATCCGTTTCCATCCGATCATCACATCGGGCGGCGGAGCTGTCAATACGATTCCCCACGATGTCAAGGTTGAGAGCTATGTACGAGGCGCAACTATTGAGGCAATAACCGAGGCAAACGATAAGATCAACAGAGCTTTAGCAGGTACTGCCGCAGCTATGGGCGCAAATGTAATGCTGTCCGACAGACCCGGCTACCTCCCCCTCAACAACAACAAGGATCTGACAGAGATTTCCGTAAACCTCATGAAAGAACTTATCGGTGAAGAAAATGTTCTCGTATCCAATGATTGGGGCACAGGCTGCACCGATATGGGAGATATCTCCTCTGTCATGCCTGCAATCCATCCCCATGTCGGCGGAGCTTCGGGTACAGGCCACGGCAACGACTATCAGATCTCCGATCCTGACTGCGCTGTTGTTCTTTCTACAAAGTATCTCGTAGCCTTGACCGACGCCCTCCTTTCAAACGGCGCCGAAAAAGCCAACGAAGTCATCAAGAACGCAAAGGTTCTCTATCCTGACAAAAAAGATTTCTTTGCTCAGATAGACAAGATATTCATGGATAAGGCTGCTGTAATTCCCACAGAGGACGGTAAGCTCGTTCTTGACTTCAAGAAATAATGATTTTAAAATCTTTAAAACCCGACAGGGAAGACCTGTCGGGTTTTATTTATGTATGTGTATTTTTGAGCTTTTTCCTGTCAATAATGTTTGTAGTAAACATTTGGAGGAAGTAATGCAGGGAAAAGTTGAAATTTGCGGAGTTAACACCGGCAAACTGGTCGTATTAAAAAATTCCGAAACAATGGAACTTTTGAAAAGACTGAGAGAAGGCGACCTGAAGGCCCGTGACGCCTTGGTTTCGGGCAATCTTAAGCTGGTGCTTTCGGTAATACAGAAATTCACAGGGCGCGGAGAGGCATCTGACGACCTTTTTCAGATAGGTTGCATAGGACTGATAAAGGCAATAGACAATTTTGACCCTGTGCACGGCGTCCGCTTTTCCACCTATGCCGTGCCTATGATAATAGGAGAGCTCAAGAGATATCTCCGTGACAACAGCTCCATAAGGGTGAGCCGCTCCATGCGCGATATTGCCTATAAGGCTCTCACTGCCCGTGAGGAACTGGCATCTAAAAATCAGAGAGAACCCACCGCCGAGGAAATAGCCAAAATGATAGGTGTCAAAAGCCAGGATGTTGTATTCGCCCTCGACGCCATATCCGACCCTGTTTCCCTCTACGATCCGATATATCAGGACGGGGGCGATGCCATTTGCGTAATGGATCAGGTAAGAGACAAAAACAACACGGACGACAGCTGGATAGAACAGATATCCATAAAACAGGCCATAAAAAATCTTGATGACAGAGAGAAACGCATACTTGCCCTGAGATTTTTTGACGGAAAGACACAAACCGAGGTTGCCTCCGAAATAGGCATATCTCAGGCACAAGTTTCAAGGTTAGAAAAAGGCGTGTTGGAAAAGGTCAAAAAAAGTCTCGGAACGCAGTGAAACAGCTCGGATAATCCGAGCTGTTTTTTACTTTATATAATCCTTATAATTCAGATGATCTATCTTTTTGTAAACCTCAGATACTTTTATCGTCGATGACGCCTTCCATTCCTCTATGAGAGCCTCATATCTGTTGTTTTCGGCGTCTCTCTCTATCTGCTCCTTGTGGGAGTCAAAATATCCTGCGTCTACGGGTATTCTTTTTATTATGTAAAATCCCTCATCGGAGCTGTAAGGACCTCCTATTTCGTTTTCCTGAAGATCAAGAACATTCTTAAACACCTCGGTCTCCAAAAGCTCTTCCTTGGAATATACAAGTCCGTCGGGATTTAAAGACATCTGAGAGTCGGAGTTGTATTTCTCTATGAGCTGGTCAAAATCCTTATTCTCTTCTCTTGAGCCTTCGGCTACAACTCTTGCAAACTCCTGCATATCATTGTACTCCGACGGCGAAAGGGGCTCTCCGTTTTCATTTACGGCGCTTATAAATATGTATTTCAGCTTTACATAGTTTTCCGAAAAATACTGTCTGAGCTTTTCATCTGTAAAACCTATCGTCTCGGGAAGGTCGGTATTTTCGGTAAGATATGTCCTCAGCATATTCTGATAATATGGATTTTCCTGTGACTTGTCATAGGTCCTGTCATTCATGGCAGATTCATTTAGAAAATCCAAGTATTTCGCCGTTCCTCCGAGGGTCTCTATAAACTCTTTTTTGAGATTTTTAATATTTTCCTCGGTCTCCTTCGTGAGCTCAAGGCCGTATTTTTCACATTTCTGCCTTATGAGGGTATTGGTTATCATCTGGCTGAGAGCTGTCTCCTTTATCTGAGCCAGTTCCTCCTCACCTATCTCCTCTCCCTCTTCGCGGGACATGAGCTGATAATTCATATAAAATGCAAATTCCGATGCGTCAAGGCTCTCTCCGTTTACCGTAGCCACAACAGGACTTGGCACGCAGCCGTAAAGGGTCAAAAGCACAAGACTTATAAGCAGCAGTTTTTTCATTGTGTTCTCCTCGGTATCTCGCTGTATTTTTTCACAAATTCCTCGGCCAGCTCCAAAGAGTCCTCGCCTTTGAGAATGTGAATGGTGACATATGGAATACTCGTCGCATTGAAGAGTATCCTCTTTTTAAACTTATCATCTCCCGCCACGGTGACAGCTCTCTCGATGTCTGACACCGCAAAGTGGATTATGAGGTTGTCTTTCTTTTGAGTTATCTCAGATATTCCGTTTTCTGAGGCATTGGCTCTCAGAAGAGCCACTCTCAAAAGCGAAACAGCCTGAGGCGGCGGCTCACCAAAACTGTCTATT
>CAJKFC010000145.1 GCA_905199135.1 uncultured Eubacteriales bacterium
CGCCTGCCGTTTTAACGGCTGTACTCACCGAAAGGAGCCCGACTGCGCAGTAAAAGAGGCTCTGAGCAGAGGAGTGATTTCCAAGTCGAGATATGAGAGCTATGTCAAGCTCTATGAGGAGCTTGCCCAGCTTAAGGAGTGGTAGAATTGAAGGTTTTGATAATAGCGTCTTCGCCCGAAAGCGACATAGAGTATATCGGCGAGCTGTACCGCACAGAAAAGCCGGATAAAGTCATATGTGCCGACGGAGGAAGCAAAAAGGCCGATACTCTCGGTATAAAGCCCTATCTCCACATAGGTGATTTTGATTCGTCAGAGTGGAAGAAAAGCGATAAAGGCGAGAAATACGACAGCGAAAAGGACTGGTCAGACTTTGAGGCGGCCATCAATATAGCGTGGGACATGGGAGCCTCAAGCATAACGGTCACAGGCGCCACAGGCGGAAGGTACGACCACGCTTTGGCCAATGTGTTTACCCTGCTGGACCCTGAGCTCTATGAGAGAGACATAAAAATAGCCGACAGCAAAAACATAATAAGGCCTTTGAAAAGGGGCAGATATAAAAAGCCCGAAGGTTTTAAGTATATGGGAATTGTGGCGGCCGACGAAAAGATAGAGGGTGTGACCCTCAAAGGGGTGAAATATCCCGTGGAGGGCGCCGTGTTTTACCGATATGAAAGTCTCGGAATAAGCAACGAGATAATCGAAGAGTGGGCAGAGGTAGATTTTCAAAAGGGAAAAGGCTTTATAATTTTTTCAAAGGATTAAAGGCAGACATTTGTCTGCCTTTAACTTTTTTTAAGGGATTTCATAGTATAAGACAAAGGAGGGATACTATGAGAAGACCTTGCTGCAACAGGGGAAACAAATACACTGAGTTCATTCTCGTCCTTATAGTGGGCATACTTGTGGCGCTTTTGCTGCCTGTGTGGCTGTGTTTTTCGGTGGTGGTCTTTCTGCTTGCTCTGCTGTTTTTTATAATTTGATTTTAAAAATTACTGTTCGTAATTTAATAAAAAATTAAATATTACCATATGTAATTAAAAAGTCAATATATTGTATAAAAATACAATTTTACATACTATTGTCGAATAATGGTGAAACTTGCGATTTGTTTTTATGGAAAAAACTGTGAAAGTATTGTAAAATATTATCGAACGGGGGGGTGATAAAATGAAAACATTCACTATGTCTTATCTGAAAAACTTTCAGATAACAGAAACGGCGGGAATGTCTTTGGAAACCTATGGCGTCACTCTTGTAAAGTCATCGGACGATGGGGAAAAGGAAGTTTTGGAAATCAGGAATATATGTCAGGATGAAAGCAAGATAGATATGCTCATAGGTATGATGGAAAGAGGACTTGTTACGCCTATGACGGCATATGAAGTTATAGAAGATTTTCTTGAAATTTAAATTTCTTCGTGCTATAATAGCAATAATAACATTTGAAGGTAAGGGGAAAGTTATGAAATGTCCTTATTGCGGTTATAGCGAAAGCAAGGTTATTGACTCAAGGCCGACAGATGACGGCAACAGCATACGCAGGAGAAGGGAATGCCTTTCCTGTTCAAAAAGGTTTACTACATATGAAATTATGGAAACTGTGCCGATTGTAGTAGTCAAAAAGGACGGAAAAAGAGAAAGCTTTGACAAAAGCAAAATGATACACGGCATGGTGAGGGCCTGCGAGAAAAGACCCGTAAAGCTTGAAACCCTGGAAAAAGCAGCCGACGAGATCGAGCAAAAACTTTTGAGCTCTCTCGACAAGGAGGTTGAAGCTTCGTATATAGGAAACCTTGTAATGGAAAAACTCAAGGACATAGACGAGGTGGCCTATGTGAGGTTTGCCTCGGTTTACAGACAATTTAAGGACATCAGCACCTTTATGGAAGAGCTCAGCAAGCTTTTGGAGAAAAATTAAAAAGGTTTTGAAGGGTTTGGTGTGTCCAGCTTTTCGAGAGTGTCCACAAGGGCGTAGAGATTCCAAAGGCTCGCGGAATACTCGTCGTCTTCTTCGCATTTCGACCAGGAATTGCACACCGCAAATTGAATGTCTACGGCTCTTATTTTATCATATGAAACTATAAAAGAGAACATCGACTTTTTGTCTTCCCATATTTCTTCGGCGTTTTTGAGACGCTCTCCTTTCGGGAAAGCCTTTGAGTCTATGTTCTCTATTTCTTTTGAGAGCTCTTCTTTTACGGCGGAGCAGGAGCGGGCAGAAAAGCCGACGGAGGATACGGCGCCCCATATCAGGGCTGCGGCAATCAAAAGTGTTATAATATATCTTTTCATTTTTTCTCCTTTTTTATGATGGTGGTCTGGGAGCTGCTGTCACACAACATCAGGAAGACATCTTTGGTGTTGTTTATTCCGCGTTTTTCAAGCTCATCGGTGAGCCACTTTCTGTCTTTTTTCAAAAGCTTCAGGACATTGTTGTCGATATATCCGTCTGCTATGACTATATAGTTTATAGCGGAAGGTGCTATCTTGAGTTCAAGGTCTTCGGGGGTCAGGGGCTGCTTTTTGTCAAACAGCAGTATGCTTAGCTGACCATTGGTTTCGAGCTGTGCTCTGCGTATATCCGCTATGTTAAATGTGTTGTTGAGCCTCAGTTCTTCATAAAGATCGTCTATGCTGAGCCTTGTGCTTTTTAAAGCGTTCTGATTTATAATGCCGTTTTCAATCAGGATAACAGGCTTGCCCGTCAAAACCTTTCGGAAGCGGGGAAACTTCAAGGAGAGAAAGGATATAAAAATCTCGGCGCTTATAAGGGTAAAAATAGGTACGATTCCATGGGTGAGGGGAATCTCAGGGTTTTGCATGGGTACGCTGGCAACGGCTGAAATCAGTATTGTGATGACCAGTTCGGTGGGCTGCATCTCTGCAATCTGTCTTTTTCCCATAAGCCTTACGGCAATTATTACAAAGGTATATAAAATTATAGTGCGAATGAGTGGAATAAACATGATATCCTCCGTTGGTTTTTGTTATTATTTCACTAAAATGCTTTTTTTATGCTTTTTTTGTGAAAAAGGGGTTGATTTGTGGTTAAAGGTGTGCTATAATATCACTCGTAGTTGAGAGAAACAACAAAACAAAATATCCGGATGTGGCGAAGCTTGGTATCGCACTTGACTGGGGGTCAAGGGG
>CAJKFC010000146.1 GCA_905199135.1 uncultured Eubacteriales bacterium
AGAAACACAGCCGATACCGGCTGTGACGAGCTGAGAGAGAATATGGCTCTCACTCCTCAAAGTCCGTTCCTTTTTTCGGACACTCTTAAAAACAATGTCACCCTTTGGAAAGACGGGGGAGACATAAAGGATATATACGAGAAATCCGATGTGTCATCTTTTTTACCCGATTTGGAAAGCGGAGAAAACACCCTTTTGGGAGAGGTCGGAGTCTCCCTTTCGGGAGGACAGAAACAGAGAGTAGCCGTGGCGAGAACCCTTTATAAAAAGGCGGGAATAGTGCTTCTCGACGAGGCCACCTCGGCTCTCGACGCTCTCTCTGACAAGAAGATATTTGAAACCGTTTCGGCTTTGCCGGATGCGACGGTGATGGCGGTCACCCACAGATTGAGCAATCTTGAAAGCTTTGACCGCATATATGTGATGGACGGCGGAAAAATCGCCGAGCAGGGAAATCACAGGGAGCTCATGGACAGAAAGGGCCTGTATTTTGACCTGTTTCACGGCAGAGAGGAGGGGCAGACGGCATGAAAAAAGAGGCGACAGCGAGAGAAACTCTCAGCCTTTACATAAGGCTTTGGAAAGCCCACGGAAAGAGAAACATAATATACTGGCTGTGCGTCATGCTCAACGGCGGATCGATGTTTGCCCTTGCGGCTACACAGGGCGTGCTTTTGAGCGCCGTTACGGCGATTGCATCGGGAGAGCAGAGTGACGGCACAGTGTCGTCAATGGCTGTTGCGGCAGTAGCCTGTGTGGTGATGGTGATAGTTTCGGGTCTTCTGCCCGTGGCCATAATGGCGGTGCAGGAAAAGACCGGATCGGAGCTGAGAATCAAATTTTTAGAGGCCAGATGCCGCACTGTGGAGAGTGAATGCGGCAAGATTTCCGACAGCGACGCATTTGTAAGGCTGACAGATGACCTGCCCATGGCTTTGGACACGGTTGGCTATTATATGAACGGAAGATTTTTAAACCCGATATTTTCGGGGCTTTTCTCGATCTTCCTCATAAGCTCGGTGGATATATATCTGGCGGCATTTACTCTCATTTTTTCTCTCATAGTGTGCGCTCCTCTGGGCGAGATAAGAAAGAGAACGGTAAAGCTTTTGCAAGAGATACAGTCCTCAAAGAGCGGCCTTGCCAAAGGTTTCGGGCAGCTTTTGGGAGGAATTTCCGAGATAAAGCTGTTCGGTCTAAAGGATAAAATCACGGGAGATATTTCCAAGGTTTCCGAAAGAATAAAGAGACTTCAGACAAGATATGAGGGGCTGAATTTCCTCCGTATCGAGTGGTTTTCTCTGGGATATTTTATAAACCTTGCGGGACTTGTGGCTATTGGCGGAACTTTGGCGGCGCAGGGCAGGACAGATTTCAGCAGCGTCATGGTGACTTTGCCCCTTTCGGGTCAGGTCATGCAGATGGTGTCTGGAATCGGCGGCATGTGGGCTTTTGTCAGAGAGCGCTATGTGCCCATGAGCAGATTTTTTGAGGTTTTGGACGGAAAGCAGGAGAACTTTGACAAAAAAAGCATTTCCGCGGAAGACTGCGACATACGATTTGAAAATGTCAGCTTTTCCTATACGGGAGAGACTTTGGCTCTGAAAAATGTCTCCTTTGAGGTGAAAAAAGGGCAGTCGGCCGCCTTTGTGGGACAGTCGGGCAGCGGAAAATCCACGATTCTGAGACTTCTCACAGGTCTTTACACACCGCAGCAGGGAAAGATAACCATGGGCGGAACATGTATAGACGATGTGTCTTTGACCTCGTGGAGAAAAAACTTTGCCTTGGTAATGCAGGACAGCAGACTCTTCAATGTGTCTCTTGAAGAAAACATAGCCTTCGCTTCAAAGGCAGAGGGAAAAGAGGTCAGAAATGCGGCGGCTTTGGCGGCAGCAGACGGCTTTATTTCGGAGACTGCCGAAGGATACGGACGAAAGGCAGGGCAGGACGGCTCGTCATTGTCGGGCGGTCAGCGTCAGCGCATAGCCATTGCAAGGGCGATAGCGGCTCAAAGCCCTGTCATGCTTTTTGATGAGATAACCTCGGCGTTGGACGGCAAAACCGAAGAGTATATCAGGCAGACGGTGGACATGATGAAAAAGGATAAAACCATGATCATGGTGTCTCACAAGCTGGCGGTCAGCCGCATTTGCGACACGATATACTACATGAAGGGCGGAGAGATAACCGAAAGCGGAAACCACGACGAGCTGATGGCCCTCAAGGGAGACTACTATGCCCTTTGGAATTCACAGCAAAGCGAAAAAAACTGATATAATATTCACAAAAACGCGATTTTGTATCGCGTTTTTTTATTTATCTTGCATTGCTTTTTCCATTGTGGTATGATGTGGATAAGGAGAAGGAATATGAAAAGAAAATTGTTTTGTCAGCTTTGTCCTGCCGCCTATGAAATATCGTTGTGGAAAGGCAGAACAAAGCGTCATATTGAGGATATACTGAGCGGGGAGCGCTTCGCTGCGCAAAAACAGGACAAGCCGCTGCCTGTCCTCATATGCTCCCACAAATCACTTATACGCCGCAGGCTCGGCGAGGTGGACATGAGACTTCAGGAAAACAAGGCGCAGAATCTGGCTGTTGCCGCGCCTAAAGTGTCGGGAATTCTCATAAGGCCGGGGGAGACCTTTTCGTTTTGGCGCCTTGTCGGGCAGTGTACGGAGAAAAGGGGATACAAAGAAGGTCTGACCATAAAAAACGGAATTCCGTCAAAAGGCATAGGAGGCGGAATGTGCCAATTCACAAACCTGATTCATTGGCTTGTGCTGCATACGCCTCTTGAGATAACCGAGTACCATCACCACGACGGCATCGACCTGTTTCCCGATTTCGGCAGACAGGTGCCTTTCGGGGTAGGCACATCGGTGATGTATAACTATCTGGACTACCGTTTTAAAAACAACAGCGATATGACATATCAGTTGATTGTCGGAACTGATGAAAAATACCTCACGGGAGAGATAAGGGCGGAGAGACATATAGATGTCAAGTACCATATAAAATCCGAAAACGAGTATTTTTCGAAAGAGGGCGGCGAGATTTTCAGAAACGGACAGATATTCAGGGAGTGCGTCGATGTGAGAACGGGAAATCTC
>CAJKFC010000147.1 GCA_905199135.1 uncultured Eubacteriales bacterium
GGCGAATGCCCGACACGGCGATGAGTATCGCCGAGCCGATACTTGCAGGCGGCAGGTGTGCTGCGCCGAATGCCGTTGTTTATCGCGGCGTGGGTAAAATTATCGGGGTCTCCGTTTGGATTGACAAATGGGGAAGTTCCTCATTTCAAACGCGAGCCGTGTAAGCGGAGATTTATCAAGGTGCGTTATTTTGAGCCTTTGCCGTTTGGGACAAAATCCTTTTTAAAAACCAAAAAGCCTGACGAATGTCAGGCTTTATCGGTATTACGGAGGATATTTATATTATTTGGCAAACACATGGTTGCCTATGGTGGTGACTACGGGGCGTGAGAAGATCCACTTGTTGGTGCTCTTGGCGGGGTTGTAATAATATATGGCTCCGCCCGTGGGGTCGGCGCCGTTCATGGCGTCGACGGCGGCGCGTCTTGCGCTGTCGGCTATGGGCTGGTCGTACTGACCGTCAAGAAGGGCGGAAAATGCTCCCGGCTGGAACAGCACTCCCGATATGGTGTCGGGAAAGGAGGGGTGCTTTACACGGTTCATTATTACGGCGCCCACGGCAACCTGACCCTCATAGGGCTCGCCTCTGGCTTCGGCCGAGATCATTCTCGAAAGCAGATAGAGGTCGTTGTCCGTTGAGGAGGAGGGAGTGGAGGAGCTTGAGATTCCCAAAGCGGCAAGGGTGGCTTTGCCCACCACGCCGTCGGCGGTAAGTCCGTTTTTCCTCTGGAAGTATTTTACCGCCTCTTTTGTCCGGCTGCCGAAGATTCCGTCTGTGTTTCCGCTGTAATAGCCCCATTTTTTGAGCCTTGTCTGTATCTCTTTCACGGTGTCGCCGCTGTCGCCCTGCCTGTAAACGGCGCCCATGGAGCCGTAGACAAAGGAAAAGGCAAGGACACACACCGAAAGAGCCATAAATATTTTTGATGTCTTTATTCGATTCATTTTTTCACCTCTTCTTTTTAGATATTTTTACCGTGACAGGAGATTTTATGCAAAGCGAAGCGATAATTTTTGACGGCCTTAAACTCATACAGGACGACAGGTTTTTAAAGCTGACCCAGGACACCGCCCTGCTTTCCGATTTTGTGAAGCTCAAGAAAAACGAACGGGTGTTCGATATAGGAGTGGGAATCGGGTCGTTAAGTATATTACTTTTAGTTAAAAATAAAGATGTTTATACCGAAGGTATTGAAATTATCCCCGAGGCCGCCGAGATAGCCATAAAGAATTTTGAAAACTGCGGCTTTGCCCATAGGGCGTCGGTGACCGTGGGAGACCTCAAGGACATAAAGGGCAGGGGAGACGACAGGGTCGATGTGTGCGTCAGCAACCCTCCGTATTTTTCACTCAGCCGGGGCAAGACGGCAGACATTGACACCGTGGGAAACAGCCGCAGCGAGGTGAGCGCCGACATATATGATGTGGTTAGGGCTGCCAAAAACCTCTTGAAATGGGGCGGCAGGCTCTATTTCTGCTACAAGCCCGAGAGGATAGAGGCGGCTTTCGACGCCCTTTTGAAAAACCGTTTTGCCGTAAAGCGGTTAAGGTTTGTCCACCAGAGGGCGGGCGATGGGGCAAACCTTGTTATGATAGAGGCGAGGCTCGGCGGAGGGCAATGGTGCTGTGTTGAGCCCCCCTTAATTGTCGAAAACGAAAAAAGCCTGTATGCAAATTGTATAAACGGGTTATAACTATTTGTAGAGCGCTGTTGGCAAATGAAGGGTTTTATAAAAAGGCTGTGGATAACTCTGTGGACAATGTGGATAACTCTGTGAAAAGTGTGGAAAAGCCTTTTTATGAAGCAGACCCATGAAGCTCTGCCTTTGATTTTTTAATTACGGCAGGTATAATTGAAAGGGAAAAATAAATACCGCCTGTGTTATTTTGCCCGGTTTTTGAAAAACAAGGGGAAATAAGCATAAAAATCAATAGGTAAAATAGACAAAATACAAAGGAAAATAATGTTAAAAAAAGGGTTTCGGCATATTATGTGTATGCCGGAAGGAGTGTCCACACCATATTGGGTTTTATAAAGCCCGTACGAAAAAAAGTGTCTTTTTTTATCATATATCGGTGATATATGCCTTGACTAAGGGAAAAAAAATTGATATTATTATGATGAGTAAGTATGAATTAAATATCAGTTAAATGGAGGAAAAAAAGTGGACATTTTTTCGTTCGTAAAGCTTTTCGGAGGTCTGGGACTCTTCATCTACGGCATGATGGTCATGGGCAACGCTCTGGAAAAAATCGCAGGTGAAAAGCTCGAGAAAACTCTTGAGAGCATGACCGGCAACATCTTCAAGGCAGTCGGCCTCGGCGCCGTTGTCACCGCCATTATTCAGAGCTCTTCGGCCACGACTGTTATGGTAGTCGGCTTCGTCAACGCCGGCATCATGACCTTAAAGCAGGCCGTCGGCGTAATCATGGGTGCCAACATCGGTACTACCATGACTGCTCAGCTTTTGAGACTGGGAGGCGATTCCGGCACGGCAAGCATAGCCATGCAGCTTATGACGCCCTCTAACTTTTCTTACATAATGGTGGCCGTCGGCGTAATTCTTGTAATGGCCGCCAAGAAGAAGAAAAACAAGGACATAGGCGAGATCCTTCTCGGTCTCGGCGTCCTCTTCATAGGCATGAATGTCATGGAGAACTCGGTTTCCGCCCTTCGTGACCTTCCCGCCTTCAAGCAGATGTTCATCACCCTTAAAAACCCCATTCTGGGCATACTGACCGGCGCGGTTGTCACCGCCGTAATCCAGAGTTCCTCGGCTTCCGTCGGTATTCTTCAGGCCGTCGCCGGCACGGGCGCCGTCTCCTACGGAGCCGCAATTCCGATTATTTTGGGTCAGAACATCGGTACATGTATTACAGCTTTCATGTCGTCGCTGGGCGCCAGCAAAAACGCCAAGAGAACGGCTATGATTCACTTTTACTTTAACGCCATAGGCTCTGTCATCTTTATAGTCGGCATTTACCTCATAAAGGCCACAATAGGCCTGCCTTTCTGGGACGACGCCATCGACAAGGCTGCCATAG
>CAJKFC010000148.1 GCA_905199135.1 uncultured Eubacteriales bacterium
ACGGAGGATATCCTGAAGGTGTATCATACTCAATCCTTATCATGAACCTTGCAGTACCTCTTATTGACAGATACACAAGACCTAGAATCTTTGGGGAGGTGAAGGCGAAATGAAACAGATTATAAAACCTATGGCAATTTTAGGTATAATTTGTATCGTATGCAGCGGCCTTCTTGGTGTAGTTGAATCGGTAACAAGAGAGCCTATCAGAGTACAGGCTGAAGCTACTGCTACAGCAGGTATGAAAAAAGTTGCTCCCGAAGCAGCTTCTTTTGAGGCAATAGAAATTGCCGCAGATGAAAATTATGACGGTATCGGCGTTAAGACAGCTAATGTAGCCCTTGACGCTTCAGGAGAAACAATCGGTTATGTTGTTGAAGTACTTCCCAGCGGTTTCGGCGGAACAATCGACCTTATGGTAGGTGTAGACAATGAAGGCGTTGTAACAGGTATTTCGGTACTCAGCCTTTCAGAATCACCCGGACTTGGTGCAAATGCTAAGGAAGAATGGTTCCAGGAACAGTTTGTAGGTGTAACAGCACCTGTTGCCGTAACAAAAGACGGTGGACAGATTGAAGCTATTACAAGCTCAACAATAACATCAAGAGCCGTTTCAGACGGTGTTACAGCAGCTATCAACTGGGCTGCTGAAAATGCGGGAGGTGCTAACTGATGAATATAGGAAAACAGTTTAAGGAAGGCATAATCACCAACAACCCCGTTTTGGTGCAGCTCATCGGCATGTGCCCCACCCTTGCCACAAGTACAAGCCTTGAAAACGGCCTCGGCATGGGTCTTGCCGCCACATCGGTTCTGATATGCTCCAACTTCGTGGTGTCCCTTTTGAGAAAGATAATTCCTCAGAAGATAAGGATAGCCTCCTATGTCGTAATAATTTCGGTGTTTGTCACGGCTGTGGAAATGCTGCTCAAGGCATTCTTGCCCGACATCGCCGACTCACTGGGACTTTTTATCCCCCTCATCGTCGTAAACTGCATAATTTTGGCGAGAGCAGAGGCTTTTGCCTCCAAAAATAAGCCGATACCCGCAGCCATAGACGGTCTTGCCATGGGTCTCGGATTTACCTTCGCCCTTGCCATTCTGTCCTCGGTCAGAGAGATTCTGGGCGCAGGCACAATATACGGAATACCGCTTTTCGGCGAAAATTTCCAGCCTGCAACCCTTATGATAATGCCCGCGGGCGGATTTTTGGCTCTCGGATTTGTCATAGCTGCATTCCAGAAGATTTTGAAAAAAGGGGTATAAGTCATGTCATTTACAGAAATTTTCTCGCTGGCTATAACGGCGATACTGATTGAAAACTTCATATTCGTAAAATTTCTCGGCTGCTGCCCCTTCCTCGGCGTATCAAAGAAGATGGACACGGCTTTGGGCATGGGTCTCGCCGTCATATTCGTCATGACGGTGGCAAGCGCCGTCACCTATGTGGTCAACGAGTATATACTCGTCAAGCTCAACATAGAATACATGCAGACGGTGGCGTTTATTCTTGTCATAGCAAGCCTTGTGCAGTTTGTCGAGATGCTGCTTATGAAGATGATGCCCGCCCTTTATCAGGCTCTCGGCATCTTCCTGCCCCTCATCACGACCAACTGCGCCGTTTTGGGTGTGGCACTTCTCAACATAACAAACAAGCTGTCCTTTTTGGGCAGCGTCATCTACGGATTTTCGGCAGGCGTAGGCTTTACTCTCGCCATCGTGCTCTTTGCCTCGGTGCGTGAAAGGCTGGAGCTTTCCGAATGTCCCAAATCCTTTGAAGGCTTTCCGATAGCCCTTATTTCGGCCTCCCTTTTGGCCATGGCTTTCATGGGCTTTCAGGGTCTTAAAATATGGTAGGAGGAACGGATAAATGAAAGAAATACTGCTTCCGGCATTGGCAATAGGCGCTTTGGGCGCTATATTTGCCCTTCTCCTGGCCATTGCCTCCAAAATATTCTATATAGAGCAGGACGAGAGACTGCCCAAGGTGACAGAGGCTCTGCCCGGCGCCAACTGCGGCGGCTGCGGATATGCCGGCTGTTCCAATCTGGCCTCGGCCATAGTCGAGGGCAAGGCCCCTGTAAATTCCTGTCCCGTAGGCGGAGCCGAAGTGGCTAAAAAGATCGCCGCCATTATGGGTCAGGAGGTGGGAGAGACCGTCAAAAAGGTGGCCCATGTCAACTGCTCGGGCGGAATAAACGCTCAGAAGAAGTTTGAGTACAGCGGAATACACGACTGCGTAGCCGCTTCCAAGGTACAGGGCGGCCCGCTGGTGTGCAGCTACGGCTGTCTCGGCTTCGGCACCTGTAAATCGGTGTGCCCCTACGGCGCCATCGAAATGGAAAACGGTGTGGCCAAAATCCTTGCCGACAAGTGCAAGGCCTGCGGCAAGTGCGTCGCCGCCTGCCCCAGAGGACTTATCTCCATAGTGTCCTTTGACCAGGATGTCTTTGTCAGCTGCAGCAACCACAACAAGGGCGCCGAGCTGCGCTCCATGTGCAACATAGGCTGTATAGGCTGTTCGCTGTGCGTCAAGAATTGTCCTCACGATGCCATTCATGTGGACGATTTCTGCGCCCACATCGACTACGACAAGTGCACAAACTGCGGCAAGTGCGTAGAGGTGTGCCCGAGAAAACTTATAAAGAGCTCCAAGATGATCGTCAGCGACGAGGCCAAAGATAGCGACGAATAACCGAATATTTTTTAAAACTCGGGGCAGACTCTTTTTAGAGTCTGCCTTTTTTGTGTAACGAAAACTACCGGCAGTGCCGGTAGTTCCAAAAAGCTTTAGCTAT
>CAJKFC010000149.1 GCA_905199135.1 uncultured Eubacteriales bacterium
AAGCTCCGTTGCAATCGTGAAAAAATTATATTATAATATAATAAAATCATTTTAAAGGAGAACAGACATGAAACCGGTATCCAACAGACTTTTTTCCTGTGTAAAACCCATGAGCGATGTCAAGATATCCAATGACGGAAAATATGCCGCCTATCTTGAGCATCAGGCCAGCGTAGAAAACAACAACTACACCAATGTTCTCAAGCTTTGCTGCCTCGGTACAGGCGAGACAAAGGTGCTCTATGAAAACTGCAAGGTCTTTGCCTTCAGAGACAGCGAGAGCATAGTCCTCCAGGGCAGCGGAAAGAATATCATCGAGTGCGTAAACATATCTTCGGGCAAGATGGAGACCGTGTTTGAAAATATCACGGTCAGCAAGATATATCCTTACAAGAGCAAGATATACGCCGTGTCAAAGGTGGAGGTGCTGCCCGAGACAGACTTTTTGGAGTTTGACACTCTGCCCATCTGGAACGACGGCGCCAAGTTTACAGATCCGTCCCACAACGGTTTTTTCATGCTCAACACGGCGACAAAGCAGAAAACACTTCTCACCTGCCGCCGTATGAGATTTTCAAATTTTATGGCGCCCAAGAGCGGATCGAAGCTTCTCTTTACAGGTGCTTTCCTCAATGAGCACGGAGTGCCCGGCATATACAACAAGCTCTATATCCACGATATGATAACCGAAAAGACGGAGGAGATAACTCCCTTTGACGAGTTCTTCTACAAGAGCGCTGTGGTGTGCGGCGACACCGTTGTATTTTTCGGCACAGCTAAAAAGATATACGGCAGAACAGAGCACGGCAAGTTCTTCGCCTTGAATCTCAAGACAAAAGAGGTAAAATGCATCACCCCCGACTGGGAGGATGACATCACAAGCGGCATTTCCTCCGATCTCAGAAGAGGCGGCGAGCACTATCCCACAATGATATGGGACGGTGAGTTCTTCTATTTTACCTGCCTTAGAAAATTTGCGGGAAATCTCTACAAGTCCGACCTTTCGGGCAATGTCACACAGCTCACATACATAGAAAACGGCTGCGTCGAAGGCTTTGACATGGCCTGCGGCAAGCTTGTATACACAAAAATAGACGGAAATATCCCCTCCGAGCTCTACCTTTCGGAAAACGGTGTCGATAAGAGAATGACAAGCTTCAACACCGAGGTCATGAGTGAATATGAGGTAATGCCCGCAGAGCATGTCGTTCTCAAGAGAGACGGACTTCCCGATATAGACGGCTGGGTCATCAAGCCTTACGGCTACAAAGAGGGTGAAAAATATCCTGCAATACTCAATATCCACGGCGGTCCCATGGCTGCTTACGGCGGAAATATCTATGCCGAAATGCAGTATATGGTGGCAAGAGGCTATGGTGTGTTCTTCTGCAATCCCAGAGGCTCCGACGGCAGAGGCGAGGAGTTCGGTCATCTGGAAAAGAAATTCTGCGATATCGACTACACAGATATCATGGACTTTACCCATATGGTTGTCGATAACAACGAGTGGATAGACAAGAACAATGTATTTGTAACAGGCGCTCCTACGGCGGTCTTATGACCAACTGGATAATCGGTCACACCGATTTCTTCCGTGCTGCGGTCACGCAGAGAAGTATTTCCAACTATCTGACCAAGATACTGACGACAGATATCGGTTTCAATACCAATCTGCCCCAGGTCTGTGACGATATATGGGACGATATCGATAAAGTTTGGGACAAATCTCCCCTCAAGTACGCCAAGAATGTAAAAACTCCCACAATGATAATCCATCATCTCGTCGATTACAGATGCTGGCTGGCAGAGGGTGTTCAGCTTTATACTGCCCTCAAGCTCAACGGAGTTGACACAAAGCTGGTGCTCTATAAAGGAGAGAGCCACGGTCTCACCACAGGCGGCAAGCCCCAGAGCAGAATTCACAAGATGGAAAAGATAGTGGAGTGGTTTGACACCCACAGAGCCTAAAATATTAAGGGCGCAGGGCTTAGCTCTGCGCCCTCGGAGGTAATTATGAGAAGAAAAGACAGGGAGATAAGCGGCAGGGAGAATATTCTCGCCATAGTTAACAAGTGCGAATACATGACTTTGGCGCTGTGCGACGGGGGAGAGCCCTATGCCGTGACGGTCAATTTCGGAGTTTTGGAAAAAGAAGGAAAGCTGTTTTTGTGCTTTCACTGTGCCAAAGAGGGCAAAAAGCTCGACATTATAGAGAAAAACAACAGAGTAGCCTTCGCCATGACGGCTCAATATGAAACAGTGAAAAATGATCTCGCCTGCAAATGGACGGCAAAATATCAGAGCGCAGCAGGAGAGGGCAGAGCCTTTAAAGTATCGGAAGATGAAAAAGAGGAGTTTTTCAATGCCGTAATGAAAAACGCAGGAGGCCCTGAAAAATCGGTTTTTGACAAAAATGCCATTAAAAATACCAACATTATAAAGATAGAGGTGGAGGAAATCTCCGCCAAGGCAAATATATAGGCGGGGAGTATACCCGCCTTTTTAAAAATCTGTGGAAAAAATATGCAGAAAAGTGTTGACAAATACAAAAAGGTGTGGTAATATAACAGAGCTGTCACAGATGAGAGCGATGAAAAAGAAAAAATGAAAAAAGTTCTTGACAAGCGCTGCTGAATGTGATAAAATATATAAGCTACCAAAAATAACTTGAAACCGAAAAACTTCTTGAAAAAAGTTCTTGACAAACGGTTGAAAGCGTGGTAGAATATAAAAGCTGTCGAGGTGAGTGAAGTGCTTGAAAAAAGTGCTTGACAAAGTGAAGA
>CAJKFC010000150.1 GCA_905199135.1 uncultured Eubacteriales bacterium
TCTATGCCCATCGCCCTGACTGTTTCAATTCACGCCCCTGCGAGAGGGGCGACCTCGGAGAGCCCCGAGTTTTGATACGAAGTGTCAAGTTTCAATTCACGCCCCTGCGAGAGGGGCGACAGCAATTTTTCACAAAAACACCGTTTTAAATCTGTGAAAAATCACTGGTATTCTAATTTCAAAACAGATTTTTCAATATATACTCACAGCGAATATATTAAGTTTTCCCTGTTGTTTATATTTTTTCTGCGCGGATCTGACGCTCTTTTATGTCGGAAAAAGGTTCGCGGATATAAAGTTACAGTATCAGCTCTTTGCCCTGCTCCACTCTCGGAGATCTGCCTATTTGGGTTATTCTACCCTCATAGTTGTTGCCTATCCTGTAAAATCTGATACTGTCCTTATCCCGGTCTATCGTCTTTTCGAGGGCAGCTTTGAGCTTTATAAATTCGGTCTGATCCACAAGCAGTTCAAAGACGGAGTTTTGAACTCTCATCCCCCATTTTTCGCATATTTTAGCCACTCGGCGCAGCCTTTTTGCTCCGTCTTCAGCGGTTACATCCACATCATAAGCGGCAACTATCAGCATGGTTTCACCTCCATATAAAGGGCGGATATTCGTCCAGATCTCCTCTCAGCACCCTTGCAAGCAGCTGAGCCTGAACAAAAGGTATGAGCCCTATCTCTATTTTTTCCTTGATAAAGGGATGCTGAACGGTCTCTTTTTTGCGGTTTTGCCAGGAGGATATGAGAAGTTTTCTGGCCTTTTCCTCTATAAGACACTGTCCCAGTTCTAAATCGAAATCCTTTTTGTCCAGCTGTCCTCTGTTAAAAAGCGCCAAAGCCATACGGTCGCACAGAGGAGCGCGAAGCTCCTCCATAATGTCGAGGGCGAGAGCAGGGCGTCCCGGCCTGAGTGTATGCAGATATCCGCATGCGGGGTCAAGTCCCACCGCCTCAAGGGCCGACTGAACATCATTCTTTAAAAGCATATACAAAAACGACAGAACGGCATTGACCTCATTTTTCGGCGGTCGGCGTGAGCGCTCCTCAAATCTCATCTCCTTTGTTTTCAGCATCATATCAAAGCACGAGAAATACGCGGCGGCCGCCGCTCCCTCTATACCTCTCATGGCGGCAGTGCTCAAAGGCTCTTTAAGGTCTTTTGAAAGCCCGGCTATTTCCAAGGCTTTATCTTTCAGTCTCTTTTCTCTTTCACCGTCGGCCGTCTCTCTTGCCGCCCTCATCAGCATGTTTTTCTCATTGAGCAGCTTGCCGCACAGAAAATGTGACGCCATTCTGGCCGAAAACAGCGGATCGGAACACGAGAGAAACTGTCTCTGCCTGAGCAGCACATTTCCGCTGACAGGGCCGTTTATTCTCCCGTAAAACCGTCCGTTCTCCGACAGAAATGTCAGCCCTATTCCTCTTTCTCCGCAAAATCTTATCAGCGGAGTAGACACCGAGGTATTGCCGAAACACACAATGGACTCTATGGAAATGGCCGGAATACGCACCTTTTCCACCCCTCCCACCTTTACGGCTATACACTCGTTTTCCCAGAAAAGATAGCTGTCTTCGGTGGTTATGTATAAAGTATTTTTAAGCTGTCTCAAATTTTCTCCTCTCCGAGCTCTGAAATCAGCTGCCCTATATACTCCGCCGCTTTGGATTCAAGTTTCGGCATGCACTGGTCATACAGCGAACATTTGCGGCATTTAGGCCCGATTACCGGAGGGGGCAGCAGCCCTTCGCCCTGTATTTTCGCCAGCGCTTTTGCAGCCTTCTCCGTTTCTCTCCTGAGCTCATCGGTAAATGCAACCGACATTCTCCTGTGGTCGCCCATGAAAAACAGCGCGCCCTCCTCTACATCTGTGCCGTACATCTCTTCAAGGCACATGGCCTGGGCGCACAGCTGCTGCATGTACTCCCTCTCATCTCTCACTTTGCCGTGTTTGTATTCTATGGGGAAAAGGCGGTAAAAACCTTTTCTGCCCGGCAGCAAGGCTCCGTTCTGTCTTCTTTCGGCCTCTATGCAGTCGCATTTCCCAAAAAGCTCCAGCCTGTCCGACCAAACGGCAAAATCATAGAGCTTTATAAAATCCCCTCTCTTTTCGCTGGCCGCCCTGTGGACTTTTTCGTGTCCTATGCTTCCCTCGGCGGTGTACTCGTTGTCCTGCCAAAGCCTGTGATTCATTATCAGCGCCGCCCGTCTCGGACAATACCCGTACTGAGATATCATCGATAAGGGTATGCGGTCCTCATCATTTACCATCTGTGAGCCACTCTTCCTTTTCGGGCAGGCTGTTCCACACAACCTCTCCGAAAGCGTCCTTCAAAAATCCGACCTCTACTCCTGACGGCACGCCCTCCATGTCTATTGAAGCCGCATAGTCTCTGTAATCTCTCGGCACATCGATTTCATGTCTTTTCGACACTTTTACAAGGTCAAAAAGTCTGTGGGCGGGAGCACATCCCAAAAGCGCCTGACGGGCTCTCTGTTCCTCATCTCCGTCGGTGCCCACATGTCTGAAAATAATCAGGGGAGACACTACCGACATCTCTCCCTTGCTGGCCGAGCGGTCGTGCTCATACATATTTAAAATGGCCTCCCACAGTGCTCTCAGGTCTTTTTCGTCAAATCCTGTCTCTTTTGCAAGATTTGCGCTTACAAATCCTCTCACTTCATAGAGACCGAAGGGTATAAACTGTTTTATCCCCAATTAGGTGTAAAACTCTGTTCGATGGCGGGCGGCGGCGTAC
>CAJKFC010000151.1 GCA_905199135.1 uncultured Eubacteriales bacterium
GCATATGGAGGATGTAGAGAATGCCATTATCCCTGTAGGATGTGTACTGACTATGGTGGGCACCGGTTCGGAAATGAACGGTGGCTCGGTCATCACCAACCACGCGCAGAAGCTCAAGATAGGCCACGTGTTCGGCGAGAACGTTTTCCCCAAGTTCTCCGTGCTCGATCCCGAGTTCACCTTCACGCTGCCCAAATACCAGATGGTAGCGGGCTTCTACGACATCATGTCGCACATACTCGAGCAGTATTTCTCGGGCGAGGACGACAACACTTCCGACTACATCATGGAGGGTCTGCTCCGTTCGCTCATCCACAGCTCGCGTAAAGCGGTCAAGGACCCGACCGATTACGAGGCGCGCAGCAACATCATGTGGACGGCGACGTGGGCGCTCAACACGCTGGTCGCCAAGGGCAAAACGACGGACTGGGAAGTCCATATGCTCGGTCAGGCCGTGGGCGCTTATACGGACGCCACCCACGGAATGACGCTGTCAGCCGTATCCATGGCATATTACAGGCACATTATGCCCTACGGTCTTGAGAAGTTCAAAAGGTTTGCCGTAAATGTATGGGGAATAAATCCTGAGGGAAAGACCGATGCCGAAACAGCCGAGCTTGGACTTTCGGAGATGGAGAAGTGGATGAAGGACATGGGCCTTGTAATGAGGCTCAGAGATCTCGGAGTAACCGAGGATATGTTTGACAAAATAGCGGAATCCACATTTATTATGAAGGGCGGATACAAGGAGCTTGATAAAGACGAAATAGTCAAGGTTTTAAAAGAGAGCTTTTAAGGAGGCGTTTTAATGGATATTTTAGTGCTCAACGGCAGTCCGAGAATTAACGGCAATACAGCGGCCATGGTGACAGCTTTTAAAGAGGGCGCTATGGAGGCAGGGCATACGGTCAATGCGATAGATGTGTGCAGATACAATATAGCAGGCTGCAAGGCGTGCGAGTACTGTCACACAAAGGGTGACAGACACTGTATTCAAAATGACGATATGCAGAGGGTATATCCGCTGCTTGACAGCGCTGATATGATAGTCCTGGCTTCTCCTGTATACTATCACAGCTTTACAGGTCAGCTCCAATGCGCCGTCAACAGAATATATGCCCTCGACAAGCCGCTGAAGCTCAAAAAAGCGGCGCTGTTTCTGAGCTCGGGCAGCGACGGAGTATATGACGGCGCGATATATGAGTATAAAAGCTCATTTTTGGATTATTTAAAGCTGGAAAATATGGGAATTTTTACAGCGTACGGAAAGCAGAATAAATCCGAAGAGCTTTTAAAAGAAATCAGAGATTTCGGAAGAAACTTAAAATAAAGGAGATATAGGACATGAGCAAAAAAGTATTGGCGATTTCGAGCAGTTTCAGAAAAGGCAGCAATTCTGAAGCTCTGTCAGATGCATTTTTGAAAGGAGCTGCGGAGGCAGGATATGACACCGAAAAGGTGTGTCTCGGAGATAAAAACATAGGATTTTGCAGAGGATGTCTCGCATGTCTTAAGACAGGACGCTGTGCCTTTAACGATGACGCTGTGGAAATAGCTGAAAAGATGCTTAAAGCAGATGTCTTGGTGTTTGCAACTCCTGTCTATTATTACAGCGTAAGCGGACAGCTTAAAACAATGCTCGACAGGGCAAATCCACTCTACGGACAGGATTACGCCTTCAGAAGAGTATATCTTTTGACATCGGCTGCCGAAAGCGCAGACAGCGCCCAGGAAGGAGCGATCAAAGCAGTTCAGGGCTGGGTCGACTGCTTCGGAAAGGCAAAACTTGCGGGTACCGTTTTTGCGGGCGGAGTGAACGCAGTAGGAGATATAAAAGGACACAATGCGCTGATCCATGCCTACGAAATGGGAAAAGCTTTGTAAGGCTTGACATTTCTTGACAAAACGGCGACAGACTGATATAATTAGTCTGTTCATCGGAGGGCAAATAACAGAAAAGTTATAAGCCGGATAAGATGGCGGGTGAGATTCCCGTTAGCTTATCCGGCTTTATTTTTTATCGAAGAGGTGCAAAATGAAGGAACACAGTCTTACAAGAGGAAACATACTGCAGTCGCTCATGCGATTCGCACTGCCTGTTCTGGCGGCACTGTTTTTGCAGGCTATGTACGGAGCGGTCGATCTGCTCATCGTCGGAAAGTTTGCGGGCACATATGAGCAATCGGGAGTGGCGACGGGAAGTCAGCTTTTCAATATGGTCACCATGATAGTGACAGGTCTTTCCATGGGAATAACCGTTTTTGTCGGAGAGTCAATCGGAGCGGGCAGGACAAAGGAAGCAGGCAAGGGTATAGGCACGGGAATAGTGATTTTTGCCGTCACAGCCCTTATTATAACGGTTTTTGTGGTGCCTTTCAGCGACAATCTTGCTCTTTTGATGCACGCGCCTGAGGAGGCTTTTTCTCAGACGAGCGACTATGTGCGCATATGCGGAATAGGCACTGTGTTTATAGTAGCCTACAATGTATTGGGTGCGGTTTTCAGAGGTATAGGAGACTCGGGTACACCGCTTATGACGGTGGCTATCGCCTGTGTGATAAATATTCTGGGAGATCTTCTCCTTGTGGCGGTATTTGATATGGGAGCCGCAGGAGCCGCCTGGGCAACCGTCTTGGCTCAGGCAGTGAGTGTGGTGATATCGCTTTTGGTAATACGAAAAAGAGCCTTGCCATTTGATTTTTCAAAAGCTGACATCGGTCTTAAGAAAAAATACGCTTTGAAGAT
>CAJKFC010000152.1 GCA_905199135.1 uncultured Eubacteriales bacterium
AAAAGGCCCGAGGGGATCACCGGCTGGTTGCCCGCCACCATGACCACCGCCATGGTCTCGCCTATGGCTCTGCCCACGCCGAGAATGATGCTGGAGAATATGCCCGAGGACGCTCCCGGCAGAACTGCGAAAAATACGCTCTGCTCGTGGGTGCCGCCCAGCGCCAAAGCTCCTTCATAGTAGCTCTGGGGCACAGCCCTTATGGAGGCCTCCGAGACATTTATAATTGTGGGCAGTATCATGATTCCCAAAAGGATAGAGGCTGTAAACACGCCCTTGCCGCCCGTGCCCGCTATTTTCTGAACTATGGGCACTATGACCACAAGGCCGAAAAAGCCGTAGATTATTGAGGGTATGCCCGCCATGAGGTCGATGGCCGGCTTTAAGACGGAATAGAGTTTTTTGGGGCAGAACCTCGCCATGTATACGGCGCAGAGGATTCCTATCGGAACACCCACTATTATGGCTCCCCCGCCGTAACATAGATGCTGCCTATTATCATGGGGAAGATGCCGTATATATCGCTGGACGGCTTCCATTTCATGCCCAGAAGGAAATCAAAGACGCCTATCTCTCCGATGGCCGGAATGCCGTTGGCAAAGAGAAATATGCATATGAGGGCGGTGGCTATTATGGAGACCGAAGCGCATATGAGAAACAGCGCCTTCATGGATACTTCACTGAACTTTTTCATAATTACTCCCGATATTCAAATGGACCGCTTTGCGGTTTTTTCAAAAAAACACCCGAAGAGGGGTCTCTTCGGGTGTAGGCACTCACTGCTTATTTGGAAACTTCGCTCCAGTCTGTGATCTCGCCTGTGTAGATACCCTTGATATCCTCACCTGTTATGGAAGATATGGGGTTTTCGTTGCTTACGATTACTGCGATACCGTCGATTGCGATTACCTTACCGACAGCGCCCTCGGAAACCTCACTCTCCTTGAGTTCTCTCGAAGCCATACCGATGTCGGATGTGCCGCTGAGGGCATCCTTAACACCTGTGGAGGAGTCGCTCTGCTGAAGCTCGATTGTTGCGTTTGTGTTGAGGGCCTCATATGCCTCCTTGAGTTTTTCCATAACGGGTGTTACAGAGGAGGAACCGGAAACCGTGATCTTGCCTTCGGGCTTTGTGCCGGCGTATGCGCCTTCGTTGCCCTGGGAGATGTAGCCCTCTTCCTCAACTATCTTCTGGCCTTCTTCGCTCATGATGAAGGAGATGAAATCCTTTGTGACTTCGCTCTCGTTGCCTGTTGTAACGATGTTGAAGGGACGGGATACCTTGTAGTCGCCGCTCTTTATGTTGTCGACAGTGGGCTCTGCGCCGTCAACGCTCAAAGCCTTGACAGTGTCGTTGAGGGAGCCGAGGGAGATGTAGCCGATGGCGTTCTTGTTGCCTGCGACTGTTGTCATCATAACAGATGTGCTGTTTGTGATCTCGGCTGTATCTGTTGTCATGTCTTCGCCGTTCTCATCTTCTATGCCGATAAGCTCTACGAAAGCACTTCTTGTGCCCGAGCCGTCTTCACGGGAGACAACCGAGATGGGACCTTCGGCTGCGCCGCCTTCGCTTTCAGCGGCTGTTGTGCCTTCCGAACCTGCTGTCGTTGTGCCTGCTGTTGTTGTGCCTGCTGTTGTCTCTGTCTCTGTGCTGCTGCATCCTGCGAACATCATAAGTGCAAGAGCAGAAAGTAAAACAAGTGAAATAATCTTTTTCATAACTGAAAACTCCTTACATATTTTTCTTTTCCTTGTTACGCATTTATTATACGGCAGGGTGTGTTAACTTTGAAAGCACGGTAAAGTTAATTGTAAGTTAAGCCGAAAACCCGTGTTAAAGGCCGAAAAATTATGCACTGTGCAAAAAGGACTTTTGGCTGCCTTGTGCAGCTCTTACAAAGAAAAGCCGCCGAAGGGCGGCTTAACAAAAATATAAAAAACGGAGGTTAACACCTCCGTTTTCATTAAAGTTTACAGTGAAAGCTCAAAGGGACAAGGGGAAAAATCCGATTTTTTAAGGTCGATTATCCTCTGGTTGGAGCTGCCTCTGAAAAGCAGGGTCAGGTCTCTCTTTTCCGGAATAAAAGGGCCGTCTATCAGAATGTCGCACAGGGACATGAGACCTTTTATGTCTGTGTTTTCCTCCGCCATGGTCAAAAGCTGCTCATAGGTGTAGCCCGAATATATGACGATGTCCTTTCCCGTGTCCTTTACCGCCTTTGCAAGGGGAATGAGGGCGGCGCTCTGCACAAACGGCTCTCCGCCGCTCAGGGTTATGCCCTTTAAAAGAGGATTTTTGGAAAACTCTTCAAACACTCTCTCCCACTCTATTTCATATCCTCCCGAAAAGTCGTGGGTGGAGGGGTTGTGGCAGCCGGGGCATTTGTGGGGGCAACCCTGGGTGAAAAGCACAAATCTCAGCCCCGGCCCGTCGACGATGGACTCCCTGACTACTCCGCTTATCCTTATCATATTATCTCGGGCTGCTGCATGGAGTGCTTTACCCTGTCCTTTTCCTCGGCTCTCTTGCCGTCGTTGAAACGGTCAAGGGTGCCGACAAGATAGCCTGTTATGCGGCGTATGCGCTCAAAGCGGGGGCCGCCGTCCTCCTCGGTGCGGTGGCACATGGGGCACTCGTTGTCTATGATTCCGGTATAGCCGCAGACAGGGTCCCTGTCCACCGGATGGTTAATGGAACCGTAGC
>CAJKFC010000153.1 GCA_905199135.1 uncultured Eubacteriales bacterium
TTTATTTCTCCGCGAGGTATTTTTCCGTATAGGGACAGACGGCAAAGCATAGACCGCAAAGGTCGGTCTCGATTCCCGTATTTGCCTTCATGCGCTCGATCTGGGTTTTTTTGCATATCTCCCTTTGGAAAAGCTGCTCTCTCGCCATGCCCGCCTTCCAGAGTTTTCCCGAAAGTGCCCCCGCGGGGCACAGCCTGACGCAGGCGTCGCACTGTCCGCAGCGGCTTTCCTCTGTGGGCTCGCCGCATTTTAACGGGGCGTCGGTCACAATACTCGAAAGCCTTACAGCTCCGCCGTACTGTTCTGTTATGAGCAGACAGTTTTTTCCTATCCACCCGAGACCTGCCCTTGTGGCAACCGTCTTGTGGGGCAAGGTCGAAACCCATTCATCGCTGAGTTCCACCCTGTCTGTCGTTCGGGCATAGGCCTTAAAGCCCTCGTCTTTCAAAAACTTTTCTCCCGCCAAAATGATTTCATTCAGTTTATTATTAAGTGAATTATACAATTCGTAATATTCTTCTGTGGGGGCTGTCTTTAAATCCTCCACCACATTCTTCGGCAGAGGCACCGCCACCGACACTCCTCTCGGCATATCGCATATTCCCTCAAGGTCTGCAAAGCCCACAAGGGCGGCACCCTTCTCCTTTAAAACTTCGGTGAGTCTCTCTTCAAGTCCTTTCATATTCGTCCCCCTTTCCTTATATTTTAAGATTACATCAATCACAGCCCTCTGTCAAGGTGTGTTCTTTGTCGGTATTGTCTATTTTTTAATCTATCTTTTAGATATTATATACAAATCTCAACAAAAGCATGGAGAAATATTATTGACGGACACACAATATGGTGTTATGATATATTATATCATTAACCATATTTACGAAAAGGGGGACCGCAGACTTTTAATCAACTACACTTCAATGGGAGATAATAAAATGAAAAAAAGCAGTATGGACCTGACTGTCGGCAACATATACAGGCTGATAATAGTATTTGCTCTGCCGATATTTGTCGGTCAGGTCTTTCAAAATCTCTATAACAGCGTCGACTCGATAGTAGTCGGACAGTTTGTAGGCACGACGGCTCTTGCAGCAGTCAGCTCCTGCTCGGATATATCCATGCTCCTGACAGGATTTTTCACAGGTCTTTCGACGGGCGCAGGCGTTCTCTTCTCGAGATATTTCGGCGCAAAGCAATATGACAGACTTCACGATTCGATACATACAGCCGTGGCCTTTTCGCTGATCCTGGGCGTCGTCATGGCGGCTCTCGGAGTGATCTTCACGCCGTTCCTCTTGGACATAGTCGGCTGTCCCGAAGATGTTATGGCAGAGGCCGACGCATATCTCAGAGTATATCTCATCGGCATACTTTTCACCGCCATCTACAATGTCGGCTCGGGCGTTTTAAGGGCTGTGGGCGATTCGAAAAGCCCCTTTTACTACCTTATCATCGCCAGCATAACAAATATTTTTGCCGATATACTCTTTGTCGTGGTAATTCCCATGGGTGTCGTGGGCGCCGCCCTCGCCACCATACTTTCCCAGGCTCTCTCGGTCTTTTTGGTATTCAGAAAGATGATGAGGACAAACGATGTATATAAACTGGTCATCAAAGACCTCAGAATACAGAAGGATCTTCTTATGGAGGTCATAGATCTGGGCATACCGGCCGCCATACAGTCGAGCCTTATATCCATATCCAACCTCTTTGTCCAGCGCTACATCAACTCCTTCGGCTCTGCCGCCATGGCGGGCACGGGCGCCGCAAAGAAGATCGACAAGTTCGCCGGCATGGTTGCTCAGTCCATCGGCCTTGCCACAACCACCTTTGTCAGCCAGAACTACGGCGCGGGCAAGACAAAAAGAGCCTTCCAGGGCATAAGAGCCTGCCTTATTCTGAGCGGCATATGCGTGGCGGTCATGGGCATACCGATCTATTTCTTTGCCGAGTTCTTCACACGCATATTCACCTCCGACGAAACCGCCATACAGTACGGCATCGGCATGATACATGTCATGATACCCTTCTACTATTTCCAGGCTCTGAACCAGATCTATTCCAACGCCGTAAGAGGCTTCGGAAAATCGAGGGCCGTCATGCTGCTCTCCCTTTTGGGCATGATAGTTTTGAGGCAGATATGGCTGGCCATATCCATGTCGCTGAACAAAGACATAATGAATGTCTTTATAGGCTATCCTCTCGGCTGGGCATTTTCGGCCATATTCGTCTTTATCTACTATATAATTATGATAAAGAAGAAATTCCCCGCCGAAAGCCGCGAATCGGAAGCTTAAATATAAAAATCCTGCCTTTTGGCAGGATTTTTTATTTTGCCTTTTTCTTGATTACGGCGGCGCTTATAAAGGCCGTAAAGGGGGCTACCGCCACAAGGCCGAAGCAGCCCACAAGGGTGTGCAGTATCTCGGCCGAGACATATTTGTAATTAAGTATATTTATAAGTGGTGTGCCCTGGGCCATAAAGACCATGAGCAGCGACAGATATCCCCCCGAATATGCCAGAAGCAGAGTTGCGGTCATGGTTCCCATGGCGGCTCTGCCTATGGCGAGACCGCTGCCCGTCAGCTCTTTTACCGATATGTCGGGGCGCTTTTCAAACTCCTCGTAAACTCCGCTGGTTATGTCGACGGCAAGGTCTATCATGGCG
>CAJKFC010000154.1 GCA_905199135.1 uncultured Eubacteriales bacterium
TGATCACGGGGTGACTCGTGTTCACATATATGCGGATGTGGCGGAACTGGCAGACGCGCTAGATTCAGGTTCTAGTGAAGGCAACTTCATGTGGGTTCAAGTCCCTTCATCCGCACCAAAGCGGACATCGGTTTGAAGATATTGTCAAATCGGTGTCCGCTTTTTTAAATTATAATGATTTAAGGTGCGGCTGTATGGAAAGAGGCACGGATATTTTCGGAGAAGCTTACGGCATCATGCTGCAAAACGATCTCCACGCCGACGGGTCTGTCGATCGCAGACTTATGCAGGAAATGATACTGATAGACGAAAGCTCCGCAGACTATCTCTACGGATGCGTTCCTGAGGCGAAAAATATGAAATCCCACGAGCTGTATGAGTTCGCTCAAAGTTTTTTGGGAAGGTCGCAGAAGGAGACGGTGAAGAATATCGTAAAATACTGCTCGGATATCGCCAAAAATTACAGTGTTCCCTTTGAAAACATGAGTTTCGGAGGCACAGAGAAGGAGATACTCGAAAGGGGTACCGACTGGTGCGCCGATATGGCGAGGGCGGGAGCCGTTCTGCTAATGTGCTGCGGCATACCTTCGAGGCTTGTCTATCTTGTAAATCCCAATAGAGCTTACAGCGGACATGTGGCAGCTGAGGCCTTTTACGAGGGGAAATACGGCGTTTGCGACTTTATATACGGTATTGTTTTTACGGCGAAGCCCCGACAGATACATACGAGCTGCTGCGCGACAAGTCATACTTTGAGGGTTATCTTGAAGATTACGCAAAGCTTTACGGCGCCGCTGCCGTGTGTGAATACGACCCACTGGCCGATAACTGCTATGAGATTTCACAGCCCAACGAATACTATCTCAAGCTGATGAGCTCCGCTTCTGACGGCGGATGGGTCATGGGAGAGGACAGACTTTAATAATTAAAGATAAAAAGGAGGGCAATATGCCTCAGATAATATGCAAAGGACTTAAAGAGAAGGAAGTCATGGCCATGAGCGACAGCTTAAGTTATGAGCTCGCCGAGATAATGGACACCCCGAGAGACTGGTTTATTTTTGAGCACATCGACAGAAAATGCTATGTAGCAGGAAGCAAAGCCGAGGGCGATGTGATGATCGACATATGGTGGTTTGACAGAGGTCAGGAGATAAAGGATAAAACCGCTTTGGCGGTGGACAAGGCTGTAAGGGATATGGGATACAGTCAGATAGAGATAGCTTTCAACAATTACCGCGAAGAGAGCTATTACGAAAACGGAAAGCATTACTGATACATATATAAAATAGAGTCCATGGGCAGCCATGGATTTTATTAGGACTTTGACAATATGTTTTGAGAATTCGGGTTTGATAAATGCCCGAAAAATTATACGGAGGGGACATTTTATGACAGGAAAAATTGCGGAAAAGATACCTAAAAGCCGTGCGTACCTGTTTCTCCTGGCTGTGTTGGGTATTGTGATGTCGGTGGTGACGGTGGCAGCCGTAAAGGCTTTCGGCTATCTCACCGACAATATGGCAAAGATGGGGGGAGACATATGGAGGCTTTCCCTCATGACAATGGGGCTTTTTGCCCTTCAGTGCATTTTGGAGTACGGCTACTATGCGGTGCAGAAGAAATTTACGGCTCACGGAGTCAAAAGCCTGACAGACGCCGCCGCGAAAAGGGTGGCTCTCGCTGAAATGATGTGGATAAACGGCGCAAAAGGCGGAGATATTACCGGCAGAGTGCAGAGTGAGCTGCCCGAGTGTGCCGCACTTTTGAGCGAAACTCTTCCCGACGCCGTGCTTCAGCTGGGCAGAATAATTCTTTTTGCCGCCGTGATTTTTGCGGTGGACATTCGCCTTGCACTGATATTTATAGGTACGATAGTCTGTGTCATAGCGGTGCAGACGGTGGCAAGCAAGCCGATGCAGTCCTGCTTTAAAAACTCCCAGGCGAGAAGGGCGGAGGCAAACTCTCTGGCGGGAGAGATAATAGGTCAAAGGGAGACCGTCAAGGTCTACAATGCCCACAGCGTTGTGCTGGGCTGGTATTCGAGGCTTTTGAAACCGTGGTTTGACGCCACTGTCAGAGCGGAGCTTACCTCCTCGCCCCTGCGCACCCTCGGATGGGTGATGGGTGTAGCTCCCACATTTATATTGTGTATTTCGGGAGCATATATGGTGCAGAACGGTCTCATAGATTTTGCCGCCTTTATGAGCGTGTATTTTCTCGCCGACACCATAACCAACGACTGCATGCATTTTGTCGATATATTCATAAGATACCGCAGAGGAAAGGCGGCCGCCGAGAGATTCTTTGAAATTCTCGAAGCTCCTTTGGAAAATCAGAATAGAGGCAGCGCGAAAAATGACAAAGCCGCCGCTGTTGTCTTTGAAAATGTAACATTTTCCTACGGCCAGGGCGATGTGCTTAAAAATCTCTCTTTTGAGATCAAAAAGGGTGAAAAAGTCGCCTTTGTAGGCCCTTCGGGCTGCGGAAAATCCACTGTGTTGGCTCTTGTGCAGGGGCTTTACCCATGCCGCGAAGGAAGAGT
>CAJKFC010000155.1 GCA_905199135.1 uncultured Eubacteriales bacterium
AGTATCACTCCCGCCGCTATCATAAGGGCGGTGATGACCAGATTTCTCGTTTTGTTTTTCATCTCTTTTATCCTCCGATAATTTTAATACATAAAAAAAGCACGAAGAACGCCCCCTCTTCTGAGGGGAGGTGTCTTCGTGACAAACACATATTAAACTGAAAAGTAATCTCACATGTCCGCCTTCGTGACGGAATTATTTATATATTATATCATATATTTTGTCCTTTGTCAAATTTCCTCGGCTGTGAACATATTTTTCTCGCCTGTCACCCTGAAAAGGCATTTTTTCTCGATGTCAAAGGTTTTAAAATACTCCTCTTCCATAGGTATCCACAGGCTTATAAATGTATAGAGTTTTTCCTTTCCGCTTCTTTTCTCTATCCTTTTGAGCCTTTCCTCAAGGCCGACCGTGCAAAAAACGGCAAAGTCATAGTATTTTCCGAACTTCGGGTGGAGGGAATAGGAGCCCTCGGCTATTATGAGCCTTTTGCCCTCGGTGCGTTTTCTCCCGGTTATGTCCATGACCGAGCAGTCAAAGGCGCCCCACTCCACACGGCCGCTCCCTATGTTTTTCACTACCTCCTGCTCAAATCTCTCGTAGTGTATGTTGCCGCCCTTTTCGGTCAGCCTTTTTCCCGTTCTGAGATAGGGAGGCAGGAAAAAGTCGTCCATGGGGATGACCTCTCCGCCGTGTCTTTGGGCGAGGATGGCGGCGAGGGTGGATTTTCCGCTGCCGCAGGGACCGTCTATCGCCATGACGCACCTGCCTTTTTTGGCTATTGTGTCCTCGATTCTGTCAAAAATTCTCTTCATATCAGCTTCATCTCAAGGCTTCCGCCCTGTCCTTTCACATTCAGGACGGCGAAAGCGCCGTTTATCAAGGTCATGGTGGGTTTTACATGTCCTATGTCGGCGTCAAGGACAAAGGGAAGGTCTCCGAGCGCCCTTTTTACGGCGTCCTCAAGGGTTATAAAGCTGTCGTTCTTTATAAGCACCCTGCCGAAAACCGCCGCCTTGGCGTATTTGAAATAACCCATCTCCCTCATGCGCCACAGAGTTGCAAAAACCATGTCGGCAGGCATGGCGAAGATGTCGAAATACCATATAAAGCCGTCGTTTTTGTATTTTTCCAAAAACTCCGCTCCGCCGTCATAGGGAGTGCCCACAATATCCCTCAGGCACTCTATACAGCCCCCTATCAGTCTGCCCGAAGCCGAAAAATCTCCCGAGGGCGAAAGCCATCTGACAGGGGTGTCGAGGCTGTATTCACCCTCTCCCTTGCCGCTTTCATATTTTTCAAATGAGGTCTGAATCGGCACATTTCCCTCTATTATCGAGAGGTTGTCCTCAAGGCTCTTGTGGAGCTTTTCCATATCGAAGCTCCCTGCGTTGCCCGAATATATGGTGGCGACAGAGCATTTTGTCGTCAGGGAATAGAGCAATACCGTGGGGTCGGAGTAGCCCTGCACCCATTTGGGATTGCGCTCAAAGGCGGCATAGTCCACATAGGGCAGCATCTCAAGGCAAAAGTCTCCCCCTGTGGCGTTCATTATCACGGCCACATCGGGGTCTTTCACAAGGCTGTTAAAGCTTTCGCCCCTCTCCTTTCCGCCGCTTGCGGGATAGTCCTCGGTGTAGATTTTGCCCTGTTTCTTTATCTCAAAGCCGCGTTTTTTGAGATTCATAAGAGACAGCTCAAAGCCTGCCCTTCTCTTCTCCCCTATTCCGCCGCTGAGGGCGGCAACCCCTACGGCGCCGCCCTTTTTCAAAAATTTCGGATATATCATGTCCTCTCCTTAAAACTCAGATCGCCTGTCAGGAAATAGAGGCCGAAACGATTTTGCCCAGCATTTTCATTTCCACCGAGCCCACATACTCTCCCAGCTCGGGGTCGGTATACCTTTCTACCTCTACCGTGTAGCCCATGCCGCGGTAAATTCCCGCGTCGCCGTCCTCAAAGGCGAAAATCGGCTCCTTTAAAGAGGCACTGCGGGTGTAGTCCGCGGCGAAGGCCGCCGCCCAAACGAGAACCGGCGCGGCTGCGGCGATCGTGACTGTCTTTAATATTCTTTTTTTCACTTGAAACACCACCCTGAATTTTGTCCTTCTGTAAGTTGAGACGAAAAATTATAAAAGGTGTTCCCTCTTTTCATAAAACTCGGGGGCGGAAATCCGCCCCCTTTATATCATATGTCTTTTCCCGATGTTCTCGGCATCTCCCAGCTGTTATGGTCTGTGTGCAGCAGCAGGTGGGATTTATGAGACAGGGGTCTGCCGAAAAAGTCTCTGTAAAGCTCCTTTATATACGGGTTTTCGTGGGAGAATCTCACGGGGTTTTTGCTGTCGAGGTCATATAGCTTTTTGCCTCTCTCAAAAGCCAGCTCCTCTCCCTCGTGTATCGGCTGGCCCCCGCCGC
>CAJKFC010000156.1 GCA_905199135.1 uncultured Eubacteriales bacterium
AAAGGTCACACCTGTACCGCCGCAGACATTGGAGGAGCCGGGGCCTGTATAGCAGGTTGTAAAGCCTGCGCTTCTGACCTGCTCAATGGAGGGATCAAAGGGATTGAGGGCGTCGATGGCTCTGACCTCGGGCATGATGGGGGAGGACTTTTCGTTGCCGTCGGGCTGGAGACCCGGCATTGTGCTGGGCTCGCCGAACACGCTCATGTGAGTGTGAACATCGATGAATCCGGGGGTCAAATAACCGCCTTTGGCGTCTATGATCCGGGCGTTCTCGGGAACTTTGACATCGTTTCCGACAGCGGCGATCTTGCCGTTTTCAACGAGGACTGTGCCGTTCTCGATGGTGCCGTTTGTGACCGTTACTACTTTTGCATTGACAATGGCAATCATGACTTTTGCTCCTTTATTTATTGATATTGTTTAAATTGCTTACGCATACGGCGAAAACTCTTGCGGCGCAGATAAGTCCGCTGTCGTCTATGTCATATTCGCCGTTGTGGGCCGTACCCTTTGTGTGGGTGCCGAGGCGCATATATACAGCCTTGCCGCCGTGCTCCTGGGTGGCCTTCATCATATAGGATGCGTCCTCCGAGCCGCCGAGACCCGTGGTGGGTTTGAGAGGCTCTATGTGGAGAGCTTCGCGGATTATATCCTCAAGCTGATTTCCGAAATCCAAGTCGGAGTTGGCTCCGCTGGCGCCGCCCATCTTCTTGAACTCGCAGGTGCAGCCGTACATTTCGGCGGCGGCCTTGATGGCGCGGGTTACCTTTTTGTAGATGTCCTCTTCTATCTCTGTGGTCTCGCCTCTGGTCTCAAAGTGCATTTCGGCGTATTCGGGCACGACATTTCGTCCTGTGCCTGCGATGAGCTTGCCGACATTGACCCTGCCTGCGCCTCTGCCGTCCTGGGTGAAGCTGTAAGAGGTGAGAGCCGCTGTGGCAGCTGCCAAAAGCGCGTTGTTGCCCTTCTGGGGAGATCCGCCTGCGTGGGTGGGTGTGCCGTGGATGTAGGCGTTGAACTTGCTGGTGGCAAGCATTCCGCCGCCGCGGACGGCAATGTCGCCTATGTTTTCGGCTCCGCCCAGATGTCCGCAGAGGAAGTAATCTGCATCGTCAAACCAGCCCTTTTTGACCATGGAAAGAGCGCCGCGTACGCCCTCTTCGGCAGGCTGGAAGCATATTCTGATGACGCCCTTGAGGTCGTCCTTTATTCTGTTTAATGTCATGGCTGTGACAAGACCGATGGAGGCGTGGCCGTCATGGCCGCAGGCGTGCATGCACTGGGGATTTTTGGAGCGGTATCCGCCGGCTGTGGGGGCATGGTCGGAAGCAAGGCTCTCGTCAACATCGTTGCTGTCGATGTCGAAGCGGAGGGTGGTGACAGGGCCCTCTCTGCCTGTGTCGATGACTGCGACGACGCCTGTGTAACCCTTTGTCATGGCCACATATTTCTCGTCGGCGCCCTGCTCAACGGCGCGCTTCATCTCATTTTCTATGTATTCCTTGTCCTCGGGATAGCCCATGACATACTCCGTGTTGACGGCGTCGGGGCCCATATAAAACTTTATGCCGTTTTCGTCGAGCATCTTGGCGATTTTCGCGCTGGTGCGGAACTCACGCCATGCGGGCTCGGCGTAGGTGTGAAAATCTCTTCTGATTTTTACGATTTCGTTTTCGTACTCGTTGACCACCGAGAGAACCTTTGAATAGTCCATGCTGAATCTCCTTTGTATCAAATTGATTTTCCGCACTTTATTTTAAAAAAGGCGGAGTATTTTTTGCGTTTCAAAGCTTTTTCTAACTAACCTTCCCGCGAAACGGGAAAAAAATCTCTGTTTTTGTCTGTCATATTGCACATGGCAAAAGCATATCTTTTAGTGACATTACACAATACTGCACACTCTTATATGTCTATCATACATAATTTTTTGCCTGATGTCAATTATTTTTGTTGACAATTTCGCCATTATGTTATATGATAATCTCAGAATAATACTTTTTAAAAGGAGAAACCGCACATGATAGCTATTGTCAACGCAAAGGTAGTAACAGTCACAAACGGCACCATCGAGAACGGCACCGTTTTGGTCGAAAACGGCAAGATCGCCGCTGTCGGCAGTGATGTAAAAGTTCCCGAAAATGCCCAGATCATAGATGCAAAGGGCGGCTGGCTGACCCCCGGATTTATCGATGTACATACTCATATGTCGACCTTCGGCGAGCCCAACACAATGCCCGGTCTTCAGGGCGACGGCAATGAGATGTCCTCTCCCATAACTCCCGAGGTCAGAGCTATTGACGCTCTCAACCCCTTTGACCCCTCCATCGAGCAGGTCAGAAGCGCAGGCTTTACAACCTGCTACACAGGCCCCGGCTCTGCTAATGTGTGCGGCGGTACAGGCGTAACCTTC
>CAJKFC010000157.1 GCA_905199135.1 uncultured Eubacteriales bacterium
ATTAAGAATAAATGTAAAGCTAAAATAATTCATACTACTATTCCAAAAAGGAATAAATATACCTTTTTGCGGGGGGAATATGGACAAGGAAAAACTGATATATTTTATAAGCGCCGCCGGGAATTTGAGTTTTACAAAGGCGGCGGCCGACTGTCATGTGGTGCAGGGCACCATAAGCAAGCAGATGGCGGCTCTGGAAAAGGAGCTCAATGTCAAGCTTTTTGTCAGAAAAGGCCAGGTGCTTGAGCTGACAGAGGCGGGAAAAAGACTTTATGCCGACTCCAATGACTACTTGGAGCAGTATACCACCATAGAGAACAACCTGAAAAAGCTCTATCTGGCTTTTACCGACAATCTGAGCCTTGCCGTCGGCACCATGGAGCAGCCTCTGGTGGTCGATTCCTTAAAGGATTTCCACAAGAGATGCCCCGATGTAAACATAAATTTTTCCACATATACCTACCGCCGTATGGCGGCTCATTTCAGAAACGGCACATTGGACATAGGCTTTTGCTGCAACAAATGCGCCGACACCATATCGGAGGTCAAAAAGATAGAGGTATACAAAAAGCCCTGGCTGGTGTGCGCCGCCGAGAGCAGTCCCTTCTGGCAGATGAGCAGGGCGGACAGGGCTGTGCTCAAAGACCAGACGGTCATCTCGATTTTCGGTGACAAGTATGACCCTGTTTTCGGATATTGCGCTGAAAATCCCATGAAACACAAGGATTTTTATTTTACAAACGCCGCCATATCCCAGTGGGCTCTTTTGGAAAGCGGAATGGGAGTTGCCGTGCTGCCCGCCTTTATGGAGGGGCGTCTTGCGGGAGTGAGGTTTGAAGACTCTTTGGAAAAGCCCCTCGACGCGGGATTTTCGGTGGTCTATTCCGAGAAAAAGTCCAAAAAGGGCGCCATAGAAAAATATATGGAGTATTTCAAAAAGATATGAAGATATACACGGAGGAAAAGATATGGCACAGGTGGGAGCGTCTTTTAAAATTACGGGCAGCGGCAAGATAGTGGGAGCGATAAACAGCATGATATGCGCCGTCGAGGACGAGGGAATGTACGGCGCGGAGTTTGCCTACGAAGAGGGGGACAAAGTCTTGGAGGACGATGTGGAAAATATCGACCTTGAGGGAATTGTCAGCCGGACCGAGATTTTCAGAGAGGCTCTCAAGGAAAACGGCCGCAGCAGGTTTTCCTTTACCGTGGAAGGGGTTGCCGACAACGACTATGGCGCTTTTACAGCCTTCAGGCTCAAATGCACCCAGAGCGCAATTTTGAAAAGGGAAAAGGAGTTTGAGGTTTTATGTGACGAGGAAGATTTCCACGCAAGGCAGGAGGCCGTGTGGGACGCCGAGGAGGAAAACATAAAGGCCTTGGACGGAATTGAGGACGAAGAGGTATTTGACGCCGAATACGACGACGGTGAGTACGACGCCGCAACAGACGCCCTCGCGATTATTTTGACGAGATGGACTAGAGAGGGAAATTTATATATCAATATTTAATATGTTTTTGCCCCTATTTTCAGCTATTCTTTTGAAGTGTGCAGAATTGCCGAAATTATTTTTAACATAAGTAATAACATAGTCTGAACGGTCTATCATCCACATGTTTCGTTTAGATATAGCGTATCGAGGAGGGATATTTTCCAACAATTCAGGATAAATAGTGTCTGAATGCGAGCAGCCATTATATTTGTTTTTCTGAGTAGGTAAATAGGCAAGGACAATGAAATAGTTGATATGGGGACAGTCGATTTTTAAAGACTTTAATATTGTTTTTGCCATATAATCAAAATTACCTTGACTTTCTATGTAGAATAAATCAACATTTTTATTTTGAATTAAATCCACAAGAGCTGAGCGTAAACTCGGCTCTATTTTATTTGGAGCATTTTTATGCCCAAAAAAAGTACAAGTCATATAAAAAATCACCTTTCTTATGGGATATATCGTAATTATACCACATGATCAAACTTATTGCGATATATCCTGTATGATTTATCGCAAAATTATATAAAATATAGAAAAGCATTTAGAAAGGTGATTTGAGGTGGACATAAGGCTTGCGGTAAAAAACAGAATAATTCAGCTTTGTGACGAACGGGGTATAGCAATAAACACCCTTTCAAACCTTGCCGGCGTGCCGCCCTCCACCGTTTACAGTATGCTGAACGGAAAGAGCAAAAACCCCGGCATTGTGTCTATAAAAAAGCTGTGCGACGGCCTTGACATCGGAGTGAAGGAGTTTTTCGCAAGCGATCTGTTTGAAGACCTTGAACAGGAGATAAAATAAAAAACGCCGCTTGTGCGGCGTTTTTTTAATGACGGCGGACTTATTTTTTTAAAAGGGCGCCGCCGATATTCCAGGCTTTGCCTATGG
>CAJKFC010000158.1 GCA_905199135.1 uncultured Eubacteriales bacterium
TTTCGGAATTGTTTTCGAGCCTGTTTTCACCCTTGTTGCCGCTGTTTTTACGGCGGTCTTTACGGCGATATATTATGTGAGAATGACAAAGCTCTTTTCGGGGCTCACCGGCGACCTCACGGGGGCGCTGACCTCGGTTTTGGAGCTGTGTCTCGTGCTTATTTTAGCTGTTTTTGAGGTGTAAAATGGAAAAAACCGTGCTTGTAATCGGCGGCGCCTATCAGGACAAGACAAAAGCCGCCCTTGAATATCTGAAGCTCCCAAAAGACGAATTATCAGACGGAGAGCTCCTTGAGGACTTTGCAAATTTTTACAGAAAATGGGAAAACGGCGACGACGCTCTGCTTGATTTTCTCAAAAATAAAATCACCGTCTGCGACGAAATGGGCTGCGGCATAGTGCCCCTTGACAAGAATGACAGGGATTTTCGCGAAAATCTCGGCCGTTTCCTGTGCCGCCTTGCCGAAAGAGCCGACATAGTATTGAGAGTTCAGTGCGGCATAGCCGCCGCCATAAAAGGAGAATGACATGATACAGAAAATTACGCTCATACGCCACGGCATGACCGAGGGCAATTTCAAGAGAACCTACACGGGCAAGAGCGATGTGCCCCTCTGTGAACTGGGAATAAAAGGGATTTTGGAGAGAAAGGGCACATACCCCCTCTGCGACTGCCTTTTCGTCAGCGATTTGAGGCGCTCGCAGCAGACCGCCGCCCTCATCTACCCCCATATGGAGCAGATAATCGTACCCGACATCAGGGAGTGCGACATGGGTGATTTCGAGGGCAAGACCTATGACGAACTCAAAGCCGACCCCGACTATCAGCGTTTTTTAGACCCGAGTGACGGCTATGTGCCGAACGGCGAAAGCCTTTCGGTATTCAACGAGAGGTGCAAAAGGGGATTTTTACATATTTCGAAAATTATAGCGGAAAAAGGCTGCAAAGACCCCGTCATCGTCACCCACGGAGGGGTGATCATGTCGGTGCTCAACGCTTTTTGCCGTGAGCAGAAGGTTTTTTACGACTATCAGACCAAAAACGGCGATGGTTTCGAGGTGACCTTCGACACCGACACCTTTATTATGGAAAAAATCAGAGACATCAAGGAGGACAGCATGACACATTTTGATTTTGACGCTTTGGAGCTTGCAAAGCTCATCGAGCCTTTATGCGAAAAGGCCCTTGATGCGGCGGCAGAAAGACAGAAAAACCTCATAAAACCCATGGGCAGCCTGGGTGTTCTTGAGGACATGGGCATAAGGCTTTCGGGCATTTTCGGCGAAAACGCCAAGGCACCCTTTAAGAAGATCCACTTTCTCTTCGGCGCCGACAACGGCGTGTGCGCCCAGGGCATCACGGCAAGCCCCATAAGCTTTACCCATATGCTGATGGACAACTACGGCAAGGGCATGGGCTGCGGAATAAATGTGCTGTGCCGTCATTTCGGTGTGGATTTTGTCCCCGTTGATGTGGGAATCATCGGCGAGTTTGAAAAGGACGGCGGCGTTTTGGACTGCAAGATAGCCGAGGGCACGGCCGACTTTTCCAAAGAGCCTGCCATGACCGAGGAACAGCTCAAAAAGGCTCTCTCTGTCGGTTTTTCCATGGCCAAAAAGGCCAAGGACGAGGGATATAACATAGTCGGCGGCGGTGAAGTCGGCATGGGCAACACCACCACGGCGGCGGCCGTCATCATGGCTCTTCTCGGCACTATGGACACCGATCTCATAGGACGCGGCGGCGGACTTACCGACGAGGCCCTTGAAAACAAGAAAAATGTCATCAAAAACGCCCTTATTAAATATGGTATAGGCAGGGAAGAGGCTGTCAAAGCTCTCATGTGCGTCGGCGGCTTTGACATCGCCGCCCTCACAGGTCTCTATCTCGGCTGCGCCTACTACCGTCTGCCGATAGTTCTCGACGGCGTCATCTCCATAAGCGCCGCTCTTGCCGCCTGCCGCATAAATCCCCTGGTGAAAAACTATATGTTCGCCTCCCACATTTCAAAGGAGCCGGCATATCTGCCTGCCGTAAAGGAGCTTGAGCTGAGACCGATCCTCGAGCTCGACATGCGCCTCGGCGAAGGCTCTGGCTGTCCCGTAGCCATGAGCGTAATCGAGAGCGCGGCAGCCGTTCTCACAGACATGATGACCTTTGAAGAGCTGAAGTTCGAGTCGGAATACCGCAAGAACATCAAATACGAATAATATTTGATGGGGTTAACCGACGGATATTTTAGGAAGTTATTGAAAAAAGACCGCCAAAAGGCGGTCTTTTTTTGTGTAATCGCCGTATGGAACGGCTGAAATGCCGTTCCAACGGCGGTCGAGCCTCCACTTTTCGCAGGGATGGTTT
>CAJKFC010000159.1 GCA_905199135.1 uncultured Eubacteriales bacterium
CCGCCGTAAGGGCGTATATGGTCGGGGCATATTCCAGCGCAATGTTCTTTATGTTTTTGCCGCCGTTTTCCAAATCGTCGGCCACAGTGTATATGACTGTTTTGTTTTTGCCTCCCCTTTTTGCGGAGTACACCGCCATATCGGCGTTGGTTGTCATCTGAGAGATATTGACGGCGCCTACGGGATATGAACATATTCCCGCGCTGAAAGTGAGCGTCTTTGTAAAACTTCTCTCGATTTCGGTCTGTTTTTTCTCAAATTCAGCCCTTATTTTCTCCACATATTCATAGGCAAGACCTGCTGTGCAGAACGGAAGAGAGACGGCAAATTCCTTGCCGCCAAGTCTTCCCACAGTGCCGTTTTTCCTTATGGTATCACGGCAGCTTTCGGCAAAGAGCATAAGAGCTCTGTCTCCCTCCTCCGTGCCGTATAGCTCGTTGAAAAGCTTGAGATCGTCTATGTTGAGATAAACAAGAGAACAGGCCTTGTCGCGGGACTCATCAAAATCGGACGCAAATTTTTCAAAGAAATATTTTCTGTTGAACACTCCCGTAAGAGAGTCTATCTGTGCCTCATGCTTGATGGTCTCGTACAGCGACGCGTTCTTTATGGCGATGGCCGCTATGGCCGAGGCCGACTCCAAAAATGTCCTCTCTCCGAAGCTGTAATTCTTGTCCTTGGCCTTTCCCGTAAGCAGAGCCATACCCAAGAGGGTGTCGTCACTTATAAAAGGTACCGCCAACTCAATTTTGAGATTTTCAAATCCCCACTTTTCGTCCTCCCACATGGCCTTGTATGCCACGCTCTTCTTATATGAAGAATAGAGGACACTCTCCCCTTTCTGCATGAGATATTTGCATATCGGGCTGTTTTTTACAACAAAGAAAGAATGATCCTTTAGTGGGTCGGTGGAATATATCATTCTGTAACAGCCGTATTTTTCATCGGCGATTAGGACATATACCGTGTCTGTACCTATATTGTCCTTCGCCAGCGCCGAATAGCTGGCCGCTATGTCGTTTATATCGAGGGTTTTGGAGACATTTCCCGAAAACTCCTTGAGCTCCAGCTCGAGCTTTTTCTGAGTTTTTACAAACAGGTTCTGCATGAGCTTCTTGATCACGGTATACACAACTATTGTAAATACCGCGAACACAACAGCTATTATAAGAGTCTTATGCTCGGCAAACTCGGCAAAGTAATCATCAAAAATCTGCTCTATTTTTCCGTGGGCCGCCACCAGCACGAGGGCCGTAAAGGTCGTTGTGACAAGGTATGCAGGGGCGGAAGAAGCCAGCTGAGTCAGCCTTATCAGCCTCTTTTTATATAGGGCGTAATAGATACATATCGAGTTTATCATGCAGGCGAAAGTGTCGTTGGGAAATGTTGAAAAAACAGGTATCATATCTATGATACTTCCCAAAAACATCACAACCGTGCCAAAAATAACCGGATAGAACTGTTCCTTTATTATGACGCCGTTTTTTATGGCTCTTTGCATATTTTTCGCCGCTCCGCCGAGAACGGCAAGGGCAAGGATTATTGGAAACACCGACGGCCACTTGACTATAAAGTTAAATACCTTTTCACCGTTGGCGTTGACTATCTGCGGGTGCTCCATAAACACATCGAAATAGTTGAGCGCCACCGTCACCGCCGTCAAAACTCCGAACAGAGTTTTAGTGAATATCTCACGGCTTCCCGTAAAGTGATATACAAAATTATAAAGACAAAACGGCACCAAGAATATTCCCGTGACCGATACCTCATACCAAAACACCACTCCGGGAAAGAGAGAAAGGCGCATAAACAGCGACCCCGATGTCCAAAGCGTAAACGCGCACAGCAGATATATGAATGCCTTTATCGATTTGTCTTTTTTCGCCGTCAGAAATGTCAAAAGCAAAAAGAGGTTGCAAAGAGTGGCGGCAAGAGGAACTATGTAAAAGACTCTCTCATTCAGCGACATGCTCTCACCCCGCCCCCGTTTATTTTCACAAGCTCGATTATATCCTCACAGGGAGGATTTATATTCTTTATTTTCTTGCCGAATGTCCTTTCAAACTCGTCAAAACAGCCGTATCTCAGCAATGTAACTTTAAGGGGATCTATGCCCAAAAGTCTCTTGAGATCGTTGTAATCGCTGTCGTAATTTTTAAAATACACGCTTAAGTGCTCTCTTATTATGCTTTCGCTGAGAGAAAAACTCATGGCGGTGTCCTTTCTCATCTCGGCAAAAAGATGGAGAAAAGATCTTCCGTTTTCGTCATATTCCTTTACGGCGGTAAAACGGTCTATCTCTGCCTTGGAATACT
>CAJKFC010000160.1 GCA_905199135.1 uncultured Eubacteriales bacterium
GAAAATTCGTTTATTTTAAACTTGAGTATTTTACCCGCAACGTAATGCCCGAGTTCATGAATCACTATCATGACAAGCAGAATTACCACGGCTAACAATATATACAAAAAATAAAGCAAATCAATACCTCAAAATATGTGCGTAATCACGGATTATCCTGTCGTAAACGCGTGAATGAAGCGACATAATCTCGCGATAATCCGAGTAAGACGACGTTTTTTCACTATTTAAAATATGCTCGACAAGCCGTAATATATCGGTAAACGCTATTTTGCCGTCAAGAAAAAGTTTTACGGCGGCTTCGTTGGCGGCGTTTTTAACCGAGGTGCGCTGCAAAAGCTCGTAATATGAGCTGTCGCAGACTATATATACAGAATTTCCGTGGCTTACTACGGAAGAACTGTTGATAAATTGTCTTGTCGCCACATTGACGCTTGTTCCCAAAGCTTTTATGAAATCATTCTTGAGGGAATTTTCTCCGTTCTGCTTCAAGGTTTCCTCTGTCTTTTCCTTGTTTTCAAAAGGAAGGACGGGTTTTTGCATTTTGAAGGTTTTGGCGGGAGAGGGCTCGCTCTTTTGGGCATGGGGAATGTCAAAGGGCGGGGTGTCATCATCGTCAGATACCTTTACAGGCTGTGTTTTTGAAGCAGGTGTAAAGTCCTTCGCCTCGACAGTTATTTCTGCCTTGGAAGACGGTCTCGAACACAGTTTGATGAGACAGACCTCACCGTCCATGCGCCTTATGGCTGTTCGTGTAAATCGGCTCAAAAGATCGTTTATCGTCTCGATAAAATAGTCCAGAAGGGGAGGGGAGACCTCGCCCGACATCTCTTTGAGCTCTTTCAGAGTAAAAGAGGTTGAAAACGGAATATTTTCGGGGTTTTTGACCGACTTTATTATATATATGTCTCTTATGAGAGAGAGGAGATTGTCGAAAAGGGAAACTATATCGCGACCCTCGCTGTACGCCTCGCCGAACTGTTCAAGGCAAAGGGGAACATCGCCGCGGCAGATACAGTCCCATATCTTGGCGATCCTGTCGTTTTGCGGAACCGAAAGGGCGTCTATGGCCGACTCATATGTGATGTTGTCGGTTTCGGAAAGGCAGCGGTCCAAAAGGGAAATGGAATCTCGCATGGAGCCGTCTCCCATTTTGGCAATGAGGGCGACAGCGTCGTCGGACACCGAAAAACCTTCCTTATAGGCGATTTTTTTCAGATGGTCGCAAATGGTTTCAAAAGCTATTCTTCTGAAATCATACCTCTGACAGCGGGACAGAATGGTTATCGGAACTTTATGTATCTCGGTGGTAGCCAAAATAAATATCGTGTGCTCGGGGGGCTCCTCGAGAGTTTTGAGCATAGCGTTGAATGCGCCCGTCGAAAGCATGTGAACCTCGTCTATTATGTAGACGCGCTTTTTGAGGGCAGCGGGGGAGTACTGACATTCGTCTCTCAGCTGGCGTATGTTTTCAACGCCGTTGTTGGAGGCTGCGTCTATCTCCGATATATCCATCGCCGTGTCGTTGAGCGCCGAAAGGCAGGCCTCGCATTTGTTGCAGGGATTGCCGTTTTCAGGATTCAGACAGTTGACAGCCCTTGCGAGAATTTTGGCGCAGGATGTCTTGCCCGTGCCTCTTGTGCCGGTAAAAAGATAGGCATGAGAAACACGCCCCGACATGACCTGGGTTTTGAGGGCGTTTACAATGTGTTCCTGACCGACAACTTCGTCAAAGGTCAAAGAACGGTATTTTCGGTATAGTGCAAGATTGGCCATATTAAAGTCTCCGATTTTACAAATGGCAACTGTCAAAGCTATACATTTGCGTTTGAAATCCAGCATTGCCCGCTAACCGACCCATCAGCTCAAAACCGGTTTGCTGCGGCACACAAACGAAAATGCTTAATGCTGCTCGGTTCCCCGCCTGACATGGTTCGCAAGAGTTTGTTGCGCAGGACCGATCTCTCAATACATCAAAGCCGGGCAAACGACAATGACAAGACCCCGCATCGCAAATATTCGTCCCTGCATATAGCCGATTTCAGGTTACAAAGAACGGCTAACTCTCCGACATAGTATAGCTTTGGCAGTTGCCACTTACTGAAATATATTATAACCTACAAAGCAAAAAAAAGCAACAGAAATTTATAAAAAAGATTGACAATTTTCAAAAAGTGTAGTACACTATAATAGTGACGGAAATGACCGTCAAATTGAATACTATACGGAGCGGTATCGAAGTGGTCATAACGGGCCTGACTCGAAATCATGTTTCCACTTTGGAAGTCCAAACTGCCGAAAAGCCAGTAACCA
>CAJKFC010000161.1 GCA_905199135.1 uncultured Eubacteriales bacterium
GCTCTCCATCTCCCGTCTCCTGTCCATCGTCTTCCGTAGGGAACGGATTTTATGCCGTTCTTTTTTTATCTGTTTCTGTCCCCTTTGAGGTGTTTTGTTTGTCTTAACCATAAAGGGGAGAGATTTATGAAAAAGTTTTTCATCTTTTTGTGTGCCGTCATTGTTTTGGCTTTGACTGTCATTCCTCTTTTGCAGCCCTGTCTCAAGGCAGAAAAGGATATCTATCCCGTCGGAACTACCGAAATAACCGCTGTATTTAAAAATATGAGAGGGTACAGCGGCGGACATAAATACATTCTTGAAAAATCTGACGGAGAGGATTGGCTTAAGGTTGGAGAGGAAGCTTTTTTTAACGACGGCGGTTTCACTCTCGGCTGCCGCAGGGAGATCACCTTTGATCTGACCAAATACTGTGACGGTCTGACCGTCGGGCGGTACAGAATAGGGGTCGCCCTGACAGATGACAGGGGAGATGAAAGGCTGATTTTCTGTACCTTTGAGGTGAGATGACAGGGCGGCAATATTTCAATATATAATATAAGTGAGGTTTGAGGCGATTTTATCCGGAGGTTGTGGAAAGTTCAGGGGAAAAGTCATTTTGTATCGGAATTTTTATGCAAAGTGCAGAATGTTTATATGCATAGTATATAAAATGAAATATTCTGTATTGATTTTCTTCTCTCTTGGGTGTATACTTGAGTTATTAACAAAAAGTTCATTTTTACCCATGAAAGGAGAGTTACTATGGCTATAAACCCCGTTGAGATGGACACAACCACCACCGATAAAGTGACAGGCAAACCAAACAAACAGAGCTCGGCGTGGAATAACAAGCAGCTTTGGCTGCTGCCCGTGATAATTATAGCTCTCGCCGCCTTTGTCTACTTTGTTGTTTTCGCCTAAAAGACAGAAAAGACCTCCTTTGGGAGGTCTTTTTTAAAAAGGAGGTATGTATGAACAGAAAAATCGTTTTGTGGTGCCTGTTTTTTACCATGTGTCTGTGGACGGGATATATGTCGGCAGGGTGGATAAAGCCGATGTATTTTGATTATCTCGAAAATAAATTTGAAAAATGGCAGGAAAACAGCACCCTTGAAAAAATCAGTCCCTACGGTGACAGGGTCTGCCTCATATCCTTTGAAAGGGGCGGAGGGTGGATAGAGGTCAGATATTACGCCAACTGTCCGCTGTTTATAGACGGAAAAAGAATACGCTATGACGAGGACATTCCGAAACAGACCGAAAGATTTTTGAAACTGTGGTTTTCGCCGTCGCCCAGTGTCAGTTACAGACAGGCAAGCGACATGGCGTATTATAATTATACAGAAGAATTGAGGGAGAAAAATGAAGATTATTAAATACATAATGGTCATTCCCCTTGCCGCCGCCCTGTTTTTACTGGGGGTATACATAGGCGCCGCCCACAGACAGCAATATGTAATTGACCATGTGAGGTATACCGGCATAAATTACGAAGAGATTATAGACGAGGCGCAAAGGTATGTCAAAAGATTTGACCCCAAGGGGGGAATAGAGCTTTTTCCCACAAGGGACTGCTTAGGTATAGTGGTCAGAGTGCAGCCCGGTGAGCTTCTCACAGAGGAGGGTAAAGCCGAAATCAAAAGACTGCTCAATATCAGATATATAGAGGAATTTGTGCCCGGTCTGTCGGGTCTTGATTAGAGAGAAAAACTGTCCACAGGGTGTGGACAGTTTTTTATTTGGGTCGGGGCTTGAAAAAGAGGGTAAAGATCAGAGAGAAAAAGACGGCGGCGGCGATGCCTGCCGCGGCGGCGGTCAGAGGGCCTTTGAATATTCCGATAAAGCCGTCAGTGAGGACGGCTTCCCTCGTGCCTTTGGCCATGGAGTAGCCGAAGCCCAAAAGGGGCACCGTGGCGCCGCACTGTCCAAAATCTACGATTTTCTGATAGATTCCGACTGATGTCAGAATGACGCCCGACACCACATAGCCCGTCAGTATTCGGGCAGGGGTCAGACTGGTTTTGTCGACGAGCAGCTGGCCGATAAGGCACAGCAGACCGCCTGTGATAAATACTTTGAGATAGATCATATTTGTTTCCTTTTAAAATGTGTGATGTGTTGTGGAGGGAGAGTTTTGATGGGGATTTGGGGATTTGGCTGTCTCAATAGGAGAGCGGAACACGGGAGCACCCAAGGAGGGCGAATGCCCGACACGGCGATGAGTATCGCCGTGTCGAACGCCGTAATTCACTTGCGGCGTGAGTATCTGATAATCGGGGACCCCATGTGGCTCGACGCATGGGGAG
>CAJKFC010000162.1 GCA_905199135.1 uncultured Eubacteriales bacterium
ATTTGTTTCGTGCCTGAGATTCTCCGGCGAAAGCTTCCCAGAGATTTTTCTCTGTCTTTGTGCCTGCGTAGGGGTTTTTAGCCTTGACAGGGGCGTCCTCTATCTTGACAAACTTGTCGGCAGGCTGATTGCATACCGGACACCTGAAATCGGGGGTCATGGGACCTTCATGAATATAACCGCAAACTGTGCACTTCCATTTTTCCATTTTAATTTCCTCCTTATGTTGGTTAAAATCAATATTTTTCAAAAGATATTCCACTTCTTCTTTCGGAATATCGGGATAGTTCAGAATACTCTTCAAAAACTCCTCGGCGTTTCCGCTCTGGGGAATCATAAATCCTGCCTCTCGGCAGAGATCCTCCGCCATAAGCCTTGAAGATTTCTCGACGGCTGCCCCAAGGGCGGTCGGAAGTTTTGAGGCTATCAATTCTGCCTTCGCCTTGCTCTGTACAAGTCCTCTCAAAGCCTCAATTACATTTTCCTCTTTGGATTGCTGATGGGGCAGCTCATAGGGTACCATCGAAATTGCCGACGAAGGACAGCTTTCGGCGCAGGCGCCGCAGCCTATGCATTTTGTCTTGTCTATAATGCTGTTCTCTGTGTCTGTGGCTCCCGTGGGACACACATAGAGACACAGGCAGTCTTTTGTGCAAAGTCTGAGATTTCTGACGGCATATTTCTTGACCATTACAAAGCCCTCCTCTCGACCTTTTCAAATTTCCAGCTGGGAACTTTACATACGGGGCAAATCTCGGGAGCGGAATCGCCTATATATGTAAAGCCGCACACCGTACACACCCAAACTCCCGTGTTCTCAAGCATTTTCTCTCCCTCTGCCCTGTATCTGCTCAGCAGAGATTTGAGCATACGGGTCACCTTTTCGCTCCACACAAGGGCTCTCAAAGCGCCTCTGTCGGGCTTAACCGAAGCCTCGCCGTTGGCATAAGGATACCCCACGGAAAGATCCTTTTCTATGAGCTCCAAAATGCTGTCTTCTCCCGTCTCTGAGACAGGCTCGGCTTTGGAGCGGAAAAACTCAGCCAGCTTTGCAAAGCTTTCGGCTTCTTTTTCCATATACTGCTGACGGCATCCTCTCGAAAGATTTGAACATATTATGCTCATCTCCATGGCCGAAAGCTGCTTTTCCACATGAGGCTTGTTTGAAACTGCTGTTTTCTCTTCTGTTTTGTCTTCTTTTGCATTAAAACTCGATTTGTCCGCGCCGCACCAGGGACATTTCCAATCACTCGGAAGGTCCTCCCACTTTGTGCCGGGAGCTATTCCCGCTTCGGGAATACCCTTGGCCTCGTCGTAGGTGTACGAGCAAACGGAACACACATATTGCTTCATCTGTTTATCTCGCCTCCTTTTGACTATATTATACCGCAGCAAAAAATAAAAGTCTGTGATTTTGTCACAAAACGGAATAAATACCTGAAAATGCCAAAAGGGCAAAAACAGCAAAAAAGCCAGGTATCAAAGATACCTGACTTAATTGGAAGGGATGGACACTTTAGATCTTGCGTTTTACGACAAAACAAGAATTAAGTTTTAACCGTGATATATCTTCATTAATTAATGAGGGAACCTTTTTTTCTAGCTCTGAATTTGTATAATCCCTTATTTTCATAACTAACCAATTTTCCGGATTAACTATTTCACCGGTTAAATCAAATTTTATCTGAGATATAAGCAATGACAATAATGTAAGCAAACGAAATTTGTCTATCGAAGTATCATCTAGTTCATAATTCATATGTTGCATAGTAACTGCTATTTTTATTGCATCAGCAGTACCATAAGCGTAAATTTTATGTAACAATGCGGCATAATCCTGAGTTTTCATTGTTCCGTCTTTCATTTGATCTAACATGTTTAAAAGGAGAAATGGTATATCTTCCATTTTTTCTAAACCAATAGTTGTTTTAGTCTTTGATATCTCTCCCTTAAGATTGCGCTTTGTTAACAGATATGTCACAATAAAGCCTATTAAAGTCGTTACTATAGTCCCAATCCCTATGTATAGATCCGTATTCACACTAATTCCTCCTATAGAAAAACCGACATGTCGAAACATGTCGGTTTTTGGTGGGAGATGGTGGATTCGAACCACCGAAGGCGGTGCCAACAGATTTACAGTCTGCCCCCTTTGGCCACTCGGGAAATCTCCCATATTCATTTAGTAAAGTGTGGACACGAAATATTTCGTGTCCTACACTAATTGGAGCTGGTGGACGGACTTGAACCCCCGACCTGCTGATTACAAATCAGCTGCTC
>CAJKFC010000163.1 GCA_905199135.1 uncultured Eubacteriales bacterium
GGGTATGAACCGAGTACTCTAGCCAACTGAGCTATGCCGCCATTTTTGCTCGGCTTATTCAGCCGAGATTGCTTATATATTATACAATGGGGTATGACATTTGTCAATACTTTTTCGCAATTTTTTCAAAAATATTTTTTCGGTGTCAGCACTCCAAAATTCCGCACACAGCGGCCAGCGCCGCCATAGGCGCAGTCTCGCATCTCAGTATGCGTTTTCCCAGAGTTGTGGGCAAAAGTCCCGCCTTTTCTGCCAGCACCGCCTCTATCTTTGAAAAGCCTCCCTCGGGCCCCGACACTATGGCCAGAGACGAAGGCATTTTTCCGTCAAGCCTCATTTTAACTGTGTTGAGTTCCTCACACTCGTAGAGAAAGAGAGCCAGTCCCTTTTGAGCCGCCTTTTCGGCCGCCTCCTCAAAGGTAACTATCTCCTCCACTTTGGGCAGGACGCCTCTTCCGCTCTGCTTTCCGGCGTCGCGGGCGATTTTCCTGTATCTTTCGGCCTTTTTGATCCTCTCTTTGGCATCGAGCTTTACAACGCAGTTTTCCGACGAAAACGGCACTATCACCGCCGCACCCAGCTCGACGCACTTCTGAATAAGAGTCTCAAATCTGTCGCCCTTTGAAAGGGCGGCATAGACCGTCACCTCAAAAGGCAGCTCCCCCGTGCTTTCGCTGACCGACAGCACACGGCACAATGTGCCGTCCCTGCCGCTCTCCTCTATGACGCACTCAAAGTCCAGTCCCCTTCCGTCGCACACGGTAATTATGTCACCCTCGGTCTTTCGCATGACCTTTGAGACATGTTTGGTATTTTCGTCACTTAAAAGTATTCTCGCGTCTTTTTCAGATATGTTTTCTTCAAATATCCTCATAGCTCACCTATGGCGTCCATGGCGTCGGAGATTATCCTGTTGGAAATCAAAAATCCCTTGGGGGTCAGGCGGTAATTTCCGCCGTCCTTTACGCAGTGACCCGTGGGTATATATTTTTCCAAAGCACTCTCGACCTTGTCCATGCCTTCCTTAAATATGCCGAAATACTCGCTTTCCGAGAGGCCTTTGACCGTCCTCAAAGCCAGCATTATATATTCGCCCTTGCGGTATTTTTTGTCGAGAGCCATGTCCTCGCTCTCGCCCATGCGTATATCCCCTGCGGCGTAGGCCTTTATATCGGGGGCAAAGCTGAAACGCCTGCCCTTGTAAAGGCTGTAAGCGGCGCAGCCGAAGCCTATATATTCTTCCAAAGTCCAGTATTTATAGTTGTGCCTCGAGATTCTGCCGTCCTTTGCAAAGTTGGATATCTCATACTGACGGTATCCCAGTTTCTCCAATTTTTCCACAGCCATGAGATACATATCGGCCTGCTCGTCGTCATTCGGCAGCTCCACATTCATCTTCAAAAGAGGGGCGTTTTCCTCCAGTTTAAGGCCGTAGGCCGAAATGTGTGAGGGATTCAGAGCGGCTACATCTTCGATAGACTTTTCAAAGCTTTCCACCGTCTGAAGGGGCAGACCGTACATCAAATCGACGCTTATGTTGTCGGTCACATACTTCCTCACATTTTCAAGGGCCTCTTTTGCCTGCTCAAAGGTGTGGAGCCTGCCTATGGCGAAAAGCTCCTTATTGTCTGTCGACTGAAAGCCGAGAGACACTCTGTTGACCCCTGCCTTTGCCAGAGATTTGCAAAAGGCCTTGTCGCAGCTTTCGGGGTTTGCCTCGACGGTTATCTCGGCGGCTCTGTCTATGTCCACCCTTTTTCTCAGCTCCTTCATGAGCTTTTCTATCCTCTTTCCGCCGAAGACAGACGGAGTGCCGCCACCTATGTATACCGTGTCGGCTCTCACAGTCCTGCCGTCAAAATACTCTCCAATCTGGGTCAAAAGGCTTTTGAGGTAATCGTCCATGAGCTTTTCCGAAACCTCCGATGTGGAGCAGAAATCACAGTAATAGCATCTCTTTTTGCAAAAGGGTATGTGTATATATATGCCTAACATTTTTCACCTCAAAGGGCGGACAAAAGTCCGCCCCTTTTACTATTTGTCATCGTCCAATCTCAAAACCGCCATGAAGGCCTCCTGGGGCACTTCCACAGAGCCCAAAGCTCTCATGCGCTTTTTGCCCTCTTTCTGTTTTTCAAGAAGCTTCTTTTTACGGGTTATATCGCCGCCGTAGCACTTGG
>CAJKFC010000164.1 GCA_905199135.1 uncultured Eubacteriales bacterium
GTTACAGGCTCGCCGTCAGCATATATTTCCTCGGCTCCGCTCACCGTAAAGTGCAGGGCGGCAAGGGCGATATATCCCTTTGCCTGCTCCCTTATAAAATACACCACCCAACAGGCGAAAAAACATATCAAGGCGTTTTTGAGTATCTTTCTGATAAAATACCTGTTCACAACTACACCTCGCAGTATATCCAAAGATTTTGGGTCGTAATGGTCTCTATCGCCTCGTAATCGTATATCACGGCGACGGCGCCGTCAAGCCTTAAAAATCTCACCTTATAGTGTCCGTAAAATGCCTCAAAATCGGGAATTACCTCATTTTCGGCGGTGTTTCTGTGCTGCGCGGCAAAAGGCTTTAAATCCGACGCCCACTTTATGAGTTTTTTCCTCTCCTCTTTGCCTGCGGGAAAAATGTTGTACTGCTTTTTACCCTCGGGTCGGTTTATGTATATTTCGCACCGTTCATTTTTGAGAATGTCCAGCACCTCTCCCATATAGGCTTTGGGCGGACATGACAGCGCCGCCGCAATAAATCCGCATGCCAAAAGGCATGAGAGCAGATTTTTAAAGATTTTTCTAAAAAAATACCTGTTCATATTGCCGCTCCTTTCACGAAGCCGCCTTCAGCTCCTCAAGGATTTTCTCCCATGCATCACACAAATCTCCGCCTTGGCAGAAGGGAAACGGGTCGCCTCTGCCGATTCCCCAAAATACGACTCTGTAATTTTCGTCCTCGCCTTTTACACTGTATCTGAAATCGACGGTTTTGCCGATTTGCCCTATGTCCACCCTGCCGAGCTCTGTCTCCCAGCCTAACTTGTGGGGCGTCAGATATATTGCCAGGGGGTCGTCATGATACGAGGCGATGTCCTTAAAGCTCGAAATCCATTTTCTTATCTCATCTTCACGCCCATGAATAACCTCTCCGTCTGCCGACAGATTTTCCACAGAGCTCAAACGCACGGCGGCAAGGGCGATATGCCCCTCCAGTTCGGTGTAGATAAAATATATGAGCCAACAGGCGAAAAAAGCCAAAAGAGCATTTTTGAGTATCTTTTTAAGGCTGTACATGTTCACTCCCCCTGACTGTATCTTTTTATTATGTCGGCGGCTTCCTCTGTTTCGTCTTTGCCCAAACGCACCGTGTATTCCCCTATCTTTCGCTCTCCCTTTCTTACAAAGAGAACGCCGTCGCCCCTTTCAAAAACCAAAAGCTTACAGCTGAAATTTTCCGATTCAAAGTCTATTTCCCCCGTCTGACCTATGGGAAATCCGAGGCTTTCGCCGGTTATTTGGGTTTTGCCGACAATTTTTCTCAAAGCTTCGGCGTCTCTATGGTCTGCGGCGGTGTTTCCGATAAAAAACTCGCTGTTTTCAAGATTTTTACGCCCTGCCGCCGTTTTCACCTCTCCGTACACCGAAAATTCCCGAATCTCAAACAGCGCCCAGCAGGCGAAAAGGCATATCAAGGCGTTTTTGAGTATTTTCCTAATAAGATACCTGTCCATAACCCACCTCTTTCCAAAGGGGGAAATTATCGCAGTCGGCAGAGCCTTCAAAAGCGAAATACCTGTCTCCTATCTCTATGCTGTATCCGAAAATCGCCCTTGTGTCAAACTGCCCTGCGTAAGCCCTGCCCAATCCCGTCTCCCATTCCAGCTTATGAGGCAGACCGTATATAGCCGCAGGGTCAACTTCAAAATTGCCCACATTTTTAAAGCTTAAAAGCCATTTTCTCACCTCGGCAAGCTGTCCGTTCAAGGGTTCTCCGTCCATATATATTTCGGCGCTGTTCACCGTGAGATGCAGGGTGGCAAGGGCGGTGCAGCCGTTTGCCTGCTCCAGTATAAAATACACCACCCAACAGGCGAGAAAGCCCAAAATGGCATTTTTAAGTATTTTCTTCAAAAGATACGCCGTCATATTTTCACCCCTTTTCGGTTTGTCTTTGACTATAAGACAATTAAAGGGCAAAAAAGGGGACAAAAAAAGCGCCGCTTTCGCGGCGTCTATTTATTTTTCCTCATAGTCTCCTTGACGGCTTTCAAAATGCCCTCCATAAGGCGCAGCTCCTGCTCGGAGCAGTCGGACAATGTGTTCTGTATTTCCTTTGAAAAGACCTCGAAGCTCCTCACTACGCTGTCGCACAAAAGCTCGTCCGCCGAAAC
>CAJKFC010000165.1 GCA_905199135.1 uncultured Eubacteriales bacterium
TCGCGGCACATGGCCGCCCCCTCTGCCGCCGCGGTAGCTCCGTCGTACACAGACGCATTGGAGACCGCCATGCCCATAAGCTCGCACATATTGGTCTGATATTCAAATATAGACTGAAGCACTCCCTGGCTTATTTCGGCCTGATATGGGGTATAGGAGGTGAGAAACTCCTCTTTTGCGGGGATATATTTTACGATGGAGGGGATATAGTGGCGGTAGGCTCCGGCACCTCTGAAAATAGTGGGGAAAACGCGGTTCTGAGCCGCCGTCTTTTCCATCACCGAGCGAACCTCCATCTCGGAGAGACCTTCGGGCAGATTGAGCTCCCTGTTCAAAAGCACCTCTTCGGGCAGATCCTTATAAAGTTCCTTTATGTCGGAAAGGCCCAGCACCTCGAGCATCTCCCCCCGCTCCTTAAGGGTGGAAGGAACATAAGAGCCCATATTATGCCTCCTCTTCGAGGAGCTTTTCATAGGCTTCGGCGTCCAAAAGCTCACGCTTGTCGCTGACATCTTCTATCTCCAAAAGCCACATTCCGTAAGGGTCACCGTTGACCGAACCTGGATTGTCGATGACTTCCTCGTTTACGGCGCTGACCTTGCCTGTTGCGGGGCTTACGATTTCGGAAACAGCCTTTACCGACTCTACATCACCAAGATTTTCCTCTTTTTCAACTTCTTCGCCCACATCGGGAAGATTGATAAATACTATGTCGCCCAGCATTTCAGAGGCGTGCTCTGTAAGACCTACTTTTACCTTATCGCCGTCGATTTCAACCCACTCGTGGGATTTTGTATACATGAGATTTTTGGGAATATTCATAGTAATTTCTCCTTTAATATATATTTTTTGTTTTTAATCGCGGTTGTAAATAGGTGTGGCAACGACCTCTGCCTCTACCCTTCTGCCCCTTACATCGACTTCTACCACTGTACCCACTTCATTGAATGGCAGCTCGAGAATTGCAGTCGCGTAAGCTCCCTTGAGATAGGGACAGTGAGTGCCCGAACAGGTCTTGCCTATGAGATTTTCGTCTTTATAGACATCCTGATGCTCTCTGGCAATGCCCTTGCCTGTTACTTTGAGAGTGCACATCTTTCTTGTGACAGGGCCTCTCTCCTCGAGGGCTTTTTTGCCTATGAAGTCGGCCTTTTTCATCTTGACACAGAAGCCGAGACCTGCCTCCAGAGGAGTTATGGTATCGTCCATCTCATGGCCGTAAAGGGGCATGCCCGCCTCGAATCTCAGGGTGTCACGGCATCCGAGACCGCAGGGCAAAAGTCCTTCCTCTTTGCCGTTTTCCATTATGGCGTTCCAGATATGGGCGGCATCCTGAGGAGCGCAGTATATCTCATATCCGAACTCTCCCGTGTAGCCCGTTCTCGAAACGAGACACTCTTTTCCTGCCACCGTGCACTTTGGCACAAAGGTGTAATATTTTGTCGGCAGAGTGTTCTCGTCGGCTATCTTTCTCATAATATCGAGGGATTTGGGGCCTTGAAGAGCCACCTGAGCCACATTGTCGGAGATATCCTCAAATACAACATCTCCCTTGAGGTGGGATTTTATCCACTCCACATCCTTGTGGTGATTGGCGGCGTTGACCACCAGCAAAATATGCTCATTGTCGATTTTGTATACCAGCAGATCGTCAACAGTAGTTCCGTTTTCATAGCACATGGTGGTGTATTTCACCTGGCCGTCGACCATGTTTGCGCACTGATTCGTCACTATCATGTTGACATTCTCCATGGCGTCCTTGCCGCAGAGGGTCATCTCTGCCATGTGAGACACATCAAAAAGGCCTGCCTTTTCTCTGACAGCCATGTGCTCGGCGATGACTCCCGCCTCATACTGCACGGGCAAAAGGTATCCTGCGAAAGGAACCATCTTTCCCTTTGCCGCCACATGGCAGTCATATAACGGTGTTTTAAGTTCCATGTTGAGTCTCCTTATCTATTTTATTTACAGACTTTTCCGTCTATATGCCGATTATAACATTGACAAATATAAAAAGCAATATTCATAATAAAGGCCTTAAAAGGCACTTTTTTTCATATTTTCGTTTGAAAATTAACAATTTATGTATATCATACTGTACAATTTATATATTTTTGTTCATTTCTTCAAGTATATAGAAAATTTA
>CAJKFC010000166.1 GCA_905199135.1 uncultured Eubacteriales bacterium
CTGGAACACCTGCCCGTCTGCCTCAAAATCGGTCGCGCCCGCATCAAGCGCATCCATCATGACCGTGTCCTCGTCCAGCTTTCCGTCCTCGTTGTCAATGACGATTATTCCTTTTTTGTCAAAAGACCACGACACACAGCCAGTCTGGCCCATATTTCCGCCGTATTTATCAAAATAGTGGCGTACCTCGCCCGCCGTACGGTTTCTGTTGTCGGTAAGGGCTTCGACTATGACGGCGATTCCGCCGGGGCCGTAGCCTTCGTAGGTTATGCTCTCATAGTTCTCGGTGACATTGCCTGTCTTGTATTTCTGAATAATTCTGTTGATGTTGTCGTTGGGCACATTGTTTGCCTTTGCCTTGGCGATAACATCCTTGAGTTTGGAGTTGCCTGCGGGGTCTGCGCCGCCTTCCTTGATGGCGACAGCCATTTCACGGGCAAATTTTGTAAAAATCTTACCTCTCTGGGCGTCGTTCTCGCCTTTTTTTCTCTTGATAGTGCTCCATTTAGAATGTCCTGACATATTTAACCTCTTATTAAAACATAAATGTATTTTAAAAATATATTATTTTTGAAAGGAAACGACCGAAACAGCGCAATTCCACTTTTACATTATAACACAAGGGCCGTGAATAAATCAAGTTTTTACGGACAAAATATTGTCACAAGCCCCGATAACGGGTCTTAAAATTATAAAAAGGAGAATACTCATGGAAAAGAACAACAAGAAATCCAAGCAGGAGAAGAACAAGCAGCAGGAGCAGCATAAGCAGGAAACTCCCCACGAATAATCACTCCGAAAGCCTTTTGCACTCGGCATTTCGCAAAAATAAAGAATCGGACAGATATCTGTCCGATTTTTTATTTTGCCTTATCACTGGGTATAAACACAGCTTACTCCCTCGGAGCACTCGCTCTCGGGGCCCACCACACAGACCAGCTTGTCTTTTTGAGAAAGCGATGTCTCCAGTGCCGCTGCCGCTTCGCCGCCGTAAACTCCGCTGACATACATTCTGTCAAAATATTGCTCAAGCTCGGCGATATTCTGTCCGCTTTTCTCGTTTTGCGACACGAGAACGCCGACAGGTATGGAACTATCCCCAAAGGCCTTCGCCGCCTCGGTCAGCACCTGCTGGGAAGGGGCGTACTCCGCCTTTATAAGCTCTGTCCTTCCCACTGTGGGATAGGAGAAATTGGTCAGCATGACCTCATCGACACCCAAAGCCTCGAGGGCGGATATCAGCTCTTTTGTGTAATTCATAGCCGTCTGGCTTGCCGGCACAAACCACGGTATATTATTGCTGTCGAGCCATGTCTCGCCGCTGTTTACCGACATGGCCTCGGCTCTGTAAGACCTTGTCATGATGGCGTCGCGCATGACCGATATCGTAGCTATTGTATATATTCCGTTGTCATTGAGTTTTTTGAGATTCTCGGCAACAGTCTGGGCGTCTCCGCTGACAAGGCCGTTTGGGTTGCCCGCCGAAAACTCAAAGGGAATATTTACCACTCCGTCTGTGTCCTTTGCGGTAAAGACCACCTGATTTACACCCTGTGATATGAGACTGTCCACATAGGCTGTGTTTTTGAGATTTGCCGCCGTAATCCACCTGGCTTTGAGCTGTACGGGGGTTTCTTCATCGGGCTCGTCTTCCGTCTGACTCTCGCTCTCGGTTTCGCCTTCACTTTCCGACTCGTTTTCGGTTATATTTATCGTTATATCCTCTGTGGGCACCGTCGGCTCTTTTTCATCCTTTTTGTCGGAAAAGCTTATCTTTATGCCGTCGGCCGTAAAGACTATTCTCTCCGACAGGAAATACCAGCCCACGGCGGCGACGCACAGCAAAAACAGCACGACTATTATTATGTTTTTTCCCGGTCGTCTCCTGCGGCTTCCTACTCCTACTCGCATTTGCGGCTCCTTTCCAAGCGCATCGGTATATTAAATGTCAAATAATCACATCTTTAGAATATTTTACCATACAACCCGAGGCTTTTACAACCCCTTTGTCGTATAAAGTTTAAATATGCCGATTTTTTTACAAAAATGCCTTTATTTGCAGCACAATCATAACTACCGGCCGTGCCGGTAGTATGCACTGCCCCCTTAGGGCATAAG
>CAJKFC010000167.1 GCA_905199135.1 uncultured Eubacteriales bacterium
ATTGCAACCAAATTGGTCACAATCTCAACCGGCGCACCCCCTGGTGCGCAAAAAAAGACGGCCATCTCCGCAGAGATGGCCGTTCCAGCAGGAAATTTCTCTATATTAAAAAGGCATATAATCTTCACGAGCCTTCAAATATTGTTTGTATTTCTTGCCCCCACATTCATTCAACATGTCTTCGTCCAGCTCCCAGAGTGGATAGGTGCAAAAACCGCTTTTCTTTTTGAAATCCGTTTCTTTTGCGAAGCCCTGCGCCAAGAGTTGCTCTGCCCACGGTTTGTTGTTTAAGTCGATATAGACGCAATTCTTCGGCCCAATAAACTCACCGAATGAGACAGTAATGATATCGTATTTCCGTCGACCAGTCGGTGTGACTTCATACATAATAACGGCGAGCCCCGGAAGCTCTTTGCCCATGAAATCATGTACTTTATAAAGGCCAACAGTAGGCGTCAGTGTAATTGTTTTTCCAGCGTTGTTCGTAATTTGATAGGTTTTCATGTTTATCCTCCTATATAAGAATTGTGACCAAAATCGCTCACAATCTCAACCGGCGCACCTCTTGGTGCGCAAAAAAAGACGGCCATCTCCGTAGAGATGGCCGTCTTTTATTTCAACTCTTGACATTCCTCACCGAGGATTCTCGGTTCAACGACACATAGTCTCCCCGAGCGTAAATTGGGGCGTGTCCCGCCCTACTCTTTGAACACATTGGCTATGCCAGCTGGCGCAGCCCTTCTTTTAAGATGTTTTTTGCAGCGTTGATGTCTCTGTCATGGACCGTACCACACTCGGGGCACGTCCATTCCCGGACAGACAAATTTTTCGCTCCCGGCCATTTCGCGCCGCAGTTGGAACAGAGCTGAGAAGAGGGGAAATACCTACTGACTGGTACGACCTTTTTCCCATACCACTCTGCCTTGTATTGCAGTTGTCGCCTAAATTTCCCCCAGCTCACATCGGAAATGGCCTGTGCCCGTTGAGAATCTTTTACCATACTTTGTATGTTCAATTCCTCAACGCAGATAACGTCGTTTTCCCGGATAAGTTGAGTGGTTAGTTTGTTGAGAAAATCATCCCGCTGGTTGTGAACATGCTCCCACTGTTTAGCATATCTGACCCGTACCTTATTACGGCGCTTGCTTCCTCTTGGTTTTCGAGAAAGCTGCCGTTTAAGCCTTTTTAGTTTTCTCTCACTCCTTTCTAAAAACTGAGGATTGTGATATTCAACACCATCCGAGGTAACTGCATACGTCTTGAGACCTACGTCAACGCCAATCGCCGCCCCGGTAGTAGGTAAATGGGGCAAAGGTACGCTTTTGCAAAGTAAGCTGACAAAATACTTTCCGCTGCCATTCCGTGATACGGTTGCCGAAAGAATATCTCCCTTGACCGTTTTGGATATACGACATTTTACAGGCCCTAACATCGGCAGCTTAACAGCACCATCTATGATTGCGACACTATTTCGCTGGTTAATACTTTTATAGCTTTGATGCCTGCCGCGCTTTGCTCTGAAGCGGGGGAATTTTGAATCACTTCCCTGCTTCTTTAATGACAAAAATTTTCGGACAGCTACTTTCATATCGCTAATCGCATTTTCTTGACAGTTCTGATTCGTCTCCTTCAGCCAAGGAACTTTCGCCCTCAATTCCTCTAAATTCCGTGATGGTATATTTACATGGATGTATCCAGTTGTCTCATATTGCTTTTTCAATTCTCCAAGGAAATGGTTATACACATACCGGCAACTTCCAAAAATACGAATTATCCGTTCTTCCTGCTCTTTATTCGGATAGAGACGAAATTTATATGCTCGGTACTCCATACTATCACCGTTTTGATTATATCATCAGTCTCCAATATTAGCAAGTTTTCCTATAGGTCTGGCACAAGGTCCAGCAATATAAACCAGAAACGTATCGGCTGACATGTGCCGACAAGTACAGACTATCCATGCCCCCTCTCCAGACTGTAAACGGGGTGAATTGCCCCGAAGGGGCAAGAGGGGCGAAGCCCCTATGAGGACGGGCAATCCAATCTGGCGGCCCGAGCCGCCTGATGCGCCGGCACACCCTGGAGCGTCC
>CAJKFC010000168.1 GCA_905199135.1 uncultured Eubacteriales bacterium
CCGAAGGACGGCCCGGCCACCACTATAAGGTCGGCGCCTTTGACCATCGATATGTCGGTGCTTATCTCTATTCCCTCGGGCAGCTTTACCCCCGGCAGGAGCTTTTCGTTTCCGCCCGTGGCTCTGAGCTGCTCGGCCTCGCTCTCCATAAAGCACCAAAGCTTTATATTATGGCCGTTTTTTGAGAGAAGCACGGCGTTGGCAAGGCCCCAGCCTCCGCTTCCCAGTATGGTGATATTCATAAGAGCCTCCTATTTTTTCTTTTCGGTGTCCTTCAAAAGCTTGGCTTTAAGATCGATCCTGTTTTCGGTGCCCTTCAAAAGCCTTTTTATATTTTCTTTATGCAGATAGAAGATATATATGCCGAGGACGGCGAAATAAATCATCGGAACAGTCTCTCCGCCGTGGAATACAAGCACGAGAATCCACAGGGCGATTATGCTCGAAAATGTGGCAAGAGATATTATTTTTGTGAGGAAAAACACACCGAAAAACACAGGCACGAGACAGAGAAGTATTCTCCAGTCGAAAAGGCCTATGAGGGCGACGGCGCACGCCACCCCTTTTCCGCCTTTAAATCCGTAATATATCGGCTTGCTGTGTCCTATTACGGCGAAAGAGCCTGCAATCAGCTCGGGATACACTATCCCCGCCCATCTTGCCGCCAAAACAGGCACAACCACCTTCACGATGTCGCCCAAAAGCACCACAAAGGCCTTTTTGACGCCCAAAGTGCGGAGTGTGTTGGTGGCTCCGGCGTTGCCCGAGCCGTAATTTCTCACATCTATGCCGTAGAGATGCTTGCTTATAAAGATAGATGTGTTAAAAGATCCGCACAGATATGCGAAAAGACAGACGGCGATATATTTCAAAGCTTCCATTAAAACTCTTTCTCCCCTCTCTGGCGCACAACCATTTTTATGGGAGTTCCTTTAAATCCATAGACATCTCTTATCCTGTTTTCGAGATATCTCAGATAGGAATAGTGAAAGAGTTTTGCGTCGTTGCAGAAAGCCACGAATGTCGGCGGCTTTGTGCCTGTCTGGGTCATGTAGTAGACCTTGAGTCTCTTGCCCTTGTCGGTGGGGGGCTGCACCCTCGCAGTTGCGTCGGCAAGTATGCTGTTGAGCTGTCCCGTTGTAACTCGCTTTGTGTTCTGCTCGTATACCTCGTTTATCAGCTCATAGAGGCTTTCGACCCTCTGACCTGTGAGAGCCGAGATGAATACCACGGGAGCATAAGTCATATAGGCAAGGTCTATTCTCACCTTTTCGGCATACTCCTTCTGGGTGTTGGTCTCTTTTTCCACAAGATCCCATTTGTTTACGGCTATTATGCAGGCCTTGCCGCTGTCGTGGGCGTAGCCCGCTATCTTTGTGTCCTGCTCAGTGACGCCGTCCTGAGCGTCTATCATTATGATACACACATCGGAGCGCTCAATGGCCATCATGGCTCTCATGACGGAGAACTTCTCGATGCTCTCCTCAACCTTGGATTTGCGCCTTATGCCGGCGGTATCCACAAAGGTGTATTTGCCGTATTTGTTGTCGACATTGCTGTCTATCGTGTCTCTTGTCGTGCCCGCTATATTGCTGACTATAACCCTCTGCTCTCCAGTTATCCTGTTGATAAGGGAGGACTTTCCTGCGTTGGGCTTACCTATTATAGCGACATTTATTCTGTCGTCCTTCTCCTTTTCCCCTGTTTTTTCCTCGGGGAAATACTTAAAGCACTCGTCGAGAAGGTCGCCCGTGCCGTAGCCGTGTATGGCCGAAATGCCGAAAGGATCGCCCATACCCAGATTGTAAAATTCATAAAACTCCGCAGGCGGCTCCCCGATAGCATCGCATTTGTTCACCGCGACGATTACAGGCTTTCCGCTTTTACGCAGCATCTCCGCTACATCCCGATCCGATGCGGTCAAACCCTCGCGGACATCGGTTACAAGAATAATAACATCAGCGCTTTCAATGGCCAGCTGGGACTGACGCCGCATCTGAATCAGAATAACGTCGTTGGATTTTGGTTCAATTCCACC
>CAJKFC010000169.1 GCA_905199135.1 uncultured Eubacteriales bacterium
GTACTTCCCCTATAAAATAACCCGACACGGGATAGACCTTTACCGAGAGGGCGGCCGCCCTTTGAAGAAGCTCCTGTTCGGAGTATTTATCCAGGCTTATCAGTATGTGGTGTCCCGCGTTCTCGCCCATTATTTTTACAGACTTTCCCAGACATTCCAGCAGTTTTTTCTGTTTTTTGGCGTATATGTTCCTCATTCTGTTGATGTGCCTTTCGAAATGTCCTCCCGTTATAAACTCTCTCACCGCCCGCTGTTCCATGCCCGACACCGCCGAAAGGTAGACAGAACCTGTCTTTCTGTACCTTTCCAGAAGAGGGGCGGGCAAAAGGGCGTAGCTTATCCTGACAGAGGGGGCTATGCACTTGGAAAATGTGCCTATATACACGGTTTTTTCGTTTTTGTCCATGCTCTTTATGGGGGTCAGCGGCTTTGTGCCGTAGCGGAATTCGCTGTCGTAGTCGTCCTCTATTATATATCTGCCCTCTTTTTCTGCCGCCCAGTTCAAAAGCTCTATTCTCACGGGGGCGGGCAGGCTGTAACCCAGCGGAAACTGATGGGAGGGTGTTACATAGAACACATCACCCCCTGTTTTTTCCAGTTTTCCCCTTATCTCACCGCTTTTCTCGGTGCTTATGGCGCGGCAGGTGTGCCCCATGCCGCTGAAAATATTGTAGGCTCTGTTGTATACGGGATCCTCTGTAACCACCGACGCCGATTTGTCTATAATTCCGCATATGCACCGCAAAAGACAGCTTGTGCCCGAGCCGATGATTATCTGCTCGGCGCGGCAGTCTATGCCCCTCGACTGTCTCAGATAGAGGGCAATCGCCTGTCTCAGTCCGTAATCCCCCTGGGAATCGGGGTATTTCAAAATGTCGCCGTCCTTTTCGTCAAAGGTCTGACGCAGTATTCTGCGCCACACGGCATATGGAAAATGCTCCTTTTCCACATCTGCGGGGGAAAAATCCACCTCGAAGCTCCTCTCCCCCGTCTCCCTATGCTCTATTGGCAGGGCGATGTCGAGCCTTTGCAGGGCGTTTATCCTTGTGACATAACAGCCGCTTTTGGGCTTTATCTCGATATATCCCTCGCTTTGCAGGCGGCTCAATGCTCCGTCCACCGTGTTTATGCTGACGCCCAGCTGGTCTGACAGCTGTCTTTTGGAGGGCAGTTTTGTGTTTTCACTCAGCACGCCCTCCTGTATGTCTTTTTTTATTGCTCTGTAAATCTGCTCGTAAAGGGGCAGACCCTTTTCAAAAACTATGTTCATGTTTCCCTCAATCTGACACCATAAAAAATATCAAAACTGACTATTTCAATAGTCTCACATTTATTGTATAATAACTTCAGAAAAAAGTAAAGAGGTGTTTTTTATGAACGAAAAAAAGACTAACGCCCTGTACCCGATGGTATTTGTAGGCATGATGGCGGCTCTCATCTTTGTGGCCACCTATTTTATCCGCATCGAGATCCCCACCCCCACAGGCCCCACAAACCTCAAAGTCGGCAACATTCTCTGTCTTTTGGGCGGAATGCTCTTCGGCGGTCTCTACGGCGGCCTTGCGGCAGGCATAGGCAGCGTATTTTTTGACCTTCTCACCCCCGCCTATGTTTCGAGCGCTCCCTTTACTCTTGTATTCTTCTTCATAATGGGCGCTGTCTGCGGCACAATCTCCCACATGAACGGCAAAAAAGGTCTCGACACAAAGCTCAACATCGTGGCAGCCGTTTCGGGCGCCATGAGCTACTGGCTTTTGTACATAGGCAAGAGCGTCATAGTCCTCATGCTGGCAGGCTCGGCCTTCGGCCCCGCTCTCGTGGCAACTGTTCCCAAGATGATAACCAGCGGAGTCAATGTCATCACAGCTTCGGTTTTCTCGGTGCTTCTCGCAAAGCCCATGCACTCCGCACTTGAAAAAATCGGCGTATTCAAAAAGATGAATATAAAATAACCTCCATTCATTTGGCAAAAACGGCTC
>CAJKFC010000170.1 GCA_905199135.1 uncultured Eubacteriales bacterium
TGGCGGTCTATCTCTTGTTTTCGGTTGCTTGCTTCCTTACCGTACATGAGCATTAATCCAAGAGATATCTTCTGACAAGCTCCTGCAGAAGCTCGTCTCTGTCGAGCTTACAAATAAGGCTTCTGGCCCCCATGTGGTTTGTAATGTAAGTAGGGTCTTCGGACAAAATGTAGCCGACTATCTGATTTATTGGATTATAGCCCTTTTCTCTCAGAGCGTCATAGACAGTGGTGAGAATCTTTTTCATCTCAGCGCTGCTGTCATCTCCGACAGAAAATTTTCTTGTACCCTCGAACATATGAAACCTCCCGATGATAAATCAATATAGTAATTATACTATATTTTACATTAAAAGTAAAGAAAAAAAGATAAAACGAGGGAAAAATATTATTCCCCCGTTTTATTAAAATTAACCAAATCAGCTTCTCAGAACCGCGCCGCAGGTCTTTTCAAGATTGATAAGAGCTTTTCTGATAACTTTATCAGCCTCTTCGTCTGTGATGGTGTGGTCGCTGTTTCTGAGAGTCAGGGAGTAGGCCACGCTCTTTTTGCCTGCCCCCAGTTTTTCGTGGCGGAATATGTCGAAGAGCTTTACATCCTCAAGCATTTTGCCGCCCACATCTCTGATGGCCTTTTCAAGGTGAGCCACGGGAATGTCCTCGTCGCACACAAGAGCCAGGTCACGGGTTGTGGCGGGGTATTTGGGCAGGCTCTTATAGGTCTTTTCGCTTTCGCGGAGGGCGTAAATCGAGTCGGTGTCGATTTCGGCCATATAGACCTCAGCATCGATGCCGTAATCCTTGGAGATAAGGGGGTGGCACTGGCCGATGTAGCCTATGACATTGCCTTCCGACATGACTGCGGCAGCTCTGCCGGGGTGATACATGCAGTTGTCGGTGACAGGCTCAAAATAGTAGTTGTATATGGAAAGGGACTTGAGAACGGCCTCGAGAGCGCCCTTTATGTCGTAGAAATCACCGGCGCCGTAGCATGCCATGGTGAGAATCTTGGGCTCGTCGGGCAGTACATCAAGGTTGGCTGTGCCGTCCTCTTTGAGCTTGGGTCTGTAAACCTTGGCTATTTCAAAAAGCCTTACAGAGGGAGCGCGGAAATTGTAGTTTCTCGCAACGACCTCCAGCATGGGGTGCACCGAAGTGGTTCTCATGAGCTTCTGATCTTCGCCGAGAGGATTGGAGATGACTGTGGCTATTCTTCTGCCGTCGTTTTCGGGCATACGCAGTTTGTCAAATACCTTTTCGCCGATGAAGGAGAGGGTCATGATCTCGCTGTAACCGACGGCGCGGCAGTTCTGCTTGAGATTTGCCTCGAAGACCTGACGCTCGCTGTAACCGCCCTGTGTAACTTCGCAGGCGTTTATTGTGGAGGGGATCTTCTCGTAGCCGTAGAGACGGGCAACTTCCTCGGCAAGGTCGGCTATGCCTTCGATGTCGTCGCGTATCGAGGGAATGGAGGCGACGCCGTCTGTAACCGTGCATTCGACGCGGTTCAGATAGCCGTCGATCTCCTCTTTGGAGAGCTCTATGCCGATGAGGGCGTTTATTCTGTCATAGTCTACGGGAATTGTTCTCTTCTGCTTGGGACTCGGGTATACATCGGTGATGCCGCCGACGACTGTACCTGCGCCCAAAAGCTCTACAAGTTCAAGAGCGCGCATGATGGCGGGCATGGTATTTTCGCTGTCGAGACCCTTTTCAAATCTTGCGGAAGCCTCTGTTCTCATGCCGAGTTTTCTCGAAGTGTTTCTTATGGAAACACCCTCGAAGTTACCTGCCTCAAAGGCAACCATCTTGGTATTTTCGGTTATCTCGCTGTTGGCTCCGCCCATGACGCCTGCAACGCCTATGGGACGCACTTTGTCGGCGATGACGAGAGCTCCCTCGGGAAGGTCACGCATTGTGCCGTCC
>CAJKFC010000171.1 GCA_905199135.1 uncultured Eubacteriales bacterium
CGGCACTCGCCGCCGCTGCGGAACGGCATACAGCCGTTCCCTACAATCAAAATTTTCAGTATGTGCAAAAGTCTTTAAAGCCTGCACCCGTAGGGAACGACCCCGTGTCGTTCCGTTCGTGGCATTTGATTCTGCGGCGAGATTTTCCACAGTCTGCGGACATTTTTGCAAAAATAAAAACGGCGGTTTCCCGCCGTTTTATTTTTAAAATACTATTTCGGAGTATAATCTCCATATCTTCTGCCGCAATGAGGACACTCGGGAGGAGGGGTTTTCTTCGCTATTCTTCTCTTGTGAAAGGCGTAGTACCAGACCACCTTCTCTGCAAACCAATAGGAATGACCCTTACAGTTGGGACACTCAATGCTCTTTTTAGTCCAAATAACATTTATGACAAACATCGCCACCAATATCCAAAATCTAAGGACAGTTACGACAGCGTCAAACCAATAGTCCGGTCTTGAATTACCTATAAAATCAAGTACAATTTTTGAGAAGACAAATACAGTAACGAATGTGAATTTATATGTTATCAGCCGCTGTATTTCCTTTTTCTTGGGGTACATAGTTCCACCTCGCTCTCATAAAGATATTGGCAAAAATATATAGTTTATACCAATATTATAGCATAGTGTAAGTGGAATATCAACAAAAAGCGGCGGTTTCCCGCCGTTTTATTTTTATGATGCTGCCTCGTCGAAGTTTTCAAACTGGCTCTTGTAGAGCTCGGCGTAAAAGCCGTTTTTCTCCATGAGCTCGTCGTGATTTCCCACCTCCACGATGTCGCCGTCTCTCATGACAAGAATCGTGTCGGCGTCTCTTATGGTGGAAAGTCTGTGGGCGATGACAAAGCTTGTTCTGCCCTTCATGAGGTTTGCCATTGCCTTCTGAATGAGTATCTCGGTACGGGTGTCGACGCTGGAGGTAGCCTCGTCAAGAATCAGTATCTTGGGATCGGAGAGTATCGCCCTCGCTATGGTGAGCAGCTGTTTCTGACCCTGGCTTATTGAGCCGCCGTCCTCGCCCATGACCATGTTGTAGCCGTCGGGCAGAGTCTTGACAAAGTGGTCGACCTGTGCGGCCTTTGCCGCCTGTCTGACCTGCTCGTCGGTGGCATCAAGCTTGCCGTATCTTATATTGTCGGCTATCGTTCCGCTGTAAAGCCATGTGTCCTGAAGCACCATTCCGAAAAGGCTTCTCAGTCCGTCTCTCGTGAAATCCCTCGTGTCGACGCCGTCTATCATTATGGAGCCGCCGTTTATCTCGTAATATCTCATGAGAAGTTTGACCATGGTGGTCTTACCTGCGCCCGTGGGGCCTACTATTGCCACCATCTGACCGGGCTCTATCTTGGCCGAGAAGTTCTTTATGACTGTGACATCTTCGTTGTAGCCGAAGCGTACATTTTTGAACTCCACCTCGCCCTTTATGTTTTTGAGCATATCGGGGTTTACCTTATCGACGGCATTCTGCTTATCTGCCGGCTCCTCTTCCTCTTCGAGGAACTCAAACACACGCTCGGAAGCGGCTGCTGAGGACTGAAGCAGGTTGGTTACCTGTGCGATCTGCTGGATCGGCTGTGTAAAGTTCTTGACATACTGGATAAACGCCTGAATATCGCCAATCGTAATCACACCCCTGATT
>CAJKFC010000172.1 GCA_905199135.1 uncultured Eubacteriales bacterium
ATTCTCTATTTTGTAATAAGTATTCTCAATCCGTTTTCCACAGGTGAGAGCAGCGCCCTCAAGGCGCCCGATCTCGTCGGAAAATTCTACGAAGATGTTGTAAAGGATGAAGAATACAGCAGTTTTAATATTGTTGAAAAACAGAGCGTATACGACGAGAAATATACTGCCGGAACTATAATCGAGCAGACGCCCGAAAAAGGAAAAACCATCGAGGAAGGCGATACCATAGAGGTGGTTGTCAGTAAGGGCGCCAAGTCTGAAACTCTGAGCAATCTTGTGGGCATGGAGTACAGACAGGCCGAGATAGAGCTGGAAAAGCTCGGAATACCGTTCAGGGAAGAGTGGGAGTACAGCGACAAATACAGCCAGAATGAAATAATATCCATGACTCCTCCTGCAGGTACCGAGATATCCGAAGACATTACGGTTGTGCTTACCATAAGCAAGGGCAAGGAAATAAAGAATGTAAAAACTCCAAATGTAAAAGGAGAAAGTGAAAGCAGCGCAAGAAAAATACTTGAGAGCGCAGGTCTCAAGGTGGGAAATGTCACCAGGGTAGACAGCACCGAGCCCGACGGTACAGTACTTTTCCAGTCAATTCCGGCCGAGTCGGAGGTGCAGGAGGGAACATCTGTCGACCTCCAGGTAAGCCGTTATGTTGAACCCAAAAAGGTTGCAAAGATAATCAACTTCCCCCTTACTTCCTATGAGGGAGATTTTATAGTGACCGTATATGTCAACGGCGAGGTGCAGTATGATGCGCAGCACAATGCCGATGAGGGTATGATCGAAATACCCCTTGTAGCCTATGAGGGAAGCAATAAGGTGAAAATAGTCGTGGGAGGAAATGTCGCTCTCGAAGAGGAAATGATATTCTGATGAGTGATAGGAAAAGAGGTATAATTCTCAAAGGCATCGGCGGGTTTTACTATGTCCTGCACGAAGGTCAGGTGACCGAATGCAAGGCGGGCGGAAGACTTCGCAAGAGGGAAAACTCACCGATAGCGGGAGACTGCGTATTGTTTGAACTGAACGCCGATGTCGGTCTGATCTCTGAGATAGAGCCGAGGAAGAACTATTTTGTGAGGCCTCCCATCGCCAATGTGGACAGGCTGTTCATTGCGGCCACCGAGGCAGAGCCCGAGACGGCCCCTTATCTCATAGATAAAATGGCCGCGATAGCTCTGTTTCAGGATGTGGAGCCGGTCATTCTGCTTACAAAGTCTGATCTGTCATCAAATGACAAGCTGTATGATATATACAGCAGATGCGGCTTTAAAGTCATTAAATGCAGCGCCGAGACAAAGCTCGGCTGCAAAGAAATAAAGGCTCTCACCGAAAACTCTATCTCGGTGTTTTCGGGCAATTCGGGCGTCGGAAAATCCAGCATAATGAACGCCGTGTTTGAGGGTATCCATTTGGAGACGGGCGCCATAAGTGAAAAGATCGGAAGAGGAAAAAACACCACGAGGACTACGGAACTCTATGTCATGGACGGAGGGGGACTTGTGGCGGACACTCCCGGATTTTCCTCCTTTGATCTAACCAAGATGCACAAAATAGACAAGGATTATCTGATGTATCTGTTTACCGAGTTTGAGCCCTATATCGGCGG